>DASSPG010000079.1:0-2022 GCA_035699725.1 Candidatus Limnocylindrales bacterium | reverse complement strand
CCGACGTACGACGGCTGGGCCCAGAACGAGGGGCACGACGAGGTGCAGGCGGCGCACAGGATGCACTTGGTCGTGTCGTCGTAGCGGGCCCGATCCTCCGGGCTCTGCACCCGCTCCCGGGCGGGCGCCGGCGTCTCGTCGATCAGGAACGGCTGGACGCTCCGAAGCTTGGCGAAGAAGCCGTCCATGTCGACGATCAGGTCCTTGATCACCGGCAGCCCGGGCAGCGGGGCGATCGTGATCCGGCGCTTGCCGAGCTGCTCGACCCGGACCTTGCAGGCGAGCCGGTTGCGGCCGTTGACGAGCATCGCGTCCGAGCCGCACACCCCGTGGGCGCACGAGCGGCGGAACGTGAGCGTCCCGTCCTGCTCGTACTTCACCCGGTGGAGCAGGTCGAGGACACGATCGGCCTTCGGGTCGGACTCGACCACGTACGACTCCCAGTGCGGCTTCGTGTCGCGCTCGGGGTCGTAGCGGAGGATGCGGAGGTCGACCTGCATGCTGGTTGCGCTCGCTCGTCTCGGGTCAGTAGGTTCGTGGTTTCGGCTGGAACTGGGTGATCGTGACCGGCTTGTACGTCAGCTGCGGATGACCGCCACCGGGCCCGCGGGTCGCTAGGCTGTGGGTCAGGAAGTTGACGTCGTCGCGGTCGGGGTAGTCCTCGCGGGCGTGGGCGCCGCGGCTCTCCCTCCGGTTGAGCGCTGCCACGACCGTCGTCTCGGCGCAGTCGAGCAGGTACCCGATCTCGCGCGCCTCGAGAAGGTCCGTGTTGAAGATCGAGCCGCGGTCGGCGATCCCGACCTTGGCGTAGCGCCGGCGCAGCTCGCGGACCTTCGGCAGCGCGGCCGACAGGAGCGCCTCGTCGCGGTACACCCCGACGTTGTCCATCATCACGTTCGCCAGGTCCGTCCGGATCCGGGCCGCGTTCTCGCCCTTCGTGTTCGCCTTGAGGGCGGCCATCTCGGTCCGGACGGGCTGCTCCACGTCCCGGGCCAGCTCCGGCATCCCGACGCCCTTC
The DNA here is from genome assembly GCA_035699725.1 of Candidatus Limnocylindrales bacterium. GTDB lineage: Bacteria > Chloroflexota > Limnocylindria > Limnocylindrales > CSP1-4 > CF-46. The sequence goes on along the minus strand of DASSPG010000079.1, from coordinate 1,004 downwards.
ACGTCGAGCGCCATCTGGCGCCCGGCGCGTCGCCCGAACACGAGCAGGTCGACGAGGGAGTTCGTCCCGAGCCGGTTCGCGCCGTGGACGCTGACGCAGGCGCACTCGCCCGCGGCATACAACCCGGGCACGACGGTGTTGGCGGCGTCGCGCGTCACCCGCGTCTGGACGTCGGTCGGGATGCCGCCCATCGCGTAGTGGGCGGTCGGCTGGATCGGGACCGGCTCGGTGAGCGGCTCCACCCCGAGGTAGACCCGAGCGAAATCGGTGATGTCGGGCAACTTCTCCTCGATGACCTTTGCCCCGAGATGGCGGACGTCGAGGTACACGTAGTCCTTGCCGCCGATCCCCTTGCCATCGCGGACCTCGAGGTAGATCGAGCGCGAGACGACGTCGCGCGGGGCGAGGTCCTTCATCGTCGGTGCGTAGCGGGCCATGAACGCCTCGCCCTCGCCGTTGAGCAGGATCCCGCCCTCGCCGCGGGCCGCTTCGGACAGCAGGATGCCGATCCCGTAGATCCCGGTCGGGTGGAACTGGTAGAACTCCATGTCCTGCATCGGGATCCCGTGGCGGTACGCCAGGGCGACCCCGTCGCCGGTCAGCGACCAGGCGTTCGAGGTGATCCGGAACATCCGCCCGAAGCCGCCGGTGGCGAGCATCACCGCCTTCGAGCGGAAGGTGTGGATCTCGCCGTCGGCGATCCGGTAGGCGACGACTCCCGCCGCCCGCCCGCCGTCGCCGAGGTCGCCGCCCTCGGACAGCAGGTCGACGACGTGGTACTCGTCGTAGAACTTGACGCCGTACTTGATGCACTGCTGGTAGAGGGTCTGGAGGATCATGTGGCCGGTCCGGTCGGCCGCGAAGCACGAGCGGCGAACCGGGCCCTCGCCGTAGTTCCGGGTGTGGCCGCCGAACCGGCGCTGGTCGATCCGCCCGTCCTCGGTCCGGTTGAACGGCAGGCCCATGTGCTCGAGCTCGATCACGGTCTCGATCGCCTCGCGGGC
>DASSPG010000078.1:0-1246 GCA_035699725.1 Candidatus Limnocylindrales bacterium | reverse complement strand
CGCGAGGGCGCCGTCGAGCCCGTAGATCTGGGCGATCCCGTCGCCGACCTCGACGACCGTCCCGACGCTGCGCGTCTCGGTCGCCGCGTCGAACGAGTCGATCGACGACTTGATGATGCTGGTGATCTCGTCGGAACGAATGGCCATGAGCGGTTCTCCTACAGGGCGCCCGAGGCGAGCTGGTTCCGCAGCCGCTCGAGGCGGCCCCGGACGCTCCCGTCGATCAGTCGGTCGCCGACGCGGACGACGAGCCCGCCGAGCAGGTCCTCGTCGACGTCGGTGGTGAGGGCGACGCGGCCGCCGGTCATCTGCTCGAGGCGGGCCGTCAGGGCCCGGACCTCGAGATCGGTCAGCGGCGCCGCGCTCGTGGCGGTGGCGTTGGTGATCCCGTTGCGCCGGTCGTCGAGCCGTGCGAACTCGGCGGCGACGCGCGGCAGCTGCTCGATGCGGTGGCGCTTGACGAGCAGGAGGATGAGGTTGCGAACGGGCTGGCTGAGGGCCGCGAACACGCGGTCCGCGGTCCGCAGCCGGTCGTCGAGCGGCAGGGCCGGGTTGGCGAGGACGGGCAGCAGCTGCCCCTCGATCGTCGTCACCGCGCCCTCGAGCTCGCGCCGCCACGTCTCGATCGAGCCGTCACGTTCGGCGAGCTGGAAGGCGGCCTCGGCGTAGCGCCGGGGCGCGCTGTCGCGCTTGGCCATGTCAGGCGGTCCCACCCTGGCCCGAGGCGTTGCCGCCCGAGCCCGCGGAGCCACCGGAGCCGCCCGCGGGAGCAGCCTCGGCCAGGAACTCCTGGACGAGCCGGCGCTGGCGGTCGTCGGACATGGTCTCGCCGACGACGCGGCCGGCCGCGCGAAGGGCCAGGTCGGCGACCTCGTTGCGGAGGTCGGCGATCGCGCGCTGCTTCTCGGACTCGAGGTCCGCGCTCGCGCGCGCCCGGATCCGCTCGAGCTCCTCGCGGGTCGCGGCCAGGTCGCGCTCGCGCGACTCGTCGGCGACCTTCTGGGCCCGGGTCAGGATGTCGTTCGCCTCGCGCCGGGCCTCGGCCAGGGTCGCGGCCCGCTCGGCCTCGGCCTGCTCCCGGTCCTTGCGCGCCTGCTCGGCGTCCGCGAGGCCCTGCTCGATCCGCGAGCGGCGGTCCTCGAGGGTCGCGCCGATCCGGCGGAAGGCGACGAGATACAGGATCGCGAAGAACAGCAGGAAGCTGAGGGCCTGGGCCAGGATCCAGAACAGGTTGATCTGGAATCCG
>DASSPG010000077.1:0-2943 GCA_035699725.1 Candidatus Limnocylindrales bacterium | reverse complement strand
ATGCCGGAGCTGGTCGACCTCCGCGCGGTCTACCGGGCCGACCCGCCGACGATGGCCGAGGCAGGTCTTGCGTTCCGCGCCGCCGGGGCCAGGATCATCGGAGCGTGCTGCGGATCCTCACCCGCTCACCTGGCCGCGATGGGCGAGGCACTCGGGGTGCCGCACCCGGGCTGACTCAGGCCTCCGCCAGGCGCTCCCCGGCTTCGATCCGGACCGGGACCCGGTTCTCGGCCGGGGTCAGCGGGCACGAGAAGTGCGAGGCGTACACACAGGTCGGGTGGTACGCGAGGTTGAAATCGATCGCGTACGTTCCGTCGTCGTCCGGCTCGAGGTCGAGATAGCGGCCCGCGCCGTACGTCTCGCGGCCGCTCGTGGCGTCCAGGAACGGCAGGAACAGGCGGCCATCGCGATGGGCTCCCTCGAGCTCGTAGGCCGTCAGCCGACGCGGCTCGCCGGCCAGCTCGAACGTGAACGTCCCGGCCCGGCGGGCCGGCCGGAGCTTCCCGTCCGAGGTCGGGATCTCGAAGGAGGACGGCTCCGACCCCGCGTACGGCTCGAGGGTGAGGCCCTCGAAGACGAGGTCCTCATCGACCGGGTAGTACGGCAGGCCAGTGAAGTCGTCGCGCTCGGCGAGCGGGATCGGGCTGCCCGGGGCGGACTTGAAGAACGCGTCCTTCTCGGCCCGGAATCCGGCGATCGCGGCCTGGTAGGAGTGCTCGTGGTGCTCGTGCATGCTGCTCCCGTGCTGGCGGAGAGGGTGGGATTCGAACCCACGGACCTTTCGGTCAACGGTTTTCAAGACCGTCGCAATCGACCGCTCTGCCACCTCTCCGTGGCCGAGGATAGCGCTCAGCCGAGATCGGGCATCACCGAGTCAGTCCCGGGTGGTGATCGCGTCGCGGCCGATGTAGCGGCGCAGGACCTCGGGCACCTCGATCGTGCCGTCGGCGCGCTGATACGTCTCGAGGATCGCCGCGACGACACGGGCGAGGGCCAGGCCCGAGCCGTTGAGGGTGTGGACCAGCTCCGGCTTGGCGCCCGGCTCGGGCCGGTAGCGGATCGCCATCCGGCGCGCCTGGTAGTCGCGGAAGTTCGAGCAGGAGCTGACCTCGAGCCACTTCTCGACGCCCGGCGACCAGACTTCGAGATCGTACTTCTTCGCCTGGACGAAGCCCATCTCCTTCGTGGCCATCAGCAGCACCCGGTACGCCAGGCCGAGGCGCTGGAGGAGGATCTCCGCCCGCTCGGTCAACCACTCGAGGGCGGCGCTCGACTCGTCGGGCTTCTCGAAGAACACCATCTCGACCTTGTCGAACTGGTGGACCCGGAGGATGCCGCGGGTGTCCTTGCCGGCGGCTCCCGCCTCGCGCCGGAAGCACGGGGAGTAGGCGGCGTAGCGGACCGGCAGCTCGGCCGCCTCGAGGATCTCGTCACGGTGGAGGTTCGTGACCGGGACCTCGGAGGTCGGGATCAGGTAGAGGTCGTCCCGGGTGACGACGTACATCTGGTCCTCCTTGTCCGGGATCTGACCGGTGCCGGTCGCGGACGCCGTGTTGACCACGGCGGGCGGCCAGATCTCGGTCATCCCGTTCTCGGACGTGTGGACGTCGAGGAACCAGTTGATCAGCGCCCGCTGGAGCGCGGATCCGGCGCCCTTGTAGACGGGGAAGCCCGAGCCCGCGATCTTGGCGCCCCGCGGGTTGTCGATGATGTCGAGCGCGGCTGCGAGCTCCCAGTGTGGGCGGCGAGCCCAGCCGCCGCCGTCGTTGGCGAGCTGGTCGCCCCACAGCCGGACGGTGACGTTCGCCTCCTCGCCGCCGACCGGGACATCGGGATCGGCCGGATTGGGGATCCGCAGGAGGAGCTGCTCGATCTCTGCCTCGACCGTGCCCAGCTCGGCATCGATCGCCTCGATCCGGCGGCCAGCCTCAACCGAGGCGGCCTTGAGCGCCGCAACCTCGGGGCCGTCGGGACGGGCGCCGCCCTTGATCGCGGCGCCGACTTCCTTGCTGGCGGCGTTGCGCTCGGCCTTGAGGGCGTCGCCCTCGCCGAGGAGCGTCCGGCGGCGCCCATCCAGCTCCAGGGCGCGATCGACGATCGCGGGGTCCTCGCCCTTGTCGACCGCCCCCCGCCGGATCGTCTCGGCGTCCTCGCGCAGGCGCTGGAGCCCGACGCTCATGCCGCCACCTGCGGCGCCGCGGCCGCCCGCAGCCGATCGGTGACGAACCCGGGTTCGAGCGAGGCGAGGAGCCACCCCGCGCGCGGGCCGTTCGCCCGGCCGAGGAACGCAGCGTACAGGGCCGCGAACGCTCGGCCGTTGGGCAGCCCGGCCTCGCCGGCGACCGTGAAGATCAGGTCCTGCCAGGCCTCGCCGGACGCCGGCGGCGCGTCCGCCGACAGCGCCGCGTCGCCGAGCGCTCCCAGGTAGCGGCGCTGCTCGTCGTCGAGCGCTGCGACGGCGTCGGTCGGGAGCGCTTCGCGCACCGCGACCACGGCCCGTTCCGGCGCGTACGTCTCCAGCCACGCCCGTGCCGCCCGGACGCGCTCGTCGAGGATCGCCGTCTCGCGCTCGGTCAGGGGGCTCCCCTTCTCCGCCTCCACCCGGGCCGCGACGTCCACGCCGGGGATCTGGAGGAGCAGCGCGAGGTGCGAGAAGGCCGGCCGGAAGGCCGCGGCCTCGGCGGCGACATCGGCGTCGCGGTCCAGCAGCGAGTAGCGGAACGTGCCCTCATGGCCGGGCGCGATCTCCCCCCGGATCGGCTTGCCGGCAGTGGCGGCGGCGAACTTGTCGAACTCGTCGACGAGGCGCGGCACCGCATCGGTCTGGTTCGGCTCGAAATCGACCGCGCTGTTGGGCTTCGGGCGGAGGAAGAAGAAGCGGAGCTGCTCGGGCGGGATGACCTCCACGATCTCGTGGGCGGCGGCTCCGCGGCCCTTGGAGGT
>DASSPG010000076.1:0-2229 GCA_035699725.1 Candidatus Limnocylindrales bacterium | reverse complement strand
CCGCCTGCTCCTGAGCCACCCCGACCTGCTCCTGCTCGACGAGCCGACCAACCACCTCGACGCCGAATCGGTCGAGTGGCTGGAGCGGTTCCTCGGCGAGTACGAGGGCACCGTTGTCGCCGTCACCCACGATCGCTACTTTCTCGACAATGTCGCGAAGTGGATCCTGGAGCTGGATCGCGGGCGGGGGATCCCGTTCTCGGGCAACTACTCGAGCTGGCTCGAGCAGAAGCTCGACCGGATGGCGAAGGAGTCGAAGGCGGTCGACGCCCGCCAGCGGACGCTCGCCCGCGAGCTCGAGTGGGTCCGGATGGGCGCCAAGGCGCGCCAGGCGAAGGGCAAGGCCCGCCTGTCGGCCTACGAGAAGCTCCTTGCGGAGGCGAACGAGACGAAGGACCAGAGCCGCGAGCTCGAGATCGCGATCCCGCCGGGTCCCCGGCTCGGCGACCAGGTGATCGAGGTCAAGGGCCTGCGCAAGGGCTACGGCGACCGGCTCCTGATCGAGGACCTGACGTTCTCGCTGCCGCGGGCCGGGATCGTCGGGATCATCGGGCCCAACGGGGCGGGCAAGACGACCCTGTTCCGGATGCTCGTCGGGCAGGAGCAGCCGGACGGGGGCGAGATCGTCATCGGCGACACCGTCCAGCTCAGCTACGTCGACCAGAGTCGTGACGACCTGGCGGCCGACAAGACGGTCTTCCAGGAGATCACCCAGGGCGCCGAGGTGATCAAGGTCGGCAACCGCGAGCAGCCGGCCCGGGCCTACGTCGGGAGCTTCAACTTCCGCGGGACGGACCAGCAGAAGCTCGTCGGGCAGCTGTCCGGCGGTGAGCGCAACCGCGTCCACCTCGCCAAGCTGCTCCAGTCCGGTGGAAACGTGCTCCTCCTCGACGAGCCCACTAACGACCTCGACGTGGACACGCTCCGTGCCCTCGAGGCCGGCCTCGAGACGTTCCCGGGCTGCGTCGTCGTGATCAGCCACGATCGCTGGTTCCTGGATCGGATCGCGACCCACATCCTCGCCTTCGAGGGTGACAGCCAGGTCCGCTGGTTCGCGGGCAACGTGAGCGACTACGAGGCGTTCCGCCACAAGGAACTCGGGACCGCGGCGGACCAGCCGCACCGAATCCGCTACAAGAAGCTCGCCGCGCCGACGCTCCGAAGCTGAATTGCCGTCGGCAGCCGATACTGTGGACCCATGTCCATCTCCGATCCACCGCCCCCGGTCGTCACGGCCGACGGCGTGGAGCCCGCGCCGGACATCGGTCCGCCCGTCGACGACCATCCCGAAGCACCCGGCGGGTTCGCGTCCCTGGGCCTTGACGATCGGCTGATCGGCGCCCTGTCAGGCCTCGGCTATGAAGAGCCGACCCCGATCCAGCGCGAGGCGATCCCGCCCCTGCTGGCCGGCCGCGACATCCTCGCCGAGGCACCGACCGGCACGGGCAAGACGGCCGCCTTCGCCCTGCCGATGGTCCAGCGCCTCGGCGCCGTGCCGCCGCGCGAACGCGACGGCCGGCCCCGCGCCTTCGTCCTGACGCCCACCCGCGAGCTCGCGATCCAGGTGGCCGAGGCCATCCACCGCTACGGCCAGCCGTTCGGGATCCGGGTGCTGCCCGTGTACGGCGGCCAGGCAATCGGGCAGCAGCTCCGCGGCCTCGCCCGCGGCGTCGACGTCCTCGTCGCCACGCCGGGCCGGGCGGTCGACCACCTGACCCGGGCGAGCATCGCGCTCGATCGGATCGAGGTCGTCGTCCTCGACGAGGCCGACGAGATGCTCGACATGGGCTTCGCCGAGGACCTCGAGGCGATCCTGTCGGCGACGCCGAAGACGCGTCAGACCGCGCTCTTCTCGGCCACGATCTCGCCGCCGATCGCGAAGATCGCGAAGCGTCACCTGAACGATCCCGTCCGCGTGCGGATCGACCGCGCCCGGCAGACCCGCGAGACGGCCGCCCGCGTTCGGCAGGTCGCCTACGTCGTGCGCCGCCAGGACAAGTCGGTCGCCCTCGGCCGGATCCTCGACCTCGAGGACCCGACCTCGGCGCTCGTGTTCGCCCGGACGCGCGGCGAGGTCGAGGACCTGTCGGGCCGCCTCTCGGCCCAGGGCCACGACACGGCGGCCCTCCACGGGGGGATGGACCAGAACCAGCGCGACCGGGTGATGGGCCGGTTCCGCGAGGGCGCCCTGGACGTCCTCGTCGCGACGGACGTCGCGGCCCGCGGTCT
>DASSPG010000075.1:0-21430 GCA_035699725.1 Candidatus Limnocylindrales bacterium | reverse complement strand
TCGTTGGAGAAACGACTGGTCGCCGAGCGCCTCCGAAGCCTTCTGGAATCCCGCATCGCAGAGGCGGACGCTACTGATTTGTCCCGCCTCGGCTGGATCTGTATGCATCTCCAGGACGAGATTTCTGCGAGGGAATACGCTCGTCGGGGTTTGGCACTCGATGCAGGAAACACCTACTGCAAGCGACTCTTGTCCGCGAGTTAGACGTAGACATAACTCACCTTATCGGAAGTGATATCGTGACCATCCGGGATGCCCGCTCGGCGCGGTCGGTGCGCGTGCGCCAGGGTGGTCCGCGCTAAGACCTCAATCGCTCGCACTGAAGCCATTCAGGCCCGAAGGACGGGTACCCCGTACGAGTCGAACACCTGGTCTCGCGAGACCACGACGGCGGGCCACCAGCCGGCCGGCACGGGCGATCACGATCTCCTCCCCTGCCTCGACCTTGTCGATCAGCCGGGACAGGTGCGTCTTCGCTTCGTGAATGTTGACGGTCTCGACCATGGCGGCACGATGCGCAGATGAGTCCGTCGACCTCAGACTTCCCGCGAAACCAACGGACCGATCGACAGCGTACCCCTGTGGCGGGAGCGGAACCACGATCGCCCGCCAGGAGGTTCAACCGCATGGGACGTCACGCACGCGCCACGGCGCTCGCCGCACCACTGATCCTGATCCTCGCCGCATGCTCGGGCGGCGGCGCCACGACGCCGCCGAGCCAGGCGGCAGCGAGCCCATCGACGGGAGGCGCTTCGCCCGCCGGCACCGCCGCGACCTCACCGACGGCGACCGAGAAGATCGAACTCAAGGTCGCATCCGGCTCGGGCTCGATCGGGAGCTACCTGACCGGCAAGGATGGTCTGACGCTGTACATCTTCACGAAGGACACGAAGGATTCGGGCAAGAGCGTCTGCAACGGCGACTGCGCCAAGAACTGGCCGCCGCTCGTGGTGGGCGCGATCGACGACGTCAAGGCCGATTCGGGCGTGACCGGCACGCTGGCGCTGGCCACGCGCGATGACGGCACCAAGCAGGTCACCTACAACGGCATGCCGCTCTACTACTTCGTCACGGACAAGGCGGCCGGCGACACCACCGGCCAGGGCGTCGGTGGGGTCTGGTTCGTCGCGGCTCCCTGACCCCTCCGAGTGAGCGGGGCAGGGGCGGTGAAGGAGCCGACCCCTCCCCCACAGTCAACCCCGGTCGGCCGCGACGGGTGTTCGGCGAGGCTGTCCTGGGGGCGTGACGGACACAACGAAACGCCCGAAGGAACCGTCGATCACTAGATGCTCCAGTCAATACAAGTACCGACCGGATCACTAGATGTTCGAGGCCCCTTCGGGCAAGACCTACGATAGGCGACGGCCCCGACGCCCGTCCAGACGGTTATCCACGAGATTCGTGACAGCGGCCTCGCAATCGAGGTGGTTGTCCACACGATTCCCACGTTGTCCCGGCCTCCGCCACGGAACCGTGCGACCATGGGCCCGATGCTGATCGTGCTGTCCGGCCTGCCCGCCACGGGCAAGACCGCGCTCGCAACGGCGGTCGCGGGCGAGATCGGCGCGGCGCTCCTCTCGGTGGATCCCATCGATTCGGCGCTGACCGAGGCCGGCGTCCACGAGATGGGCCATCCGGGGATCGCCGCCTACGCGGTCGTCGGGGCCGTCGCCGAGCAGAACCTGGCGATCGGATTGTCGGTGGTGGTCGATGCCGTCAACGCCGTGGGCGAGGCCAAGACGTTCTGGATCGAGCTCGCCCGCCGGACCGGGGCGCCGCTCCTCGCCGTGGAGGCGATCGTGTCCGACGACGAGGTTCACCGGACCCGACTCGACCGCCGCATCCGCGCCCTCGCGATCGCCGAGCCGAGCTGGGACGCCGTCCGCCTGCGCCGCGACGAGTGGGTCGCCTGGCCCTTCGCGCCCCTCGTGGTCGACGCCGTCGATCCCCTTGCCGGCAACGTGGCCCGCGTGGTGGCGGCGGCCCGGGCGGTCATGGAACCGCTCGAGCCAATCGGGCCGGGTTCCGGGGACAACGAAACGCCCGAAGGAACTTCGGGTCCGTAGCCTCCGCCTCCCATGCAAGCACGGGAGCCGTCGCTTTCGATCTCGCAGCCCCTTCGGGCAAGACCTACTGTAGGCGACCGCCGGAACCCTGGATAGGCACTTGTCCACGAGTTTCGGAGATCGCCCGGCCATTCCGCGAGGGTTATCCACGGCCTGTCCACGCCGCGCCGGATCAGTCCTCGAGCGCCCAGGTCTCCCCACCGGCAAGGACCGCCAGACCGCGTCGGTCGACGCTGAACGGGTTCTCCGCACCGAACCGCCAGGTCCGATCCTCGATCCGCTCGATTCGGACGGGTTTCACTTCGAGTCGAAGGGTGGCCGGGATCACGACGGCGAGACGGGCCGTGGACGAGGCGGCGGCGATCACCGGATCGAACAGCGCGATCGCGGCCATGCGGCAGATCGTGGAGCCGTCGAGGAGGGGCACCGCGTCCGGCTCCCAGCGCATCCCGCGAACGTGCTCGACTCCGTCGCTGACGACGGCGTGGCCGTGGAGCGTGCCGTCGCCCTCCGGATGGAGGGTCAGCAGGCCCGACGGTGTCGAGAGTTCGAGGTGGGCGAACCGCCCCTCCGGGCCCGTCTCGAGCAGGAGCGAGTGAGCGATCCCCTCCCCCGCCTTGCGAACCTCGCGCCAGCGCCGGCCGCGCGACCCCTCGGCAACCGACCAGATCACGGACGCGCCACCCGGACCCGTCCCGCGGCCGCCGACCCGAAGGAGCGTCGCCACCCTGCCTACTCGACCGCGCCGGCGGCGAGCGACTCCGTCCAGCGGCCGGCGATCGCCTCGAGCTCGCCCGCGAGCGACGGCGCGACCCGGCCCGTGACCCGCACGTCGCGCTCGCCGTACTCGAGCTCGACCGTGCCCCGTTCCCGGATCCGGGCGAGGAGTTCGCCCGCGGCGTACGGGACCTGGACGTCGACGTCGACCCAGAGCGATGCCAGGAGCGCGGCGATCTCGAGCCGAAGCGTGTCGAGCCCGAACCCGGTGAGTGCGCTGACCAGGACCGACCCGGCCAGGGCCGGGGCCGGCGCTCCCCCGTCGAGCGCCGCCTTCTCGACGAGATCGGCCTTGTTGAACGCGACGAGCCGGGGCTTGTCGCCCGCCCCGAGCTCATCGAGGACGGTCTGGACCGTCGCGCGGTGTTCCCGCAGGTGCGGGTCGGAGGCGTCGACGACCTCGATCAGGACGTCCGCCCGGTTGACCTCCTCGAGGGTCGCCCGGAAGGCATCCACGAGCTGGTGCGGGAGCTTGTGGATGAACCCCACCGTGTCGGTCACGATCGCGGTCTGGCCGTCGCCGAGCTTGACCTGGCGCGAGGTCGGGTCGAGCGTCGCGAAGAGCTTGTCCTCGGCCTTCGCGACCTCGCTCCCGACGAGCGCGTTGAGCAGGGTCGACTTGCCGGCGTTCGTGTAGCCCACGATTCCGACGGTCGCCATCATCCGCCGGTCGCGCCCGCGGGCCGCGGTCTGGCGCTGCTGGCGGACCTGCTCGACGCGTTCCTTCATCTTCGCGATCCGCGTTCGAATGATCCGGCGGTCCGTCTCGAGCTGGCTCTCGCCCGGGCCCCGCGAGCCGATCCCGCCCTGGGTCCGCGACAGGTGGGTCCAGAGCTTGGTCAGGCGCGGCAGCTGGTACTCGAGCTGGGCGAGCTCGACCTGGAGGCGTCCCTCGTGCGTCTGGGCATGGAGGGCGAAGATGTCGAGGATCAGGCGGCTGCGGTCGATGACCTTGACGTTGAGGAGGCTCTCGAGCGCCTTCTGCTGGCTCGGCGACAGCTCGTCGTCGGCCACGAGCACGTCGAACCCGGTCTCGCTCCGGGCCTGCGAGAGCTCCTCGGCCTTGCCCTTCCCGACATACCAGTTGGGATCCACGTGGCGGCGGTTCTGCCACTCGGCCCCGACGACCTCGGCGCCGGCGGTGGTCGCCAGGCTGGCGAGCTCGGCAAGGCTCTCCTCGGCGGTCCAGCCGGCGTCGTCGCCGGTGTCCACCGCGAGCAGGAACGCCTTCTCGACGGGCGGGGTCAGATCGATCGCGGCGGGTCTCGGCACGGCCGAAGGATAGCCCGAACGGCGGTCTCCCCCGGACCGATGGCCCATGGCCCCGGATGTGCCCCTCACCCGATCCTGAGGGCCCCTGGAGACCAACAGCACGTGTTGACTGCCGCCACCACGACCCGTCGCCGCCTGTCGCCAACGCGTTCCGTGGGCTGGCTCCGGCCGCCACTGCCCGGACGCGACCTGCCGGCGCCGGAGTCCGTGCGACGAAGGACAGCCATCCGGGCGATCGCCGTGGCCGCCCTGGCGGTCACCGTTGCGTACCTGATGTGGCGCACGGTCGCGACCGTCGAGCTCGCGGTGTGGTGGGTCTCGGTCCCGCTCCTCGTCCTGGAGTTCCACGCCGCCCTCGGGCTCGCCCTCTTCACGTTCTCGCTCTGGGACGTGGACCGCCGACCCGATGCCCGCGACGTCCTCGCGACGACCGACCGCATCGCGGTCCTGATCCCGACCTACAACGAATCGCTCGAGATCCTGACCCCGACGATCGCCGCGGCCGTGGCGATGCGGGTCGACCACGAGACCTGGGTCCTCGATGACGGCGATCGGCCGGAGGTCGAGCAGCTCGCCCTCGACCTTGGCGCGCGCTACCTGACCCGCCCCGAGCACACTCACGCCAAGGCCGGCAACCTGAACCACGCCCTGGGCGTGATCGAGGCCGACTTCGTGGCCGTGCTCGACGCCGACCATGTGGCGTCGCCTGACTTCCTCGTCCACACCCTCGGCTACTTCGACGACGCGGGCGTGGCCCTCGTCCAGACGCCGCAGGAGTTCTACAACACCGACTCGTTTGAGCACCAGGCGGGCCGCGACGGCGAACCGGACCGGTTTCACGAGCAGGCCCTCTTCTACCGCGTCCTCCAGCCGGGCAAGAACCGCTGGGGCGGTGCGTTCTGGTGCGGGACCGGAGCCGTGGTCCGGGTGGCCGCGCTGCGCGAGGTCGGCGGGGTCGCGACCGACACGATCACCGAGGACATCCACACCACGATCCGGCTCCACCGGCGCGGCTGGCGGACGGTCTACCACAACGAGGTCCTCGCCCGGGGCCTCGCGGCCAGCGACGCCGCCACCTACCAGCTCCAGCGCCATCGCTGGGGCACGGGCGCGATGCAGGTCCTCCGGTCCGAGAACCCGATGCTGGTCAGCGGCCTGTCCATCGCCCAGCGGCTGTCGTACGCCGCGACGCTGCTTGGCTGGTTCGACGCGTGGCGATCGCTCGGCTACCTGCTCCTGCCGATCATCGTCCTCCTGACCGGGGCCGTCCCGATCAAGGCGGATGCCCTGACCTTCACGCTGTTCTTCGGCTTCACGTTCCTGCTCCAGCAGCTCTCGCTCCGCGTCCTCAGCCGCGGTTGCCACCGGCCGTTCCTCTCGATCGTGTTCGAGTTCGTCCGGATGACGCCGAACCTGCTCGCGACGCTGACCCTCGTGACCCGGCGCAAGGTTGCCTTCGCGGTGACCCCGAAGGGCCGGACCGGCGACGCCCGGCGGCCCGCCCACGAGCCCCGCGTGCTCCGGTACCTCGCCCTGCTCAGCCTGTTCGCGGCGGCCTGGTTCGCCCTCACCCTGCTCGGCTCGACGTTCACCCACTACGAGGTCCCCTGGGCCGCCTACGCGTCCTTCGGCTGGCTCGTCCTGAACGTGTTCCTCATCGTCAGCGCGATCGGTCGCGTGCGCGATCTCCGCTACGCCGGCGAGCGCCGGGCGAGCGTCCGGTTCGAGACCGCGTTCAGCGGCAGCTTCGACGGCGCCGTCTGCCAGATCCTCGACCTGTCCCTGACCGGCGCCCGGGTGGCGGTCCGCTCGATCTCCGAGCTGGACAGCCATCACCTGGTCGTGCTCGTCGACGGGGACGAGGTGGCGCTCGAGTCGGTGGTCCGATCGCAGCGGGTCGACTCCGGCGGACGGACCGTCCTCGGCCTCGAGTTCCTTCCCGGCCAGAACCTGGCCCGGGCCGCGCTCGCCCTCGCGCTGTTCCACACGACGGTGGTGCCGGCCCGCGCCGAGGTCGTGACCGGCACGCGACCCGCGGTCGCCCCGACCGCTCCCGAGCCCGCGGCAGCCTGACCGGCAGGGCGGTCGCTCAGTCGACCGCCAGCGCGCGCGCCGCGCCGACTGCCGCGTCCACCGCCCCGGCGTCGGTGGCATCCAGCCACGTCACGTCCGGCTCCGCCCGGAACCATGTCCGCTGGCGCTTCGCGAACGCGGCGTTCCGGCGGGCGTCCTCGGCGATCGCCGCCTCCCGATCGAGGCGACCGTCGAGGACCGCCCAGGCCTCGCGGTAGCCGATCGCGGAGAACGCCGGAAGCGCCGGGTCGAACCGTTCACGGAGGGCCCGGGCCTCCTCGATGAGCCCGGCGTCGAACTGGGCCCGGGCGCGTTGCGCGATCCGGGCGAGGTGGGCCGGACGATCGAGGCTCAGCCCGATCCAGGCGACGGGGCCGGCGTAGCCGCGCGGCGCTGGCAGCGCGCGGTCCGCCCCGCCGACCTCCGCGATCTCGAGGGCGCGGACCACGCGCCGCGGATTGGCGAGATCCACCGCCGCCGCACGGCCGGGCGCGACGGCCCGCAGGCGCTCCACGAGCGGCTCGAGCCCGACCCCGAGGAACTCGGCCTCGAGCCGGGCCCGGACGGCCCGATCGGCGGGCAGCTCATCGGTCGCGATCCCGCGCGCGACGGCGCGCAGGTACAGCCCGGTCCCACCGGCGAGGACGGCCAGCGGCCGTGGCCGCGAGCCCAGGGCGGCCAGCACCGCGCGTGCGTGGGCCGCGTAATCGGCCAGCGTGAAGGGCTCGTCCGGGTCGACGAGGTCCAGCCCGTGGTGCGGGATCCCGTGGCGCTCCTCGGCGCTCGCCTTCGCGGTCCCGATGTCGAGCCCGCGGAAGACCTGGCGCGAATCGGCCGAGATGACCTCCGCGGCGATGCCCTCCCCCGCCAGTCGCTCCGCCACGGCGATCGCGAGTCCCGTCTTGCCGGTGGCGGTCGCGCCGGCGATCACCAGCAGCGGCGGCGCGACCGTCACGCCCGTTCGACGGCCTCGCCGCGCAGCGCGTACGGCCCGGCATGGACGATCCGGGCCCGGACCAGGTGGCCGACCAGCTCCGGGCCGCCGACCAGGTGAACCAGCTTGTTCTGGCGGCTCCGGCCCGCGACGCGGGAGGCACCGGCCGGCGGGTCGGCACGGCCGTCGGCCGCCCCATCGGCGTGGTCGTGGCTGCGCGGCGGCGTGACGCTGTCGACGAGGACCTCGACCGCCCGCCCCAGCCATGCCTCGTTGCGCGCCAGTCCGATCCCCTCCTGGAGCGCGAGCAGCTCGTTGAGGCGGGCTCGCTTCACGTCCGCCGGCACATCGTCGGCGAGCCGGGTGGCGGGCGTCCCCGGCCGCTCGGAGTAGGCGGCCGCGAACACCTGGTCGTAGCGGACGGTCTCGAGCAGGCGCAGGGTCGCGCGGAACTGCTCGTCGGTCTCGCCGCAGAACCCGACGATCACGTCCGTCGAGATCGCGATGTCCGGGACGGCCGCGCGGATCCGCTCCAGGCGCTCGAGGTAATGCTCGATCGTGTACTGCCGGCCCATCCGCCGGAGCACCGTGTCGTCGCCCGACTGGACCGGCAGGTGGAGATGGGCGCAGACCGAGGGGCACTCGGCCATGGCCGCGATCAGACGGTCGGAGAGGTCCCACGGGTGCGACGTGACGAAGCGGAGGCGCGGGATGGCCGGGGCGCCGTCGGCGGTCCGGATGCCGTCGATCGCCCGGATCAGGCCCGCGAGGTCCGGACGGCCGTGGAGGTCGAGCCGGCGCCCGGCCCAGCGGTTCGTGTCGACGTCGGCGAAGCGCGGGTCGGCCGGCAGGTCGTGACCGTACGAGTTGACGTTCTGGCCGAGGAGCGTGACCTCGCGGTAGCCGGCAGCGGCGAGGGCGCGTGCCTCGCCGACGATGTCGTCGAACGGGCGACTCCGCTCCGGGCCGCGGCTGAACGGGACGATGCAGTACGTGCAGGTCTTGTCACAGCCGTAGACGATCGGCAGCCAGGCGCTTGTCGCGGACTCGCGGTGGACCGCGCCGCCGTCGATGGCCTGGGCGCGGGTGCCCGGCAGGTGGTCCGCCGCGCCGACGGCCGTGCGTCCCAAGGTCGTCGTGGCTCCGATCGAGCCGCTCGCGGGCGCGAGGCCGACCCGGCCCTGGGCCGATGCCAGCCCGAGCCGGTCGACGAGCTCGGGCTCCTCGTCCGGGCGCAGGAACAGGTCGACCGCCGGGAAGCGGCGCCGGAGGCCGTCGCGCTCCGCCTCGCGGACCGCGCAGCCGGTCAGGACGACGCGCATCCCGGGACGCGCCTCCTTCAGCCGCTTGAGGTGGCCCTGCCGCCCGATGACCTTCTGCTCGGCGGCCTCGCGGATCGCGCAGGTGTTGATCACGACGAGATCGGCCGTGTCCATCGACGGCGCCTCGGCGCAGCCGGCGGCCAGGAGCCGCCCCGCCATCTCCTCCGAATCGCTCCGGTTCATCTGGCAGCCCAGCGTCCAGATGTGGAAGGCCGGGAGGGTGGGCGACTCGGGGCGGTACTCCGCGAGGCGCGGGTCGCTCGCCTCGGGCGGCGCGGCCGGCGTCGCGGGGACGGGCAGCACGACGTCGAGGACGGGCAGGGCACGAGTGGAGATGGCGGTGTCACGCACGGCGTCGCCATGGTACGTCGTCGTCGCGCGTTTCCCGGTACGCTCCATCCACATGGACCTGATCGCCCTCCTCACCGACCCGACCACCTGGGTCTCGCTCGCGACCCTGACGCTGCTCGAGATCGTGCTCGGGATCGACAACGTCATCTTCATCTCGATCCTCGTCCAGCGCCTGCCGCCCGAACGGCGCGACCAGGCGCGGCTCGTCGGGCTGGGCCTCGCCGCCGGGATGCGGGTCCTGCTCCTCCTCACGATCTCCTGGATCATCGGCCTGAAGGACCCGCTGGTCACGCTGTTCGGGCGCGAGTTCTCGTGGCGCGACGCGATCCTGATCGGCGGTGGCCTGTTCCTGCTCTACAAGGCCACCAGCGAGATCCACGAGTCCCTCGAGGGTTCGGAGGGCCACGCCGACGAGCCGGGCGCCAAGGTCGCGTCCTTCGGCGCCGTCATCGCCCAGATCGTGCTGCTCGATATCGTGTTCTCGGTCGATTCGGTGCTGACCGCGGTCGGCCTGGTCGACGAGATCGCGATCATGGTCGCGGCCGTGTTGATCTCGGTCGGGGTGATGGTGTTCGCGTCCGGCCCGCTGTCGAAGTTCGTCCACGACCACCCGTCGGTGAAGATGCTCGCCCTGTCGTTCCTGCTCCTGATCGGCGTGACGCTGATCGCGGACGGCTTCGGGCTCCACATCGACAAGGCGTTCATCTACTCGGCGATGGGCTTCAGCGTCTTCGTGGAGGCGCTCAACCTGCGCCGCCGGAGCCGGGCCGAGTCGCGGCCGGTCGAGCTCCGGCCGAGCCCGCGCGAGGACGCCTGACCTTCCGCCGGGCCGCGGGATCCCGGAGCGCGGTCGGCGCTCCTCAGGCGGCGCCGCGAGCGTCGCGAATCGCGTCACGCAGCGCATCCCCGACCGCATCGGGGACGTGCAGGGCTGCGTGCGCCTCGGCGTAGGACAGCGTGTCGCCGTGGTAGTCCGACCCGCCGGTGGCGATCAGGCCGAGCTCGCGCGCCACCGCTCCGACCGCGGCGACCGTCTCGGGCGGGAACGAGATGTAGTGGGCCTCCAGCCCGGCCAGCCCGGCCGACGCCAGCTCGCGGAGCAGCGGCACCTGGTCCGACGCCTCGCTGAAGTGGGCGAGGACCGGCACGCCGCCCGCCGTCCGGATCGCGTCGATCGCATCGCGCGGGCCCATGCCCTCGCGCTGGACGTAGCCGGGCCCGCCCCAGCCGATCACGCGGCGAAACGCATCCTCGACGCTCGTGGCATGGCCGGCGGCGATCAGCGCCCGCCCGATCGTCGGCCGACCGAGCGCGTCGTCCCGCGAGAGGTCGATGTGGGCGACGTGCTCGTCGATGGGCAGGCCGACCTCGCGCAGGAGGGCGACCGTGCGCTCGAATCGGACGCGGCGGGCGGCCCGCTGGCGGGCGAGAGCCGACTCGAACGCCTCGTGATCCGGATCCATCCCGAACCCGAGGATGTGGAGCTCGCCCTCCGCCAGCCGGATGCCGCGGGCGAGGGCGTTGATCTCGACCCCCGGGATCAGCTCGAGGCCCGGCGGCATCGCGCCGCTTGCGGTCAGCTCGCGATACGCGGCAAGCGAGTCGTGGTCGGTGATCGCGAGGGTCCGGATGCCGGCCGCCGCGGCGGCAGCCAGCAGCGCTTCGGGCTGGAGGACGCCGTCGGAGCGGAGGGTGTGGGTGTGGAGATCGACGATCGACGCGCCGCTCTCGGCGGTCGGTGGTTGGCGCCGTCCGTGGCGGCCGGTCCGGCGGGCGGGCGGTGGGCCGCCCGGTGGCGTGGCACCCGCGGAGCCAGCCACGCTCAGACCTCGACGAGGCGCTGGATGCGCTCGATCGCGAGGGCACGGCCCGTCGCCGGATCGATGTCGATCTGCGCGGCGTTGAACACGACCGGCCCATCGCCGACGGCGAACCGCGTCGGCAGGGCGTTGATGAACCGCGGCAGGACGGTCGCCGGGTCGAACCCGATCACGCTCCACACCGGCCCGGTCATCCCGAGGTCGGTCTGGTAGGCCGTCCCGCCGGGCAGGATCCGCTCGTCGCCGGTCACGACGTGGGTATGGGTCCCGACGACGGCGCTGACCCGTCCGTCGAGATGCAGTCCCATGGCGTTCTTCTCGGACGTCAGCTCGCAGTGGAAGTCGACGATCCGGACCCTCGGCAGCGGCTCCGAAGACCCGTCGAGAAGGTCGTCGGCGTCGGTGAACGGGTTCTCGATCTGCTGCATGTACGTCCGGCCCTGGAGGTTGATGACCGCCACCTCCGTGCCGTCGTGGGCGTGGTACACGCCCCAGCCCCGGCCGGGGACGCCGTGGGTCCCGTAGTTGTGCGGCCGGAGGACCCGTTCGTTGGCGTCGAGATAGGGGTAGATCTCGCGCTTGTCCCAGATGTGATTGCCGCTCGTGATCACGTCGACGCCGCTCGCGAAGATCGCCTCGGCCGTGGACGGGGTCAGGCCCATCCCCCCGGCGACGTTCTCGCCGTTGGCCGTGACGAAGTCGATGCCGCGCTCGTCGCGAAGCTCGGGCAGGATCCGATCGACGGCGTGCCGGCCGGGACTGCCGATCAGGTCGCCGATCATCAGGATCCGACACGATCCCAGGGGGCGCGGGGCGTCGCCGTTGGCCGGGTTGCCCAGCCGGGTCCGCCCGATGGGCGTGCCCGTGTCCGTGGTTGCGTTGCCGTCAGTCACCCGCGGACGATACCGGAGGAATCGCGCGGACGGGGCGGGCGCGAGGGAGCAGGAGGGTCATCCCGCATCCCGTGGCGCGTGTGACCCCCTCCCTCCTTCCCGAATGACAGTCACGATGGCAGTACCCGCCAACGTGGCCGTCGTCGGACCCGCGCCGGGCGTCCAGCCGGATCCGTTGGCCGTCGGCGGCTAACGACATGCTGCACGACGGCCTCCAGCGGCATCGACCCACCCGCTTGCATCGCCTGCGTCGTGCTGGCTGTCAGATGAGTGTCTTCCTGGCCCCGGAGTCCGAGCCAGCGCCGCGGGGCTCTCCCTACTTGGCGTACTCCACGGCGCGCGTCTCGCGGATGACCGTGACCTTGATCTGGCCCGGATAGGTCAGCTGCTCCTCGATCTTGCGCACGATGTCGCGCGCCAGCCGGGACGAGGCCAGGTCGTCGATCTCCTCGGGCCGGACGAGGATCCGGACCTCGCGGCCGGCCTGGACCGCGAACGATCGCTCGACGCCCTGGAAGCTGTCCGCGATGGCCTGCAGATCCTCGAGCCGCTTGATGTAGGCATCGCCGGTCTCGCCGCGGGCACCGGGCCGCGAGGCGCTGATCGCATCGGCGATCTGGACGATCGGCGACTCGATGTAGAGGTACTCGACCTCCTGGTGATGGGCGGCGATCCCGTTGATGACCTTGGGCGACAGGTTGTTGCGCTGGGCGATCTGGGCCCCGATCGCGGCGTGCGGTCCCTCGATCTCGTGGTCGACCGCCTTACCGATGTCGTGGAGCAGGCCGCCGGTCTTGGCGATCTGGATGTCGGCGCCCACCTCGGCCGCGATCACCGCCGCCAGGCGGCCCGTCTCGATCGAGTGGTTGAGCACGTTCTGGCCGTAGCTGGTCCGGTACTTCAGCCGCCCGAGGAGCTTGATGATCTCCGGCGGCAGGCCCGGCACGCCGCACTCGTAAGCCGCCGTCTCGCCGGCCTGGCGGATGATCAGGTCGACCTCGGCGCGAGCCTTGGCGACGACTTCCTCGATCCGTCCCGGATGGATCCGGCCGTCCCCGATGAGCTTGGTCAGCGCGACCCGCGCGACCTCGCGGCGGACGGGATCGAAGCCCGACAGGACGACCGACTCGGGGGTGTCGTCGATGATCAGGTCGACGCCCGTCGCCTGCTCGAGGGCCCGGATGTTGCGACCCTCGCGACCGATGATCCGGCCCTTCATCTCGTCACTCGGAAGGTGGACGACCGTCACCGTGTGCTCAGCCGTGTGGTCGGCCGCGACGCGCTGGATCGCGGTCACGATCACGTCGCGCGCCTTCTCGTCGGCCTCCTCCTGGGCGCGCCGCTCGATCGATCGGGCGAGCTTGACCGCATCGTGCTCGGCCTCTTCGCGGACGGCGTCGAGGAGGAGCGCTTTGGCGTCGTCGGCCGACACGCCGCTCACGCGCTCGAGGGCGGCGACCTGCTCCTGGTGGACCCTGCTCACGTCTTCACGGGCGCGTTCGAGCTCGCGCTCGCGGTCGAGGAGCTTGCGGTCACGCTGCTCGAGGAGGTCGGCCCGCTGGTCGAGCTGTTCGTCGCGCTGGAGGAGGCGACGCTCGAGGGCCGTCAGCTCCGTCCGCCGGGCACGGGCCTCATCCTCCGCCTCGCGTTGCATCCGGAGCTTCTCGTCCTTCGCCTCGAGGATCAGCTCCTTCTGGCGCGCCCGGGCCTCGGCCTCGATCCGGCGCGCCTCGGCCTTGGCCGCCTTCATCGACTGCGAGGCGAACATCCCGCGGATCACCATGCCGAGCACGGCTCCGCCCACCGCGGCGGCGAGCGCCACGGCGACGACGACCGGTGTCTCCATCTGTACCTCCCCGCCGGCGCCGAGCGCCGGTGGCGTCGATCGGTTGTGTGCGGCGACGTCACGTCGGAGCGGCGGGATCGACCCGATCGGCCGGTCGTGGGCGGTGACGAGCGCCGGTTGCCTGGACGGGCGCCGCCGGAGCGACGCGGATTGAAATCTGGGGCACAGCCTACTACGGTGGGCCCGGGTGGGCGACCTCCGGACGATCGCCCCGAGAACCCGAGCGAGGGAGCAGGGTTGAGCCGATCGGATCGGACCGTCCACACCGTCATCGTCGGCGCCGGGCAGGCCGGCCTGATCATGAGCCACCTCGCGTCCGCTGCGGGTCGCGAGCACGTCGTGCTCGACCGGCGAGCCACGCTCGGTGGCGGCTGGCAGGATCGCTGGGACGCCTTCCGCCTCGTGTCGCCGAACTGGACGACGTCGGTGCCCGGCTTCGACTACCGGGGCGTCGATCCGGATGGCTTCATGCCACGCGACGAGGTCGTCGACCACTTCCGGGCCTATGCGGCGGCGATCCGGGCGCCGGTCGAGCTGGGGGTGGACGTCACGGGCCTCGAGCAGCGCGACGGCGGCCGACCCGGCTTTGCCCTCGAGACATCGGCAGGTCGGTACGTCGCGCGCGAGGTGATCGTTGCGGGCGGCGGTTTCCAGGTGCCCCGGATCCCCACGACCGCGGCGTTCGCACCACGGATCACGCAGGTGCACTCGCACCACTACCGCCGCCCGGACGACCTCCCGCCGGGACGGGTGCTCGTCGTGGGGAGCGGCCAGTCCGGTGTCCAGCTGGTCGAGGAGCTGCGGGCCGCCGGCCGCGAGGTGATCCTGTCGGTCGGCCACTGCGGTCGCGTCCCGCGCCGGTACCGGGACCGCGACGTGTTCTGGTGGCTCCGCCAGCTGGCGCTCCATGGCGACGCCGTCGGCGTCCCCCTCCCGACGGTCGATCGGCTGCCGGATCCGCGGGCGCGGTTCGCCTGCAACCCCCACCTGTCCGGTCACGGGGGCGGACACACGGTCAACCTCCGCCGCCTGGCCGCCGACGGGACGCGGCTCGTGGGCCGGTTCGAGGCGGCGGACGGTGAGCGGGCGACATTCGCCAGCGACCTCGGCGCAAACCTCGCCTTCGCCGACGCCTTCTTCGCCGAGCGGTTCCGCGGCGCCCTCGACACGTTCGTCGAGCGGCGGGGACTCGACCTGCCGCCGGGCGAGACCGAGGAGGAGCTGCCCGACTTCCGGCCGCCTGAGGTCCCGGAGCTCGACCTTGCGGCCGAAGGGGTGTCGTCGGTGCTCTGGACCAGCGGCTACCGCGTGGCGTTCGACTGGATCCGGCTCCCGATCTTCGAGGACTCGGGGCTGCCTCTCCACGTTCGCGGCGTGACGTCGATCCCGGGCCTCACCTTCATCGGGCTCCCATGGCAGCACGGAATGGGCTCCGCGAACCTCGTTGCGGTCGCCCAGGACGCGGAGCACCTGGCGAGCCGCTGGGCGAGCTGACGAGGAGACCGCATGCGACGCCAGATCAGGACCGATCGCGCTCCCGCTCCGGTGGGGCCCTACAGCGTCGGTACGGCCACAGAGTCGCTGCTCTTCTGCGCTGCGCAGGCGGGCATCGATCCGGTCACCGGGACGCTTGTCGACGGAGGAACCGGACCTCAGACCGAACAGGCGATGGCCAATCTCGCGGCGGTCCTCGACGCGGACGGCCTGTCCCTTGCCGACGTGGTCAAGACGACGATCTACCTCGTGGAGATCGAGGAGTTCGCTTTGGTGAACGAGATCTACGGCAGCCTGATGGGAGAGCCGGCGCCGGCGCGCACCACGATCGGCGTCGCGGCTCTTCCGGTCGGAGCAAGGGTCGAGATCGAGATGATCGCGGCCCGTCGCTGATCGACGGACGGCGCGGTCGCGCCCCCACATGAAGAAGCGGCGCCGCGATCGCTCGCGACGCCGCTCGACTGACGGAGTTCAGCCCCCGTGGCCCTTGCCGCGGTTGGCCTTGCGCTCGGCGCGGGCCGCGTCGCGCGCTGCCTTGGCGGCGGCTCGTGCCTCGGCCCGGGCTGCCTTGGCCTCGTCCCGGGCCGCCTTGGCGGCATCCTGGTCGGCCTTGTCGTGCGCCGCCTCGCTGACGGCGCCGCCGTGGTTGCAGTTCTTGCCACCGACCGCGTCGGATCGCGCGACGTCGGACACGGCCTTGCCGTGGGCGTTCGCCGCGGGCTCGTCCACGACGAGGGCCTCGTCGGCGTTCGCGACGGTTCCGGTCTCGGTCACCGTCGCGGGCTCGGTGAGCGGCTCGGTCACCTCGCACTCGGCGGGTGCGTCCTCGGTCACCTCGGTCGCCTCGGTCTCCTCGTCGCCCGCGGCCACGAAGCTCACGTAGCCGCCGTGGTTGCAGTTCGTGCCGCCGGTCCGGTCGCTGTGCGCGGCTTCCGTCACCGACACGGTGCCGTCGCCGTCCACGTCGACCGCGGCAGCGGCGGACGCCTCAGCCGAGGGGTCGGCCTCGACCGTGCCCTCCTGGCAGTCGTCGTCGACCCCGTTGCCGTCGAGGTCCTCGAAGGTCGCGGTGGTGTCCACGGTGATCGGCGCCGTCTCCGGCGCGGGTGCGGTCAGCGCCGTGAGCACCGTCGCCGCGGCGACCATGCCGCTCAAGGCGAACACGAGGACCAGCGCGCCGCCACCGGCAAGACCGCCCGTCCACAGTCGTTTCAGCATCGATTCCAACCTCGTGTGCGATCCGGATGGATGAGTGCTCGACGGCATGCGCCGCCGGGGAACGATGTCCCGCGAGAAGGATCGCCGATCGCGCCGGCGACGCCACCCCGTACCTTGGTCGCGGGAGTCGGCGGCGGGTGTTCCGATGAGGATGCGATCGGGGATGGTCCGGTCCGGTTCGGGCCGGTCCGGGGCGGTGCGGTGGATCAACGGCACTTCAGACCTCCGGGTCGCCAGGCTCGCCGGCGATTGCGTCCGTCGCCACCATCCAGGCGCTCGCCGCCTCGCGACACGTCTCGGGATCGAACCCGTTGCGGGCGAGCAGGCCGTATGCCCGCTGTCGGCGCTGGCGCGGATCCGCGATCCGCTCGAGGGCCCGGCGGTTGCGGGCGAGCAGGCGCTCCGCGGCAGCGTGGTCCGCGTTCCCGGGTCCGCCCTCGTCCGGTGCCGCCGATCGGCGCTCTTCGAGCACCTCGTCGACGATGGCTCGATCCACGCCCTTGAGCGCCAGCTCCCGCCGGAGCGCGATCTCGCCCCGCGGTCGTGCCCGGTCACGCGACTCGACCCAGGCCCGACCGAAGGCCTCGTCGTCGAGCATCCCGAGCTCCGCCAGGCGCGCGATCGCCCCATCGACGAGCTCGGCGCGGTAGCCGGCCCGGGCCAGCCGGCGTCGGACCTCGGCCACGGACCGCGAGCGAGCCTCGAGGAAGCGCGCCGCGGCCTCCAGGACGACCGCGGGATCATCGACCGCCGCGCGCCGCTCGCGTCGCTCGGCGAAGCTCTCGCGCGGCCGCCGGGATTGGGGCACGGCCTACTCGGCCTCTTCGATGCCCTCGACCGGCAGCTCGACCTCGTCGATCCGGCCCCGGATCTTGCGGTCGATCTCGGCGGCGATGTCGGGGTTGGCGCGGAGGAAGTCCTTGGACGCCTCGCGACCCTGGCCGAGCCGCGTCTCCTCGAACGTGAACCACGCGCCGGTCTTCGTCACGACGCTCATCGCGACGCCGACATCGAGCAGGCCGCCCTCCTTGGACACGCCCTCGCCGTACATCACGTCGAACTCGGCGACGCGGAACGGCGGCGCCACCTTGTTCTTCACGACCTTGATCCGGACACGGTTTCCGACCGACTCGGTGCCGGTCTTGATCGTCTCGATCCGGCGGATGTCGAGCCTGACCGAGGCATAGAACTTCAGGGCGCGACCGCCCGGCGTCGTCTCGGGGTTGCCGAACATGACCCCGATCTTCTCGCGCAACTGGTTGGTGAAGATCAGCGACGTGTTCGAGCGCGAGACGGCGCCGGTCAGCTTGCGCAGGGCCTGGCTCATCAGCCTGGCCTGGATGCCGACGAAGCTGTCGCCCATCTCGCCCTCGATCTCCGCGCGTGGCACGAGGGCGGCGACCGAGTCGAGCACGACGCAGTCGATCCCGCCGGAGCGGATCAGCGTCTCGGTGATCTCGAGGGCCTGCTCGCCGGTGTCGGGCTGGCTGACGAGGAGCTCGTCGACGTTGACGCCGCAGGCGCGGGCGTACGCTGGGTCGAGCGCATGCTCGACGTCGATGAAGGCCGCCACGCCCCCCCGGCGCTGGGCCTCGGCGATGACGTGCTGGCAGATCGTCGTCTTGCCGGACGACTCGGGGCCGAAGATCTCGGTGATCCGGCCGCGCGGGATGCCGCCGACGCCGAGGGCGAGATCGAGGGCGATCGACCCGGTCGGGATGACGTCGATCGCCTGGTTCGCCTGCGACCCGAGCTTCATGATCGAGCCGGTGCCGAACTGCTTCTCGATCGCCTGGATGGCGGCCGAGACTGCCCTGCCCCGCTCGGCCTGGGCCTTGTCCTGCACCTTGTCGCTGCCGTTCCGCTCGTCCGCGGCCCGCTCTCCGGTCAATGCCATCGGTTCGTCACGCTCCTGTCGCTGGGTCCCTGGACCGACAGGTCGCGCTCCCGGGCGAGACCTCGGGCGATCAACCCTCGTCGGTGTCTTCTACCTCGCGGACCGGCTTTTCCTTGCGCGGCTTCCGGATGAGCTCCGCCTGCTGCGGCGGCGGTTCCGAGAGCGACGTCAGCTTGGGCAGGCCGGACTTGTCCTTGGGCTTCTTCTTCGCTTCCTTCTTGGGACGATCTCGCGAAGCCATCGATGTGCCTCCGGCTCGAACTACAGGCTAGCGACCGACCATTCACGCGGACTGCTCCGCGACTTCACTGCCACTCATCCGACCGGCGCGCGCGGCCAGATCCGGAAGCTCGGCAGGGAAGGTTCCGGAGCGGATCGCGGTCCGGATCCTGAGCATGAAGTCTAGGGTGAAGGTGAGGTTGTGACAAGTCGCGAGACGGTACGCGAGGAGCTCATCGGCCCGCAGCAGGTGGGCCAGATAGGCCCGCGAGAACGACCGGCAGAGGAGGCACGGACAGTCCGCCTGGACGGGCTCCGGATCGTCCAGGAACCGGGCATTCCGGAGGTTCAGGCGGCCCCCCGGGACCCACAGCTGGCCGTTCCGGGCGACCCGCGCCGGCAGGACGGAATCGAACAGGTCAACGCCCCGGTGAACCGCATCGAGCAGGTCCGCCGGGGACCCCAGGCCCATCAGGTAACGCGGTCGCGGATCGTCGGCCAGGAGCGGGACGGCGACGTCCAGCGTCGCGTTGCGCTGGGACGGCGTCTCGTCGCCGGCCAGACCGCCGATGCAGATCCCGTCGAACGGCAACGCCGCGATGAAGCGGGTGCTCTCGGCGCGGAGATCCGGCTCCAGCCCGCCCTGGACGATCCCGAACAGCGCCTGGTCGGGGCGGGTGTGGGCAGCGAGCGAGCGCTCCGCCCAGCGGTGCGTGCGCTCCGTGGCGTCCGCGACGACCGCCCGCGGCGAGCTCGGGAACACCGGCTGGTCGAACGCGACCGCGACGTCGCTGCCGAGCGCCTGCTGGACGGCGATCGCCACCTCCGGCGTGAAGCGGTGGGTGGAGCCGTCGAGGTGGCTCCGGAAGGTCACGCCGTCCTCGTCCACGACGCGCAGGTCGCCGAGCGAGACGACCTGGAACCCGCCTGAATCGGTCAGGATCGGGCCATCCCAGGCCATGAACCGATGGAGCCCGCCGAGCCGCTCGATCCGCTCGTGGCCGGGTCGCAGGTAGAGGTGATAGGTGTTGGCGAGGATGATCGAGGCGCCGACGTCGCGGATGTCGTCGGGGTGGAGCGCTTTGACCGTGGCGTTCGTGCCGACGGGCATGAATTGCGGCGTCTCGACGACGCCGTGGGCCAGCTCGAGCCGGCCCGCCCGGGCGCGGGTGGAGCCGTCCGACGGCGGCGCGACCTCGACGGTGAAGCGGGCGGCGCCGGTCACGCCTCGGGCTCGGACGGGCGCTCGCCGGTCCCGGCTTCCGCCGCGGGGGCGTCCCACAACCCGACCATGTCCGGCTCGGCGCGCCGGGGCGGCGGGATCTCGTACCCGTGCCGGGCGAGGTGGGCCCGAGCCGACTCGGTCGCGATCCGCCCCTGCGGTGTGCGATCCAGGAATCCCAGCCGAAGGAGGAACGGCTCGTACACGTCCTCGATCGTCTCGACCTCCTCGGCAAGGACGGCCGCCAGCGCCTGGACGCCGACCGGACCCGATGCGAACTTCTGGACGATCGCCGCCAGGAGCTTCCGATCGGTGCCGTCGAGACCCTCGTCATCGATCTCCATCTGCCGCATCGCCGCGGTCGCGGTGGCCTCGTCGACCCGGCCGTCGCCGTGCACCTGGGCGTGATCACGGGTCCGCTTGAGCAGGCGATTGACGATCCGCGGCGTGCCTCGTCCCCGCCGGGCGATCGCGCGAGAGGCCGCATCGTCGATCTGGACGTCCAGGATCCGCGCCGAGCGGTCGACGATCGCTGCGAGATCGTCCTCCTCGTAGAAGTCAAGCCGGTACGTGGCGCCGAAGCGGTCTCGGAGTGGGGAGGAGATCCGGCCGGCGCGCGTCGTCGCTCCGACGACCGTGAAGGGCTTCAGGCTGAGCCGGAGGCTGCGGGCGCTCGGCCCCTTGCCGATCATCACGTCGAGGGCGTAGTCCTCCATCGCCGGGTAGAGGATTTCCTCGACCGCGCGGTTCAGGCGGTGGATCTCGTCGATGAACAGGACGTCGCGCTCGTCGAGCGCGGTCAGGATGGCGGCCAGGTCGCCGGCCCGCTCGACGGCCGGCCCGCTCGTGTAGCGGACGTTCACGCCGAGCTCGCGGGCGATGATCGTGGCAAGGGTCGTCTTCCCGAGGCCGGGCGGGCCGTACAGGAGGACGTGATCGGCGGCCTCTCCCCTGCCCTTGGCCGCTGCCAGCAGCACCGACAGGTTCGCCTTGACCTCGCGTTGCCCGATGTACTCGTCGAGCGTGCGCGGCCGCAGCGCGCCTTCGACGATCACGTCCGAGTCGTCGACGAGGTCCGGCGCCAGGATCCGCGAGAGGTCGTCGGTCACGCGCGAGAATCTACCACGCGGCGCGGTGTTTCGCACGGATGTTCTATCCGACGGCAACGCGGCGAGCAAGGGTGCCCCATCGGGACGTGCTGCGTTCTCTCGCCCGTCCCAGCGCCGGCCTGGCGCGCCGCCCGAGCCCGGCCACGCGCCACGGGCCCTCCTGGTGGCTCGTGGCGCGCCGGACGCGGCACACAGCGGACCGTGCCTCAGTCGTCGTTCTGTGCGTGGGACGCGCCGTCCCACGCCGGGCGGCCCGATCCGGACCCATCACCGGCCTCCCGGCCGTCGTCTGCCGCGTCCGACGCGCATCGAGCGAACGAGCGCGGTTGCCGCGCCGGAACCCCGACTCGGCCGGTAGGCATTCGGGCACAATGGACCCGATGCGACTTTCCCGCCGGTCCGAATACGGTATCCGCGCACTCGTCGACCTGGTTCGGAGCGAGGCGGCGATGGCGGTCGACGAGCATCCTCACCCGCACCTCGCGCCGGTCGCCCTGACAACGCTCGCCGCGCGCAACAACCTCCCGCCGAAGTTCCTCGAGCAGATCATGTCGACGCTCAAGCACGGCGGCATCGTCCGGACGACGCTCGGCGCCCATGGCGGCTACGCGATGGCCGCCGATCCCGCCACGATCACGATCGGCCGGATCATCCGCCTGCTCGACGGCGCCCTCGCTCCCCTGCCCTGCGTCAGCCTGCGCTACTACGATCGCTGCTCCTGCCCCGACGAGGCGACCTGCGCCCTGCGCGACGTGATGATCGACGTCCGCGACGCGATGCTCGAGATCCTCGACAAGGAGACGCTCGCCGAGCTGGCCGCCCGCGAGGGCCGCGCCTCGATCGACCCGCGCGGTCTCCACGCCGATGCCCTGGCCGGCAATCGGCCCTGATCAGTCGCGCAGGAGGCTCCGCAGCGC
>DASSPG010000074.1:0-3030 GCA_035699725.1 Candidatus Limnocylindrales bacterium | reverse complement strand
CCGAACCCCGGCGAGCCCTCGCGCTCGCTCGCGAAGATCGCCTCGGGCGGGGAGCTGAGCCGGATCGCCCTCGCGATCAAGCAGGTGCTCGCCGAGGTCGACGACACGCCCACGCTGGTGTTCGACGAGATCGACACCGGCATCGGCGGCCGCAGCGCGGACCCCGTCGGGCGGAGCCTGTGGCGCCTTGCCCGTCGCCACCAGGTCCTGTGCGTGACCCACCTGGCGCAGATCGCCGCCCACGCCGACGCCCACTTCCGGATCGCCAAGCACGAGCGCGACGGCCGGACGGTGACCACGGTGACCCGGCTCGCGGGCGACGACCGGGTCGATGAGCTAGGGCAGATGCTCGCGGGTGCCGAGGCGGCGGGCGACGGGTCGGCGGCGCGGGCCTCGGCCGGAGAGCTGCTGGCGCGGGCGGAGGCGTGGCAGGCGCGGGCGGGGGCCGACGCCTGAGCGGGCCGCGCCGCCCGTGAGCGCCCGCCCGTGAGCGCGCCGCCCCCGCTCGTGCGCGCGATCGAGGACTACCTGACGTACCTGCGCGTCGAGCGCGGCCTGTCGCCCGCGACGATCCGCGCCTATCGTGGCGACCTGACGGACTTCGCGGCCGGGCAGGGCGTGGCCGCGACCTGGGCGGACGGCCCCGAACCCGCCCGCCGCCACCTCGCCGCCCGCACCCGGCGCGGCCGCCCGACCGAGCCCGGCCTCGCCCCGACCTCGCTTCGGCGCCGGGCGGCGAGCATCCGCGGCTTCTACCGCTTCGCGTTCGGCGATGGGCTGATCGAGCGCGACGTGGCTGCCCACCTGGACCTGCCGCGCCAGCCGCGCCTCCTGCCGGAGACCCTGACCGTGGCCGAGGTCGACGCGCTCCTCGAGGCGGCCCCCGGCCTGCGCGGCAGGGCGCTCCTCGAGCTGTTGTACGCCGCGGGCCTCCGGGTGAGCGAGGCGCTCGGGCTCGACCGCGAGGACCTCTCCACCGACGGCGGCTTCGTCCGGGTCATCGGCAAGGGCGACAAGGAGCGGCTCGTGCCGGTCGGGGACATCGCCCTCGACTGGCTCTCCCGTTGGATCGCGGAGGAGCGGCCGGGCCTCCTCGCGCTGAGCCACGTGGAGCCGCCCCGCGGCGGGCCGCTGTTCCTCGGCGACCGGGGCGGGCGCCTCGCCCGCCAGCAGGCGTTCGCGATCGTCAAGTCCGCCGCTCGCGCGGCGGGCCTGCCCCCGCACGTCAGCCCGCACACGCTCCGCCACTCCTTCGCGACCCATCTCCTCGAGGGCGGGGCCGACCTGCGGATCGTCCAGGAGTTGCTCGGTCATGCGAGTATCTCCACGACCCAGCTGTACACCCACGTGACCGGGGAACGGGTCCGCGAGGTCTACGCCCGCGCCCACCCGCGCGCCTGACAGGAGACGCACCGCAGATGGCCTATCTCGACAACCTCCTGGCCTCCGGGGAGGCCCCCCTCCGGCGCGAGCACCAGCACTGGTTCGTGGTCGTCGCCGACGCCCGCTATGCGATCTTCGCCTGGCTCGGCGCGGTCCTCCTGCTCCTGGTCTCGGGCGCGGTCCCGAGCGATGGCAGCGGGCAGGGCCTCCGCCAGGTCATCGGCTTTGCGGTCCTCATCCTCGTCGTCGGCGGCCTCCTCTATTTCGGCTGGCAGGTCCTGCGCTGGCAGAACGAGGAGTTCGTCGTGACCTCGCGCCGCGTCCTCCAGACCGAAGGCGTGATCAACAAGCGCGTCGTGGACAGCTCGCTCGAGAAGATCAACGATGCGGTCCTGACCCAGTCCCTGTTCGGCCGGATCTTCGGCTTCGGCGACCTCGACATCCTGACCGCGGCCGAGAGCGGGATCTCGCGCCTCCGGATGCTGCGTCAGGCCGACGACTTCAAGCGGGCGATGCTCGAAGCGAAGCACGACCTGGAGCTGGAGCTGTCGGGCGCCCGGCCGATGCCGAGCCCAGCCTTCCGTGCCGGGGCGCCCGCGCCCGCCGTGGCCCCGACGCCGGCGCCCGTCGAGCGCGATTCCGCGCCCGCTTCGCCGGCCGCGCCCGCGCCGGCTTCGATGTCGGCCGACGACGTCACCCGGACCCTCGCCAGCCTGGCCGACCTGCGCGATCGCGGCGCGATCAGCGCCGAGGAGTACGAGGCGAAGAAGTCCGACCTGCTCCGGCGCCTGTAGCATTCGGGCGGCGGCCACTGCCGCCCGATGCCGACACCCGGCCCGTTCGCAAGCGAAGGACCCGACCCCCTTGTTCGTCCGTGACCATCCGATCGAGGCGATCGCCCTCATCGCCTTCTTCCTGCTCCTGTCCTTCCCGGTCCACGAGTTCGCCCACGCGCTCGCCGCATACCGCCTCGGCGACTCGACCGCCAAGCTGTTCGGACGGTTGACGCTCAACCCGGTCGCGCACTTCGATCGGATCGGCGGGACGATGCTGGTCGTCTCGATCCTGCTGACCGGCTTCCCGTTCGGGTTCGCGCAGACGCCGGTCAACCCGCGCAACCTGCGCGGCCGCTATGGCGAGACGATCGTGGCCGCCGCGGGGCCGCTCTCGAACCTGCTGCTCGCCGCGATCTTCGCGCTGCCCCTCCGGCTGCTGCTGTCCAATCCGGACCTGTACTTCGCGAACATCGAGATCGCGAACATCCTCCACTTCATCGTGCAGGGCAGCATCATCCTGGGGCTGTTCAACCTGATCCCGATCCCGCCGCTCGACGGCGGCACGATCCTGCTCACCCTCGTCTCGCCGCGGACCGCCTGGCAGCTCCGGCCGGTCCTCGCGCAGTACGGTTTCTTCCTGCTGATCCTGCTGATCATCCCGCTTGGCGGCCAGTCGATCCTGGGCCGCGTCCTGTTCCCGATCGTCGACGTGATCTATGGCGTCCTGGTGGGCTGACAAGACCCGCCAGGTCGTCGGACACCTCCGGGCGCGGGTCGCTCCGGACGAACGCGACGAGGTGGCGGGCTGGCTGAGCCCCGCCGAGCTCGCCCTGTTCGACGCGATGCACGTGGCCGATCGGCGCCACGGGCT
>DASSPG010000073.1:0-14937 GCA_035699725.1 Candidatus Limnocylindrales bacterium | reverse complement strand
GGCGCGCGAGAGTCCCGTGTCGGGGGCCTAGAGTCCCGCGTCCTCCGGGGCACCCTTGCCGGCGGTGGCCGAGTCGGGATGCTCGCGGCGGGCCCTGATCCGCTCGAGCTGCTCCTGGAACGAGGGTCCGTTCGGGTCGAGCATCCGCTGGGCGAGCTGCTTGCCGCCGCGGATCGCGACCGGCCGGATCGCCGCCACGGCCATCGCGGTGACGGCGGCGGTCAGGCCCTCCTTCTTGCGCGCCTTCTGGCGCTCCTCGAGGTACTTCGCGAAGTCGCGCTCGAGCGTGCCCCGGACCTGGCGCCCGTCCGTCCCGATCTTCCGCAGCGCCTTCTCGACGTCCTTCGGCAGCAGCTCCGACGGGAGCTCCTCGTCCTTGCCCGTGACCGCACGCTTGGCGCGGCGGAACAGGCGCTTCGGCCCGCCGAGGGCCAGGAATGCGCCGCCCGCGGCCAGCCCGGCGGTCTTGGCCGGGTTGGCCTTGACCTTGGCGGGGATGTCCACGGCAGCGCGACCGGCGGCCTCGAGCCGATCGACCGCTTCTTCGAGCTCCGCCCGGGCCGCTAGGACCTGCGCGTGAGCGGCATCCGTGCGCGTGCCCACTCGATCGTCTCCTTCGTCACCGCGATGGTGCGGTCCGGCCAGAACCGCTGCTTGAGTGCATCCGAATCGAGGCCGCCGCGAGCGACGCCGACGCCCATGAGCGCCATCCACACGATCAGGCCGACGGCGAACCCGATCGCCGCACCGACGCGCGGGCCCGGTGCGAACGCTGTCAGCCAGCCGACCAGCACGCCCGCAATGGCCCCGCCGACCAGACCGCCGACGATCGCGCCGCCGCGTGCGCCGGACAGGGCTGATCCGAGGAGCCCGAGGATCGCGCCGATGATCGCGAGCCCGGCCACGCCGCTGACCAGCGGGCGGATGCCGCCATCGACGCCCGGCAGGATGGCGTCGCCGACCGCTGCCCATGCGCGATTCGTCAGGTTCAACCCGAGCAGGACGCCGACCACGATGCCGACGAGCAGGGCGAGCAGGAACGGCCCGCCGACCGGCGCCCGGACCCCGGGGCGGAGCGCCACGATCGCCATCGCGATCGCGACGGCAAAGAGCAGCAGGACGCCGTGCAGGATCCCCCACCCCATGGAGCCGAAGATCGCCTCACCCAGGAACAGCGGCAGCCCGACGACGACCAGCAGCCCCGCGACCAGGCCGGCCGCCAGGGCGATCGCGACCAGCCCTGCAGCGCGCTTGGCGGCATCGGCGATGTCGGCGAACTCGGCCTTGGCCAGCTCGACATGGGCGCCGACGAGGCGCTGGGCCGACTCCTTCGTCGCGCCGATCTGCTCGCCCAGGCCGGGGGCTTCGGCGGCGGGCGGTGGCAGACCCGGTCCGTCCGCGGGCGCATGATCGGCGGCGGGCGGCGACTCGTGCGGGGTCGTCGGGTTCAGCGGCTCGTCCAGAGGTGGGCTCCCATCGGGTGTCCTGGGGGACCGGGTCATGATAGCGCCGCAACCGCCGCGGGCCCGTGCCGCGCCCGGGCGGGCCGCCGGACCGTCAGGCACGCTGCCTCAGGCGGCGGACCCGGAGGCGCCCCGACCGAGCCGGTCGGCCGCGTCGAAGAAGCCGTAGGCCCGGCGAAACGCCGGGTCGCCGGGATCGGGACGCTTCCCGGTGGCCGTCCGCCAGAGCGACCGCTCGAGCTCCTCGAGGCGATCCGAGAGCTCGGCCGGTCCGCGCGGAACCGGGATGTCAGCGTAGGTCCGGCGGCCGGCCGGGAATCGGACCTCGTCGTCCGCGATCCGGGGCAGCATCGCCAGGACCAGCCGGGCGTGGGCCAGGGCCGCGAGATTCCAGGGCTCGGCCGCGCGGAGGCCCGACGGTCGCGGCCCGATCCGTCCCGCCAGCCCGTCCTCGGCGATCGCCTCCGCCATGGCCGCGCGTCGTTCGGCCTCGCTCGTCGGACCCTCGACCCGGAGCGACCCGACGCGCCGCAGCAGGTAACGAAGCTCGGCGAGGCCCGCCGAATCGGTCCTCAGCCAGCCGATGAACCCGGCCTGGACGCCTTCGACGTGGGGCAGCGTGCGATCCGCCAGGTAGTCCGCTCCGCCGTCCGGCAGCACCCCGTCGCCGAGCGCCGCGTCCAGCAGCTCGCGCGTCCGGCGCGCGAGGGCGTGCCAGCGATCGAACTCCGAGAATCCGCTCTGTTCCAGGTCGCGCATCCGGCTGCCTCAGCCGCGGGTTCCGATGCCGGGATCATCGGTGCCGGGAGCGTCCTCCGCGCTTCGCCACGGCGGCACGGCGCGAAGGTTCCATGACACCTCGGCCGATGGTACTCGTGCGCTAGGCTCCTGTGCGTGTCACCGAAGGCCGCCGACCGCCTGATCCGGACCGCCGAGCTCCTCAGCATCGGCTCGGAGCTGACCGTCGGCGAGACACGCGACACGAACGCCGGTGACCTCGCCCGGAGCCTCACCGGGCTCGGCGTGACGGTCGGGCGGATCCAGGCGGTCCCCGACGTCCTCACGACGGTCAGCGCCGCGTTCGGCGAGGCAGTCGCCCGGTCCGACCTCGTCGTCTCGACCGGCGGGCTCGGCCCGACGCCCGACGACCTGACCCGCGAGGCGATCGCGGCGACGGTGGGCGAGACGCCCGCGGTGGACGCAGGCCTCGAGCGCTGGCTGCGTGAGCTGTGGTCCCGGCGCGGAATCCCCCTCCCCGAGATGAACCTCAAGCAGGCCTGGCTGATCCCGCCGGCATCGGCCCTGCCCAACCCGAACGGGACCGCGCCGGGCTGGTGGATCGACCGAACGGACGGCGGCCTGATCGTCGCCCTGCCCGGGCCGCCGCGCGAGATGCGCCCGATGTGGACCGACCACGTCCTCCCCCGACTGGCCGCGCGGTCGGCGGGGTCCGCCGTGGCGACCCGGACGCTGCGCCTGGCGGGCATCGGCGAGTCGCAGGCCGCGGACCTCCTCGGCGAGGCCTACCTCCGGGCGCCCGACCCGGTGGTCGCCACCTATGCCCGCCAGGACGCCGTCGACGTCCGCATCGCCTCCTCCGGCCCGGGGGCGGCCGAACGCGTGGCGGTCGCCGTGACCCGCGTCGAGGAGGTCCTCGGCGCCTACGTCTGGGCGGAGGGAGAGACCACCTGGCCCGACGCCATCACGGCGGCGCTCGTGGAGCGGGGCCAGGCGCTGTCCGTCATCGAGGTCGGGACGGGCGGCTCGCTCGCCCGACTGCTCGGCGACCGCGACTGGCTCCGACGCGCCGAGAGCGTCGCGGGTGACGCAGCGCTCGCGCGCGAGCACCCTGGCGCAGCCGGTCTCGAGGCGCTGGCCCGACGCGCGACCGAGCTGGGCGGGTCGCCGCTCGGCATCGCCGTCCGGGCACGGCCCCGGTCGGCCGACACCGCCGTCTCGGTCGTCGTCGCGGGTCCGGGCTGGACGCATCGCGAGCGGCGGATGGTGTTCCTCGCAGGCGAGAACGGGCGCGCCCGGGCCGGGCCCGCGGCGGCCCACGTCCTGCTGACCGCGATCCGGGCCCACTGAGCGATCGCTCGCCGGTTTCGGGCGTGGGGCGACCGAACCGGCGCGCGCCGGGTGGGTCAGCGTGGGGCGGCCGACCCGCTGCGCGCCGGCGGGTCAGCGTTGCGCGACCGAACCGGCGCGGCTCCGGCGCGGCACCGAACCCGCTGGCGCGGGCCGGGTCAGCGGCGGGCGGACCGCGCCAGGCCGTCGAGGTCCAGGACGACGATCCGGTCCTTCTCGAGCCGGATCAGGCCGTCGTCGCTGAACATCCCGAGCAGCTTGTTCACGCTCTGGCGCGTGCAGCCGATCATCGCCGCGAGGTCGCCCTGGGTCAGCGGGCCGGCCAATCGGATGGCGCCCTCCGGCAACGGCGTGGCGCCGGCCTCCCCGGCCATCCGAGCGAGGCGCGACGCGAGGCGTCCGGTGATGTCGAGGAAGTGGAGCTCCTCGACGTGATTGGTCAGGCGACGGACCTCGGCGGCGAGCGTCGCCAGGAGCG
Organism: Candidatus Limnocylindrales bacterium; assembly: GCA_035699725.1. Lineage (GTDB taxonomy): Bacteria > Chloroflexota > Limnocylindria > Limnocylindrales > CSP1-4 > CF-46. The sequence continues at coordinate 10,908 of DASSPG010000073.1, read as the reverse complement.
CCTCGCGCATGACCGGTTCGGTGGCGATCAGCTCGCGGAAGCGGTCGCGCGGGAGGATGTAGGTCTCGGTTGCCTCGATGGCAACCGCCGTCGCAGAGCGCGGCGCTCCGTCGAGCAGGGCCAGCTCGCCGAAGAAGTCACCCGGCCGGAGCGTCGCGAGGATCGCCTCGTCCCCGGTGTCGGCCGGAAGCGTGATCTTGATCGAGCCAGACATCACGATGAACAGGGCATCGCCGGGATCGCCGACGTGGAACACGGTCTCACCGCGCCGGAAGCGGCGGACACGCATCCCCTGGACGAGGCTGACGAGCCCGTCATCGGCCAGACCCGCGAACAGCGGAACGGCGGCGAGCGCGGCGCTCATCGCGCCCGTATCGAGCATGGCCGGGATCGTACCGCGCTGGCAAGCCGCGCCGGAAGGGCCGATCCGCCGGGCAGGCCGACGAGATGCGTGTCCGCCGCCGGACAGGCCGGCCGTCGAGTGCCGACTCGACGAGCGGCCACCGTCGGTGCCAATATCCGCGCATGCCGAATGCCTTCGGGTGGACATCATGCGCCTGACGGTCGTCGGCAGCGGAACCTCCCAGCCGCAGCCCGAGACTCCCGCTTCCGGCCTCCTGGTCGAGACGGACGAGACCGCCGTCCTCATCGACTGCGGCCAGGGCATCGTCCGCCAGCTGATGGGCACCCGCGACCCCCGCGAGCTCGATGCGATCGTCATCGGGCACATGCACGCGGACCATTACATCGACCTCGTCTCCCTCCGCTACCTGCTGCCGTGGGAGGGGGTCGCCAGTGCTCACATTCCCGTCCTTCTGCCGCCCGGTGGCAAGGCCCGCCTGGACGCGCTCGCCGCCGCGATCAGCGAGCGACCGACGTTCTTCGACGACGCGTTCGGCATCCTCGAGTATGACCCGACCCACCGGATCCACGTCGGCGACCTGACCCTCGGGTTCGTGGCCGGCCAGCACTACGTGCCGGCCTGGGGAACCCTGATCACGGGCCCCGACGGATCGCGGATCGCGATCAGCGGCGACACGGGTCCGAGCGATGCGTTCGTCGCGGCCGCCCGAGGCGCCGATCTCATGGTCGCCGAGGCGACGCTGGTCGACGCCGGGTTCGACGACCCGCGTCGCGGACACCTGACCGCCGAGGAGGCGATCGCGATGGCCGACGCCGCCGAGGTGCCACGGATCGTGCTCGTGCACTTCCGGGCCGAGCTCCAGGAACGGATCGACCGCGGGTGCGCCGCGCGGCCCGGTGCGATCGCCGGACGCCCCGGGCTGGAGGTGATCGTGGAGCGTCCAGCGGCGGGCGTGGCCGACGGTCAGGCGCCGGAGGACGCCGCCGCGGCGGCACGCGCGCATCGGATCGAGGGCGTCGCGGGCTGACGATCCGCCGCGTCTGGAGGGGATCAGGTCGCGTCGAGCGCGCTTCCGCCCCGGACGGCGATGGCGCGGGCGGCGAGGGATGCCGCCACCTCGCCTGTCGCCAGCTCCGCGGCCGCCTCGAGGTATGCCGCTGCCTCGCTCTGCGCGCCGAGTTCGAGCGACTGGTCGGCCGCCTTCAGCAGGAGCGGGATCGCTCGATCGGCATCACCGGCCGCCGCACGGTGACGGGCGACGACGCCGATCGCCGACGTCCGCCCGTGTCCCTCGATCTGGTCGGCGACGCGGGCATGGAGCGCCCGCCGATCAGAGGCGAGAAGGCTGCTGTACGCCGCATCGTGGATCAGGGCGTGGCAGAACCGCCAGCCGCCACGGCTGTCGATCGGCACGATCATCGCCGCGTCGGCGAGGCGCTCGTAGGCGGCCGGCGCAACGGCCTCGCCGAGAACCTCCTTCACCACTTCCTCCTCGAAGCTCATGCCGAGGACCGACGCGATCCGCAGGACCGTTCGGCTCTCCACCGACAGGGCGTCGATCCGGCTGCCGAGCAGGGCCCGCAGGGTCACGGGCACCGCGGGCCCGGACGACGCCGCGAGCGAGAGCCGCCCGTCCAGCGTGATCGCCCCCTCGTCCACGATCGCGCGGACCGTCTCGCCGATGAAGAGCGGGTTGCCGCCGGTCCGGGCATGGAGCCGGCGAACGTCCGCCGCGTGCACCGATGCGCCGGACACGGCTCGGGCGAGCTCGCCGGTCTCGGGCTCGGCGAGCCCGGTCAGGTGGATCGTCCGCGTCTGCGACCCGCGCAGGGCGGGGCGCGCGGGATCCGGCCGACTCCCGACGAGCACCAGGAGCGGCAGCCGCGCCGACGCCTCCACGAGCGCCTCGAACACGCCGGCGCTCGACGGGTCCAGCCAGTGCAGGTCGTCCACCACGACGATCCGCGGGCCGTCGAGATCGACGAGCCGGTCGAAGTACCGAACGGCAGCCGAGCGGACGTCGCGAACGACCTCGGCCGGATCAGACGGCACGAGGTCCGCCTCGGCCTCCCAGCCGGAGAAGGCCGCGTCGCGGGCGACCGCGGCGACGCCCCCGGCCCAGCGCCGGGCGTCCGCGGGATCGACGTCGCCCGTGAAGAGGAGCTGGCGGAGCATCGTGCCGGAGTCCGTCTGGTGCTCATCGGCGACGGCCTGGGCCAGGGCGCGCGCGAACCGGTACGGCTCCGCCATCCCGTACGACACGTTGTCGACCCACGTCCAGCGGACATCCGCCCGCCGGGCGTCCCGTTCCAGGTCGGCGAGGAGGCGCGACTTGCCGATGCCGGCATCGCCCTCAACGATGATCGTCGCGCCCTGGCCCTCCCGGCGGAGGGCCGCCAGCGCGTCGCGCAGCAGCGCCTGCTCCCTCGCCCGCCCGACGAGCGGTCCGCCCGGCGGCTGCCACGGCTGGAACCCGGCCTCGCCGAGGAGCCGCCCGATCCGGATCGCGTGGCGCTGGCCGCGCAGGATGTGCGGACCCAGGTCCTCGATCCGGAGCCCCTTCCGAGTCGCCCGGACCGTCGCCTCGTCCAGGAGGATGTCGCCCGGTCCGGCGAGTCCCTGGATCCGGGCCGCGGTCGTCACGGCCGGGCCGGTCAGCGACCAGTCCTGGGCCCCGGGAACCTCGCGTGGCGCGGCCACCACCTCGCCGGTCGCGATCCCGATCCGGATCTGGAGTGCCTCACCTGCCGGATCCTCGAGGCGGGCGAGGCCCGCCCGGATGGCGAGGGCGCAGTGCGTGGCCCGCAGCGCGTCGTCGTCGTGGGCGACCGGCCAGCCGAACACCGCGAAGACGGCGTCGCCGATGAACTTCTCGCGGGTCCCGTCATACCCCTGGATCGCATCGACGATCGCGACCAGCGCCGCGTCCACGCGGTGGCGTACCTCCTCCGCGTCGTGCTCGGCGACGAGCCGGACGTAGTCGACGAGGTCGGCGAACAGGGCGGTGACGATCCGGCGATCCCCGTCCGCTCCGGCGGCCGACGGATCGCGGTCGGGAAGCTCGGCCCCGACGGGCGAGACCATCGCCTGGTTCCGGGCAAAGCTCCGCGCCGGCCGGGGCAGGCCGGCCGGCTCGCCTCGGACGGGCGCGTTTCGCGGGCCCGGCTCGGAGCCGGCATCGAGACGCGTGCCGCATTGCGCGCAGAACCGGGCACCCGACCCGACGATCGCGCCGCAGGCACGACAGCGCACGCGCGCCTCCTCCGATGCGGGAGGGCTCGCCGGGTCTCAGGCCCGCAGGACGCTCACGCGTCCGTCGGGGCGCCCGGCGCCGGCACTCGCCGGCCCGCGGGACGAGTCTAGCGCGCCGCGTCCGCCAGATCGATCGGATCCCGGCCGGCCGGCGGCCGTGCCGTCACCGCCGGACCGGGTGTGTCAGCTGATCGAGAGCAGGGGCTGGCGCTCGGCGCCGGCGGCCCGGACGCTCATCCGGGCGGCGACCGCGCCAGCGACCGCGGTCATCGCGCGGGCGGCGGGGCCCGGCTCGCGCTGGGCGACGGCAGGGACGCCGACGTCACCACCCTGTCGGACGGTCACGTCGAGCGGGACGCCGCCGAGGAAGTCGATGCCGTGCTCCTTCGAGAAGCGCTCGCCGCCGCCGCGGCCGAAGATCTCCGTCAGCTCCCCGCAGTGGGGGCACGCGAACGCGGTCATGTTCTCCACGAGGCCGAGGATCGGGACCGAGAGCCGCTTGAACATCGCGAGCGCCTTGGCGACGTCGCTGAGCGCGACCTCCTGGGGCGTCGTCACGAGCACCGCGCCGCCGAGCGGGACGGACTGGGCGAGCGTCAGCTGGGCGTCGGACGTGCCCGGCGGGAGGTCCACGACGAGGTAGTCGAGCTCTCCCCAGTCCACGTCGCGCAGGAACTGCTGGATGGCGCCGCCGACGAGCGGACCACGCCACACGATCGGCTGACCCTCCGGGACGAAGAACTGGATCGAGATGCACTTCACGCCATGCCGCTCGAGCGGCGTGATCTTGTTGTTCGCGCTCGCCTTGGGCTGGCCCTCCACGCCGAGCATCATCGGGATGTTCGGGCCGGTGATGTCGGCATCGAGCAACCCGACGGCGGCGCCCGACTGGGCCAGGGCGACCGCGAGGTTGACGCTGACGGTGCTCTTGCCGACACCGCCCTTGCCCGAGCCGACGGCGATGATGTTCTTCACGTTCGGCAGGAGCTGCTCCGCCTGGCGCGGCGCGGCACGGCGGACCATCGCCCCCCACGTGATCTGGACGTCGCTGACGCCGATCGCGGTCAGGGCGGCCCGGGTGTTGCCCTCGATCTCGTCCTTGAGCGGGCAGGCCGGGGTGGTGAGCTCGATCGTGAACGCGGCCGCGGACCCGTCGATCGTGATGTTCTTGACCATCTCCAGGGTCACGATGTCGCGCCCGAGCTCCGGCTCCTGGACTTGGCGGAGCGCCTCGAGGATCGCGGCTTCGGTGAGGGTCGGCATGGCGGTTCGGAACCTCAGGATCTGGCCGTGGCTTCCCGCGACGGGATGGGCCTTCTGACAGGCGGCGCGTCGATATCGGCATCGTACCGCGGACTCCGGCAACGGGCCGAAAGGGCCGCAGGGGGCGCGTGGCCCGTGTCGCCGGTCGGAGCCGCGTCGGGGGCCGGAGCCGCGTCGCCGGCTGGAGCCGCGTCGGGGCCGGAGCCGCGTCGCCGGCACGCTGAACTTCTCCAACCAGCCGTCCACGGACTGCTACGGCGGGAAAACGCGCGGAAATCGCGACGCATGTCCGCTTCGCGCCCAATCCCACGCTCAGCGTTGCCGACGAGATCCCCGATTTGGGCCGGGGCACATGCCGTACCAGTCCCTCAGCGCCTAGGTGAGCAGATTGGGGCGAGAGCCCGCGGGTTGGGGCGAGAGCCCGCGGGTTGGGGCGAGAGCCCGCGGGTCGGGGCGAGAGCCCGCGGGTTGGGCGAGAGCCCGCGGGTCGGGGCGAGAGCCCGCGGGTCGGGGCGACAGCACGGGGGCGTCCACGGAGCGGCAACGTGACGCCGCGACGTTGCGAATCGCCTGTAGTCATGGCTCTTGACCCACGAATCTCGCACCGCTGCGCCCGGTTGCGGCCCCGCACCTCGCAATCTTGACACCCCCTCGCGGCGACACCTATTCTCGGCCTGCCGGTGACGGGCGGAGGAGGTCCGTCGGCTCGGCATCCCCCGGTCGCCCAAACCGGCCGTCATCGGCCGGCCCGATGCGACCCCGTGCCGCGGGAGTGCGCGAGTGCCTGAGGTCGACGTCCGTCTCGTCGATGTCGTCAAGAAGTTCGGCGATCAGGTGGCGGTCGATCACATCGACCTCGAGGTCCGTGACGGCGAGTTCTTCAGCCTCCTCGGCCCATCGGGCTGCGGCAAGACCACGACCCTCCGGATGATCGGCGGCTTCGAGCAGCCGACGAGCGGCCTGATCGAGCTCCAGGGCGAGGACGTGACCTGGCTGCCGCCCTACCGGCGCAATGTCAACACGGTCTTCCAGAACTACGCCCTCTTCCCTCACCTGACGATCTTCGAGAACGTCGCGTTCGGGCTGCGCCGCAAGGGCGTCAGGTCGACCGAGATCAAGAGCCGGGTGACCGAGATGCTCCGACTCGTGGAGCTGCCGGGCTTCGAGGCCCGCAAGCCGACCCAGATCTCGGGCGGCCAGGCCCAGCGCGTCGCCCTTGCCCGCGCCCTGATCAACCGCCCCGCGGTCCTCCTCCTCGACGAGCCGCTCGGTGCGCTCGACCTCAAGCTTCGCAAGCAGATGCAGGTCGAGCTCAAGCGGATCCAGCAGGAAGTCGGCATCACGTTCGTCTACGTGACCCACGACCAGGAGGAGGCGATGACGATGTCCGATCGGATCGCCGTGATGAACCAGGGCCGCTACGAGCAGCTCGGCGACCCGGAGGGCCTGTACGAGCGGCCGCGGACGCGGTTCGTGGCGGGCTTCCTCGGGATCAGCAACCTGCTGCCCGCGCGCGTCGACGGCCGGACCGACGACTACGCCTCCGCCACCCTCGGCGACGACAGCCGGGTGCGCGTGCCGCGCGCCCAGGCCGAGGCGGACGGCCCGGTCCAGATCGGCGTCCGGCCCGAGAAGATCCGCCTCCACAGGCCCGACGCGGACGTCCCGGGCGGCGCGAACCGGATCTCCGGTCGGATCGTGGACGCGTCATACCTCGGCGTTTCGACCTCCTACATCGTCGAGGCCGATTCGGGCGCACGCCTGACCGTCTACGAGCAGAACGTCGAGCGGACCGTGCACGGCTCGCTCCATCGTCCGGGGGAAACCGTCCAGCTCTCGTGGTCACCCGACCACACCTTCGTCGTGCGGGAGGAGCCCGCGGCGACTTCGACCCCATCCGTTCCGGCCGCGGGCGCGGCCTGACGGACGACCACCGAACAGGAGCAGGCCATGACCGATCACGCCAAGAACCCGTCGAGCATGCCGGCCAGCGCGCCACAGGGGTCACCTTCCCTGACGCGACGCCGCTTCCTCCAGGGCACGGGCCTGGCTGGGGTCGGCGCCTTCCTCGCCGCCTGCGGCACGAAGGGCGCGAGCTCCAGCCCGTCGACGGCTCCGTCAGCCCCGCCCGCGTCGGCGCCCGCCGCGTCGGCCAGCGTCGCGCCGAGCGGTCCGCCACCGAAGCTCGGCGGCGTCCTGAACTTCGCCAACTGGATCGGCTACATCGACGTCGACGACAGCGGCTCCAAGTACCCGACCCTCGAGAAGTTCACCGCGGAGACCGACACGACCGTCAACTACGTCGAGGCGGTCGACGACAACGAGACCTTCTACGCCAAGATCCAGGGCCAGCTGTCCGCCAACCTGCCGACCGACTGGGACCTGATCGTCGTCACCGACTGGATGGTCGCCCGGCTCGCCCGGCAGAAGTGGCTCGAGACGATCGACACCGCGGCGACCCCCAACTTCCCCGCCAACCTGCTCGAGAACTACGTCGGCCGGTCGTTCGACCCAGACACGAACCTCGCGGCGCCGTGGCAGTCGGGGATGACGGGGCTCGGCTTCGACGCCAAGAAGACGGGCCCGCTCGATTCGCTCGAGGCCTTCTTCACCGATACGTACAAGGGCCGGATGACGTATCTCACCGAGATGCGCGACACCGTCGGGCTGAGTGCGATCCGGCTCGGCAGCGACCCGGAGTCGATCACCCAGGAGCAGTTCGACGCGGCCCTCGCCGAGGTCGACAAGGCGGTCAAGGGCGGGCTCGTCCGGCAGCTCGCCGGCAACTCCTATGTCGACATCATGGCCGGCGGCGACGCCGTCCTCGCCATGGCCTGGTCCGGCGATGTCCTGAGCCTCCTCGTGCCCGACCAGAAGCCGGACCAGGACTTCCAGTTCGCGGTCGCCAAGGAAGGCGGCATGCTCTGGACCGACAACATGTGCATCCCGAAGGGCGCCAAGAACAAGGCCCAGGCCGTGTCCTTCGTGAACTTCTACTACGACCCGGTGAACGCAGCGACGATCGAGGCGTACGTCAACTACGTCTGCCCGGTCAAGGGCGCCAAGGAAGAGATGCTGAAGCTGGATGCCGAGATCGCGAACAACCCGCTGATCTTCCCGCCGGCCGACGTGACCGCCCGCCTCAAGCAGTTCCGGGCCGTGACGGCCGAGGAGGAATCGGCGTGGGGCGCGGCGTTCGCCAAGGTCATCGGGCTCTGATCACGCCCACGCCGCGACGCCCGGGGTGAGCGTCGCCGCGCCGCCGATCGCCACGCCACCGGCCCGCCGTCGGTTCAGCCGGCGGGCCGTCGCCCCGTACGTCCTGCTCGCCCCGGGGCTGCTCTGGCTCGCGCTGTTCTACATCTACCCGGCGATCCAGATGTTCCTCGTGTCGCTCTGGACGGGCAACGTCGAGAGCGGCTACGAGCTGACGTTCAACTTCGCGATCTACCCGGAGGCCTTCTCCGAGTACTGGCCGTGGATCACGCGGTCCGTCGCCTACGGCGGGCTGGCCACGATCCTGGCGTTCGCGCTCGGGTTCCCGCTGGCCTACACGATCGCGTTCCGCGGCGGGCGCTACAAGAACCTGCTCCTCTTCCTCGTCATCGCCCCCTTCTTCACGAGCTTCCTGCTTCGCACGATCTCGTGGAAGATCATCCTGGCCGACAGCGGCCTCGTCCTGGGGCCCCTCAAGGACGTCGGACTGCTCGACCCGGCGTTCCGCCTCCTCGCCACGCCCGCCGCGGTCGTCGCCGGGATCACCTACAACTTCCTCCCCTTCATGACGCTGCCCCTCTACGTCGCGCTCGAGAAGATCGACAAGCGCCTGATCGAGGCGGCCGAGGACCTGTACGCCGGTCCATGGCGACCGGGCGGCACGATCGCGGGGGCCGCGCTCGGTGGCGGGCTCGGTGTGGCGGCGGGCGTGATCCTGGCGTGGTCCGCCATCGGGCTCGGGATCGGCGGCGCGGTCGTCGGCGGGCTGATCGGGACGTTCCTGATCAGCCAGGCGTTCGTGCGGGTGACCCTGCCGCTCGCCCTTCCCGGGATCTTCGCCGGCTCGCTCCTGACGTTCATCCCGGCAGTCGGCGACTTCATCAACGCCGAGCTCCTCGGCAATCCGCAGGCGCAGATGATCGGCAACGTGATCGTGTCGCGCTACCTCAAGCAGGTGGACTACCCGATGGCCTCGGCCCTGTCGTTCATCCTCATGGTCGGGATCATCGTCGGGGTGCTGGTCTACGCGAAGCTCCTCGGGACCGAGGAGCTGACGGGTTCGGGCGTATGACGGCGACGAGCGGCGCCGACGAGGCGACCCGCACGGCCCGCGCCGTCCGAACCGGGAGCCGGCGGCCGGGACGCCAGCGGCTGGGCCGGGCGATCGATCGCTGGCTGCTGCCGCTCTACGCCGCGGCCGTCACGAGCTACCTGATCCTGCCGGTCGTCGTGATGATCGTGTTCAGCTTCAACGACCCGACCGGGCGCTCGAACCTCAACTTCCGCGAGTTCTCCTTCGACGCCTGGCTCAACCCGCTCGGCCGGCCCGGTCTCGGCGACGCGGTCCGCAACAGCGTCGTGATCGCGTTCGGGGCGACGATCGGCGCCACGATCCTCGGGACGCTGATCGCCCTCGCCCTCGTGCGCTACCAGTTCCGCGGCCGGGGACCCGTCAACCTCCTGATCTTCCTGCCGATGTCGACGCCGGAGATCGTCCTCGGGGCGTCGCTCCTGACGTTCTTCATCGCCTCCGTGCAGCTGCCGTTCATCCCCGAGGGCGCCGTCTACCCGCTGAGCATCCGAACGATCCTCATCGCCCACGTGATGTTCAACATCAGCTATGTCGTCGTGACGGTGAAGGCGCGCCTGTCGGGCTTCCCGCGCCACCTCGAGGAGGCCGCGATGGACCTCGGGGCGAACGAGTGGACGACGTTCTGGAAGGTGACCTTCCCGCTGATCCTGCCGGGCGTCGTGGCCGCCGCCCTGCTCGCGTTCAGCCTGTCGATCGACGACTACGTGATCACGAGCTTCACGTCCGGCCAGACCCAGACGTTCCCGATCTACATCTACGGTGCCCAGCTCCGGGGCATCCCGGTGCAGGTCAACGTGATCGGCACGATCATCTTCGTGTCGGCCGTCCTGCTCGTCATCCTGACCACGATCTGGCAGCGCCGCGTGGCCGCCCGCGACTTCGCCCCGGCCACGAAGATCGAACCGTGAGGTCCACCATGTCCGCCGTGTCGCCAGCTTCGCTCGCCGCGAGTCCCCTGCCCGACCGTTCGGTCGTTCCCCCGGTCTGGGGCCGGATCACCAACCTCGTCGTCGAGCGCGGCGAGGGATCGTGGCTGATCACGAGCGACGGCGAGCGGTATCTCGACTACTCGAGCGGAATCGGGGTCACGAACACCGGGCACGCCCATCCGCGGGTCGTCGCCGCGATCCAGGCCCAGGCGGCGAAGATCATCCACGCCCAGCAGAACATCACCTACCACGAGCCCGGGTTGCGCCTGTACGAGCGACTCCGCCACGTGCTCCCGGGCGACGGCTGGAGCGCGTTCCTGTCGAACAGCGGCGCCGAGGCGGTCGAGGCGTCGGTCAAGCTCGCCCGGATCGCGACCGGCCGGCCCGTGATCCTCGGCTTCCGCTACGGCTACCACGGGCGGACCGGCCAGACGATGGCCCTCACGACGGCGAAGGACGTCTACCGCGGCCACTTCGAGCCACTGCCCGGCTCCGTGTACCACACCGCCTACCCGTACTGCTACCGGGCACCGGGCGCCGCCCACGCCCCCGACGAGCACTGCACCTGCGACTGGGAGGCCCAGCTCGACCTGACGTTCCACCAGTACGTCTACCCCGAGCACGTCGCGGCGATCATCGTGGAGCCGGTGCTCGGCGAGGGCGGCTATCTCGTGCCGCCGCCGGCGTTCCTGCCGCGCCTCCGCGAGATCACCCGCCAGCACGGGATCCTGCTCATCGCCGACGAGGTCCAGACCGGCTTCGGGCGGACAGGAGAACTGTTCGCGGTCAGC
>DASSPG010000072.1:0-14258 GCA_035699725.1 Candidatus Limnocylindrales bacterium | reverse complement strand
GGTGAACCCATCGTCGAGCCCGGCCATGATCCGGAGCAGGCTCGACTTGCCCGCTCCGTTCGAGCCGATGACCCCGATCTTGGCGCCCGGGTAGAACGAGATCGAGATGTCCTCGAGCACCGTCCGGTCCGGCGGGTAGTGACGGGCGAGCTTGTAGGCGGTGTAGATGAATTCGGCAGGCATGACTGCCAAGGGTACCGACCTCCGGTGCGATCGTCCCGCGGCCGTCGATCTCGCGGCAATCAGCCCGGCCGGCTCCACGGCCCGAAGCCAGATCGAGGCCGTCAGCGTGTGCGCAATCGAGCCGGGGAACCACGTGCCGACCAACCCGCTCCGGCGACGACCGGCCACGGGTGACGCTCCCGATCAGTCCCCGGCGGCGGCAGCCGAGGACGGATCCCCCGCGTGGGCGATGTACGCGAACTGGCGCCACAGGAGCACGACCAGGAGCGCCGAGCCGATGAACCCGAACCAGAACGGCGCGGTGATCCCGAACCCACGCGCGAGGAGTCCTCCGATCGGGGCGCCCACGACGTGTCCGCCCAGGCCCGCGATCCGGTACACGCTGCCGACCCGGCCCATCAGCTCGTCCGGCACCGCGCGCTGGCGGACGACGTTCGAGGTGGTGCCCCACACGAAGGCGTGGGCGCCCATGAGGACCATCGTGGCGAGCGCGATCGACGGCGCGGTGTTCACGGCGAACACGAGGTGGGTGAGGGTCTCGATCAGCAGGCCCACCCGCATGATGTCGCCGAGGGCGAACCGTCGCTCGAGCCGGCCGTACGTCGCGACCCCGATGATCCCTCCCACGGCCATGGCCGTCGTCAGGAGCCCGAAGCCCAGCGCATCCATCGCCAGGCGCTCCGCGGCATACAGGACGAGCACGGACCACGCCGCGCCGAAGGTGATGTTGAACGTGAAGATCGTGATCGCGAGCGTGCGCATCGGCGGGTGACGCATCAGCCAGCGGACGCCGTCGCCGATCTCCGTCCGGATCCCGCGCCGTTCGTCAGCCGTGAGGAGGGTCGAGCTCACGACGACGCGCGAGATCAGGACGGCCCCGAGCGCGAACCCGGCCGCGTTGACCGCGAAGGGCAGCGCCATCCCGACCGCGAACAGGAACGCGCCGACCGGCGGCGCGGCGAGCTGGTTGAGGAGCAGCGTCGCACCCTGCGTCCGGGTGTTCGCCGCGCCCAGGTCGCGGTCCTCGACGAGGCGCGGCAGGAGCGTGCTGCTCGCCGCATCGGCGAACGTCTCCGCCGTGCCGAGCACGAACAGAACCAGCAGCAGGATCGCGATGTTCACGACGCTCGTCGCGATCGCGACGGTGAGCCCCAGCACGACCGCGGCTCGCCCGAGGTTCACCGCGGTCACGATCCGGCGCCGGTCGTGGCGATCGGCGACGACGCCGGCCAGCAGGCCGAACAACAGGTGCGGCAGGTACTGGCTCAGAACCGCCAGGGACACCAGGAGCGGATCCCGCGTCTGCGCGGCAACCAGGAGCGGTCCCGCGGACAGGACGATCCCGTCGCCGATGTTCGTCGCGATCGAGGCTGCGTAGAGCCAGCGGAAGCCGCGCCCGAGCCGGGCGGGCACCACGACCTCCACGATCCGCGCGACGGGTCCCGACACGCGCCGCACGATACCAGCGGCGGCGGCCCCGGGACGGGACGCGGGTCAGGCGGTCGTCACCTCGGTCGTGATCGGGATGGCGCGCTCGAGGGCGTCGCAGACCGGACAGTGCTCGACGCCCCAGTGGGCGATCTCCTCGAGGGTCGCCGCATCCACGCCGGCGGCGGCGATGCGGATCACCACCCGACCGGTGAGCGGGCCGGCGGGGACGCTGTCGTCGATGCCGAGCAGGCCCCGGTCGTCCGAGACGGAATCGACGGTGACCTCGAGCGCGTCGAGGGCGATGTCCAGCGTCGCGGCGCGCATCGAGATCAATGTCGCGACGCAGCTCGCCTCCGCGGCGCGCAGGAGCCAGCCCGGGGACGGCGCGGACGCGGTGCCGCCGACCGAGGGGACCATGTCGGTCGTCAGGCTCTCGCCCTTGGGGCCCGTCACGCGGGTCACGAGCCCCTCGACCAGCGTCGCCGTGGCGGCACTGTCCGTGGACGTGGCGTCCGCCGGATTTGCCGTCAGGTACTCGGTCGCCCGTGCGATGGCCTGCTTGATCGATGCCGCGCTCATCGCTTCGGCCTCCATATCGAGTGGGTGCCCGTCGTCGACGAGTATGACAAGGGCGCCGGGGGTCATGTGTCCCATCGCGTCCGGATCGGTCCGGCGAGGCCCGGCAACGGCAGGGCGGCCGCTTCCGCCTCGACCGCATCGCGTTGGAGCGCCGTCAGCCGGCGCCACGGCTGGATGGACACGGTCGCCTCCGCTCGACGCCAGGTGCCCACCACCTCGCCGGCGACCAGGAGCGCGCCCGGCCAGACGCGCGACGTCCAGAGCTGGCCGCGGAGCACTGGGTCGGGGACCAGGAGCTCGCGCTCGACGCCCTGGAGCAGGTACCAGGTGTCGCCGCTCGGCAGGAGCCGGACGGCGTCGGTCCGGACCGGCTCGGGGGCCCGGAAGGCGGCCTCGTCGCCGGCGAGGATCCAGGCATCGCCGATCGGGGTGCCCACCGGGACGAGCTCGCTCGAGAGGTCATCGAAGGCGGCGCGGGCACGCGGCGGCTTGATCCCCGCCCAGTTCGAGAAGGCCGTGGGCGTCCCCGGTCCGAGGACGTGGAGGAAGCGCCGTGCCAGCTCGTTGCGCGCCTCGCGCGGCTCGACGTCCGGCCGCGGAACGATCCAGATCTCGGGCCGGCGCGCCCCGTCCCAGCGGATCAGGACCCGGCCCGTCGTGGTGGCGTACCGAAGGGCGTTCGGGGAGATGCCCATCCCGTGGCCGGCCTCGCTGTATGTCATCCGGCGGCCATCCAGGTACGCCTCGAGGCGATCGGCCGTGCCGACTGCGCGCTTCAGGCCTGCCGCATCCTCCGGCAGCCGGCCGAGCGTGAAGACCGCCCGATCCTCGGCGGCCACGACGTACGCGCTGAACCGCGGCCCCCAGACCTGGACCAGCGCGGGGTGGGCCCAGGCGTCCGGGTCCGTGCCCTCGACTCGGGCATGGATCGAGAGGAGCGCGGCCCGCGGCATGCTGTCCTGGAGCCCGGCCCACGCTGCGGTCCGGAGGGAGGCGCCGCCGGCGCGGAGCCGCGTGTCGAGGGCGCCCACGGACCGCCGATGGCCGAGGATCTGCCCGCGGCTCAGGTCGAGTCGTTTCGACGTCACGCCACGTACGGTAGCCGTCCAGCCGGCCCGCAGCTGACACCATCGGCGCGGCGAGCGCTTGGCGTCGGAGGGCTTGGCATGGCGTTGGCGGTCCCGTGGCCGAGGCGTCGCGCCGTGACGTCGCAAGGCGGAGTCCATCGCCTGCGTCCGTTGACACCGGTGCTACCGTGATGTAACCGGTCTCATGTAACCGGTTCCATCGCACCGGAGTCGGCATGACGAAGAAGGCCGTGACCATCCGCGACGTCGCACGGCACGCTGGCGTGAGCGTCGCAACCGCCTCACGCGCGCTGAACGGACACGCGGTCGTCAACCCCCGGACCCGCGACCGGATCCTGTCGGTCATGGCAGATCTCGGCTTCACCCCAAGCCCGGCCGCCCGTCGGTTGAGCCTCGGCCGGACCCTGACCGTCGGGGTCGTCGTGTCGTTCCTGACCCGTCCCCAGGCGGCCGAACGGCTGCGCGGCGTCGATGCCGTCCTGACCGACAGCGAGTTCGACTTGGTCATCTACAACGTCGAGACGGTTCTGAAGCGGGACCACTATCTCTCGACCCTCGGCCACTCGCAGCGAACGGACGGGTTGCTCGTCCTGTCGCTGCCACCCAGCCAGGCGGTCGGTGCCCAACTCGCCCGGGGACCGGTCCCGGTCGTATTCATCGACGTCCACACCCCGTCCGTCAACGGCCTACCACGGGTGATCGGCGACGACCTCGCCGGAGGCACGTTGGCGGCGCGCCATCTACTCGAACTGGGCCATCGCTCGATCGGCTTCATCGGCGACTCAACCCACGACCCGTTCGGGTTCACCTCGAGCCACGACCGCGAGCGTGGCCTCCGCTCCGAGCTCGCCGCTGCCGGGGTGGAAATCCCACCCGAATGGGTCGGGCATGGGGCGCACGGACGCTATGAGGCGCGGGATCGCGCCCGCGCGATGCTCGCAGCCGACCGTCGCCCCACCGCGATCTTCGCGGCGAGCGACACCCAGGCGCTCGGGGTGATCGCTGCGGCGCGGGAGCTCGGCATCCGAATCCCGGGCGATCTCTCGGTGGTCGGCTACGACGATATCGAGGCGGCGGACTACGTCGGACTGACCACCGTGCGCCAACAGCTGTTCGAGTCCGGCCGGCGCGGCGCGGAGATCCTGCTGTCCGAGATCCGTCACCGCGCCGACGAACCCCCGGTCGCCCACCTCCCCCCCGACCTCGTCGTTCGAGCGACGACGGCACCGGCGAAGGAGGGCCGTGGATGAGGGTGTGTGGCCCCTGACCGGCACCAGGTTGCCGACACGACATGTGAACGCAAGTGGAGGAGGAGCATTGATGGCCAGTCTCACAGCGGAAGCGCTCGGAGCTCGGCGTGTCCGACGGGGCCTCGCGACGGTCGTCGTCGCCGCCCTCGTTCTTGCCGGTTGTGCCGGTCCAGGAACGGCTACGACGCCGACCCCCAGCGCGACGTCCGCGGCCTCGACGGGCGGCGGAGCCAGCGCCGGCCCCAGCGCGAGCGCCACCGCGACCGGACCAAGCTGTGGCACGGATCCGGTCGAGCTGAATGCCTACTTCGAGACGGGATTCGAGCTGCCGTTCAAGCTCTCGGAGGAGTTCACGAAGCAGTATCCGAACGTGACCTGGAAGATCAGCCAGGACCAGTTCACGAACCTGATGACCGCCACGCCCAGGCTGCTGTCCGGCGACAATCCGCCCGACCTGATCCGGCTGCCGTCGATGGTATCCCTGGTCAAGGACGGCCTGCTCAAGAATCTCGATGAGTACGTGACCGCGTTCGGCTGGGACAAGTTCCCGGCCGCGCAGCTCGCCCAGAACCGCGTCGGGACCGATGGAACCCGGGGTGCCGGATCCCTCTACGCGGCCGGTCTCAACTACAGCCTGACCGGCGTGTTCTACAGCAAGAAGCTCGCCCAGCAGATCGGGATGACGGCTGCACCGGCGACGGTCGCCGAGTTCGAGGACCTACTCAAGAAAGCCAAGGACGCCGGCCTCGTCCCGATCATGGCGTGGAACGCCACCGCGAGCGGTGGCGGACTGGCCTTCCCGCTCCAGAATCTCATGGCCGCGTACGGCCCCACGGGCCCGATCAACGACTGGATCTTCCAGAAGCAGGCGGCCACCATCGACACGCCGACGAACCTGACGGCCGCTCAGCACCTCCAGCAGTGGGTCCAGGCCGGGTACTTCCCGAAGGACGTCAACGCGATCGAGTACACGGACGCGAACGCGCGGTTCGGCACGGGCGAAGGCGTGTTCATGTTCAACGGTGACTGGCAGAACGCGGCCTATGACAAGGACCAGCCGCAAGGCGTCGGGTTCTTCGTCTTCCCGTCGGCCGAGGCCGGTGGCAAGGTCGCAGCGATGTCGGCACCTCTGACCTACGGGATCGCGGCGAAGGCGAAGAACGCGGACTGCGCGGCCTTCTTCCTCAACTGGGTCGCAACCAACGCCAAGGCCCGTGAGATCGATGTCGCCGTCGGCGGCTCGAACCCGGGTGGGCCGCCCGATCTGCCGGTGCCCCCGGCGGCGGCCGGCTCGGTCACAAACGAGACGCTCTCCGCCGGCGCGCAGGTGTCGAAGGACGACGGAGCCATGGACTTCATCGCGAATGCGACCGGGTCCATCTTCGCCCAGGGCTGGACGCCCGAGCTGCAGAAGCTCGTCGGCGGAAAGCAGGACGCGGCCGGGCTCCTGAAGGCCGTTCAGGCCCAGTACGAAAAGGAGTTGGCCCGGTGATGTCCGCCGGCCGAGGCAGGGTGTCCGAGCGATGACCCACGCTCGGCTGGCCCGCCCGGGTCGGCTCGATCGGCGACGGACCGCCTGGTTGGCGGCGGTCCGTCGCCGTCACGTCGTCGGCTGGCTGTTCGTACTGCCGGCTCTGCTCTTCTACGCGGCCTTCGTCCTGCAACCGCTGGCGCTGACGGTCCAGTACTCGTTCTACCGATGGGACGGCGTCGGTCCGGCGACCTGGGTGGGCCTGCGGAACTACGCTGCCGTCCTGAGCGAGCCAAAGCTCGTCGAGACCCTGTTCAACGCCTTCCGGCTCGTCATCTTCTTCAGCCTGATCCCGGTGGGTCTCGGCTTGGTGACCGCGAGCGTGATCCAGCGCGTGGCGCGTGGTCGCCTCGGGACCGTGTCGCGGACGGTGCTCTTCCTGCCCCAGGTCATCCCGCTCGTGGCCGCGGGCATCATCTGGGGGCGCCTCCTGTCGCTGCCCGGCCTCGTCAACCAGACCCTCGCCGCCGTCGGCCTGGAGGACGTGACCCGGGCCTGGCTCGGTGACTTCGACACCGCGCTGCCGGCCGTCGGGATCATCGGGATCTGGGTCCTGCTCGGCTTCTGCACCGTGCTCCTGCTCACGGGCATGACGAAGATCGACAGCGCGCTCTACGAGTCCGCCCGGCTCGACGGCGCGGGCTGGTGGCCGGAGTTTCGCGCGATCACGGTCCCGAGCCTCCGCCACGAGATCGCGGTCTGCCTGACGGTCACCATCATCGCCGCGCTGGCGGCCTTCGACATCGTGTACGTCGCGACCGGCGGCGGACCCGGCAACGCGACGGCCGTGCCCGGCATCCAGATCTACATCCTGGCGTTTCTCGAGCGCCAGGTCGGCTTGGCGTCGGCGCTGGCCGTCGTCCTCGTGTTGCTCGTGCTGCTCGTCATTCTCCCCCTCCAGCGGATCAGCCGAGGCGACGACTGATGCAGGTCGGGCGCGGCGAGCTCATCGCCGGAAGGACGCTGCTGCTGGCCCTGATGGCCATCACCGTCCTGCCGTTCATCAGCCTCCTGACGACGGCCCTCCATCCGTCGGGCAGTGCGCCCGCGGGCATCTCCTGGCCGGCGGACCCGCAGTGGGGCAACTTCGTGGAGGCCTTCAAGGTCGCGAACATGGCCACCCTCCTCGGGTCGAGCCTGTGGATCGTCATCGCCGTCGTTCCGGTGGCGCTGCTGATCGCGACGATGGCGGGATTCGCCATCGGCCTCCTCAGGATCCCCGGCGCGCGCTGGCTGCTCCTGCTGTTCGTCTTCGGCTTGACGCTGCCGTTCGAGGGGATCATCACCCCGCTCTACTTCCTGGCCCGCCAGATCGGGATCCTGAACACGCGGCTCGCGATCGTCCTGCCCCTGATCGGGCTCTTCATGCCGTTCGGCGTCTTCTGGATGCGCGCCCACTTCGCCAACCTGCCGAACGAGATCACCGAGGCGGCGCGCGTCGACGGCGCGAGCACCTGGGACCTCTTCTGGCGGATCCACGTCCCGCTGGCACGAGCGCCGATGGCGTCGCTGGGGATCCTCATGTCGATCTGGGCCTGGAACCAGTTCCTGCTGGCGCTGGTGCTCGTGGAAGACCCGACCCAGCGCACCATGGCCGGGGCGCTGGGGGCGTTCCAGGGTCACTACGCGACGGACATCCCCTTGCTCTGCGCGGGCACGATCCTGATCCTTCTTCCGACCCTGGCGGTCTTCGTGCTGTTCCAGCGCCAGGTCATCGCGGCCCTGCTCCAGGGATCGGTCAAAGGATGATGGACCGGCCACCGGCCGCATCGGTGACCGAGCGCGGCGGCGAGGACAACCGCGACACGACCATCGCCACGCTCGACGATGGCCGCCTCATCCGGGGCTCCGCGGACGACGGGTACGGCGCCATGGTCGACGCGTTCCTGGCCAACTTCATCGAGCGACACGAGGTCGGCGCGGCGTGCACCGTGGTGGCTGACGGACGGACGGTCGTCGACCTGTGGGGCGGTCTTGCGGACGCCCGGGTGGGACGAGCCTGGAGCCACGACACGCCCGCTGTGATCTTCTCGTGCTCGAAGGGCGTCCTCGCGATCCTCGCCTACCAGCTCGTCGACGCCGGGCGGCTCGACCTGGACGCGCCGGTCGCCGCCTACTGGCCCGAGTTCGGCGAGGCGGGCAAGCGAGGGATCACGGTTCGCCACGCGATGAGTCATCGCTCCGGGCTCGCGGCCCTCGACGCAGACCTCACCGCCGCCGACGTGATCGCGTGGACGCCCGTCATCCGAGCGATCGAGCGACAACGACCAGCGCATTCCCCGGCGTCCGGTCACGCCTACCATCCGATGACCTATGGCTGGATCCTGGGCGAGGTCATCCGGCGGATCACCGGCGCAACGCCCGGCGCCTGGCTCCGCTCCACGGTGACCGGCCCCCGCGGGCTCTCGCTTTGGATCGGGGCACCGGAGTCGGCACGCGCGAACGTGGCCTGGATGGAGCCGCCGCTGCCAGACGTGGACCAGGTCCTCGCGCGAGAAGTGGCGCGGATCGTCGCGGCCGATCCCACGATCGAGCGGGCCGCGACGATGGGGGGCGCGTACGCGTTCCCCGCGGACGGCGGCGTCGTGACGTTCAATGATCCCGCGCTTCAGGCGGCGGAGATCCCAGGCGCGAACGGAATCGCGTCGGCGCCTGCGCTGGCCGGGCTCTACGGAGCCTGCGTCTCGGATCGATTCGGGCCGGCGCTCCTGTCGGCGGCCTCGGTCGAGGACGCACTCCACGTCCAGTCGGCCGGGCGGCCATGGACCGGCATGCCCGATGACGGGGCGCGCTGGGGAACCGGGTTCCAGCTTTCCTCGCCTCCGACCCAGCCGATGCTGGGCCTCGCGAGCTTCGGCCATGCCGGCGCCGGCGGTCAGCTCGCATTCGCCGACGCCAAGTCGCGGATCGGGTTCGCGTGGCTCGGCAACCAGATGGGCGGCTACGGCGACGCGCGCGCGCGGTCGTTGACCGAAGCGCTGCGCCGCATCGTCGAGCGGTGACTGAGCTCCGCCAGCCGCGGTCGGCTGCGTCCATCACCCCGCGTCCTCAACTTCTCACCTACCCCGACTCGCTCGGCGGCAACCTGGGCGTGCTCCGTCAGCTCCTCGACGGTCCGCTCGACGGAGTCTTCCGTGGGGTGCACGTTCTGCCGCCGTTTCCGTCGTCCGGGGACCGAGGGTTTGCGCCGGTGACGTACGGCGAAATCGATCCCCGGTTCGGGTCCTGGGAGGACATCACCGGCCTCGCCGCGCGGCACGAGGTCCTGCTCGATCTGATGATCAACCACATCTCGCGGCGGAGCCCCGAGTTCCGCGACTTCGAGCGACACGGTCGCTCGTCCGCCTCCGCGAACCTGTTCATCACCCTCGACAAGGTGTGGCCGAACGGCAACCCGCCGGCAGCCGATGTCGCCCGGATCTTCCTGCGCAAGCCGCACGCCCCGTTCTCGACCGTCACGATCGAGGACGGCGGTAAGGAGACGATCTGGACCACGTTCGGGACCGCCGAGTGGTCCGAGCAGGTCGACCTCGACGTGACGGCGCCGGAGACCCGCCGGCTCATCCGAGGCTGGCTCGAGGGCTTCGCCGAACGCGGGGTCACGATCGTCCGGCTCGACGCCGTGGGCTACGTGATCAAGGAGCCCGGGACGACGTGCTTCATGGTCGAGCCCGGGATCTGGGAGTTCCTGGGGTGGGTGACCGACGAGGCGGCGGCGCTCGGACTGGCCATCCTGCCTGAGGTGCACGATCGCTACCCCACCCACGAGCGGCTCGCGAGCCACGGCTACTGGACCTACGACTTCGTGCTACCTGGACTGGTCCTGCACGCGTTCGAGACCGGGCTGTCCGCACGCCTGGCTGATCACCTCGTCCGTGCGCCGGACCGCCAAGTCACGAATCTCGACTGCCACGACGGCATCCCGGTGCGGCCGGATCTCGACGGGATTCTGGGTCCGGACGAGATGCGCGACCTGGCCGATCGCATCCGGGCGAATGGCGGCAATGTGAACCGGATCCTGTCGCCGAGCCAGGCGGACGAGGTCGATGTACACCAGCTCAACTGCACCTACTACTCGGCGATGGGCGGCGACGACGCGCGCTACCTCGCCGCGCGGGCGATCCAGCTCTTCGCGAAGGGCGTTCCGCAGGTGTACTACGTCGGCCTACTGGCCGGCACGAACGATGTGCTCACCCTCGAGCGGACCGGCGAAGGACGGGCGGTCAACCGCCACGACTACACCATCGGCGAGATCGAGGCCTCCCTGGAGCGACCCGTCGTCCGCCGGCTGCTCGAGCTCGTCCGGTTGCGCAACACCCACCCTGCGTTCGATGGGAGACTCGACGTCACGAGCGACGGCGGCTCGGTGTTGTCGATGCGGTGGCGAGGCACCGGAGCCGAGTGCAGCCTGACGGTGGACCTCGCGTCCGGACGAGGGACGATCGACGACGGAGGCCGACCGCAACCGATTGCCGGCTGACGAACGTCGCCAGGGTGGCGCGCCGCCAGCTCAGTCGCGCGCGCGCATTCCGGTCGCCTGCGACCAGGTCGCCTGCCAGCGCCCGTCCCGACGCTCGTAGAGATCGGTGTGCCAGTAGAGGCCTTCTTCCCGTCCCCCCGGCCATCGCACCGCGATCCTCGCGTGATATCGGACCGCGGCGGCGTCACCGCTGCGGCGAACGGCGATCTCCGACGCCGGCTCGAAGACCTCGTAGTCGAGCTCCCCGCGCTCGATTGCCCCGAGGTATGCGTCCCGTGAGAGCGTGGCGCCACCCGGGGTGATGAGCTGATAGTCCGGAGCATGCAGGCGTGTCGCCACGTCGAGATCGATGTCGACCAGGGACTTCAGCCGCGCGCGCTCGATGTCGCGGATCTCGTCGGGCCCGGACACCCTGTCCGCATCCGCCAGGCGCCGCAACGCGTCGAGGACGGCCGCTTCGACCGTGTCCATGTCCGCGATGCCGAGGTCCAGCCGGATCGTTGCCGATGCCGTGAGCATCGCGTTGTAGGGCATCCCGGGGTCGCCCGAGCCGCGGATGTCCGTGCGAACCAGCACAATCGGCTTGTTCCCGTAGGCGTAGCCGCACTCCCACGCGGTGCCGGAATCCGGGTCCGGGCCATCCATGATCGCGACGAGCGCGTCCGATCCGTCGATCCCGGCGACATCGGTGGCGAAGATCCCGGCGGCGTCCTTGCCGCCTTCCTTCTCCTGGGGCAGGAAGACCTCGTGGCCCGCGGCGCGCAGTCGGCCCGCGAGCGCCGCGTTCCAGTCACGCTCGGCGGCGCTGAACAGTGGCCCGGCGAGGTAGAGCTTCACCGGCCGAGTATGCAGGAGCGCTCCAGGCTCCCGGGCATCGTCAGTGACGCAGCACCTTCTCCAGCGGGCGACCCTTGGCGAGCTCGTCCACGAGCTTGTCGAGGTAGCGGATCTTCTGCATGAGCGGATCCTCGATGGCCTCGACCCGCACTCCGCAGACCACGCCCGTGATCTTGGCCGCGTCCTGGTGCAGCCGTGAACGTGCGAAGAAGTCCTCGAACGTCGTTCCCGCATCGAGGTGCCGGCGCAGCTCCGCCTCGTCGAAGCCCGTCAGCCAGCGGATCACCGTGTCGAGCTCGTCACGGGTCCGGCCCTTCCTCTCGACCTTGTCGACGTAGAGCGGGTACACCGAACCCACGCTCAACCTGAAGATGCGGTGTCCGGTTGTTGCGCTCAACCCCTTGCCTCCCGTGCCAAGAACGTGGCGCCCCCGGACGGATTCGAACCGCCGACGCCGGCCTTAGGACGGCCGCGCTCTATCCACTGAGCTACGGGGGCGCGGACTCCATCGTACCCCGCTGATCGGGCGGGAACGGAGCCTCGCCTAGAATGCGCATCGAGATGGCCGTCCCTCCCCTCCCCGAGCTCGTCCTGTACACCCGTGACGGGTGCCACCTGTGCGACGAGGCGCGCGCCGTCGTCCAGGGCCTGCTCGAGGACCGTGCCGCGCGCGGGCAGCGGACGGCGGCCCTCCGCGAGCGGGACATCGCGACCGACCCCGCGTGGGAGCGCCAGTTCTTCGACCGGATCCCCGTCATCGAGCTGCGCGGTCGGCGCCTCGAGCTCGCGACGTCGCCGGCGAAGACGCGCCGGTTTCTCGCCGACGTGCTCGACGGGAGCCTCGCGTGACCGGCCGAACCCCAGGCCCCCGCCGCTCTCGCGCACGGCCCCGGCCGCGCGCTGCCGGACGTTCGGGGAACGGGATGCGGAACGAGGGGACCTTCCCGCCCCCCTTCGGGCTCGGACGATGACCGGCGACAACCTCACGATCCTGGTCGCCCTTGCGGCCGGCGTGATCAGCTTCCTCAGCCCCTGCGTCCTGCCGCTCGTGCCGGCCTACATGGGTCAGCTGACGGCGGTCGCGGTGGCGGACGCTGCGCGCTCTGAGCCGGTCGCCGCGGGCGCCACCCGCGGGGCCCCCACCGGCCCGTCCCGCTGGACCGCCCTCCGCCACGCACTCGCCTACGTCGCCGGCTTCGGTTCGGTCTTCACGCTCCTCGGTGTCACGGCCACGTTCGCCGCGGCCGGACTCTCGCCGTGGATGCCGGTGCTGCGCCAGGTCGGTGGCGTGCTCCTCGTGCTGCTCGGCCTCAACCTCGCCGGCATCCTCCGGATCCCGACCTTCGATCGCACCTGGCGGCCGCTCGACGCGGGCGCCTCGGCCTCGGTGGCGACCGCCATCGGCACGATGTCGCTCGCCAACCCCGGCGGGACCGGGGGCCCCGGCCTCGGCGACCGACTCGGCGGCCGCCTCGTGAGCAGCCGCGGCGGCTGGTTCGCGAGCTACGGGCTCGGCGCGATCTTCGCCATCGGCTGGACGCCGTGCGTCGGGGTGATCCTCGGCGGGATCCTCGGCCTCGCGTCGTCGAGCGCGACGGTCGGCCAGGGCGCCATCCTCCTCGTCGCGTACACCCTCGGCCTCGGCCTGCCGTTCCTCGCGATCGCCCTCGCCTACGATCGGGCGCCCGGCCTCCTCCGACCCCTCCAGCGCCACGGCCGCGCGGTGTCGGTGGTCGGTGGGCTGCTCGTGGTCGCGATCGGGCTGGCGATGATCTTCGACCTGCTCGCCCGCCTGGCGATCCTCGTCCCGTTCAACACCCAGATCTGACCGCTGGTGGCGGACCGTCCCGAGTTCACCCATCGCCGGGAGCGGCGCGGCCTGATCGGTCCGTTCGGTGGCCGGCAGCTGCTCGGTGGCGCGATCCTGGTGCTCCTCACCGCGGTCGTCCTCGTCGTGGTCACGACACCGCTCGGCAGCGTCAACCCGGTCGGCCCGGGCGACCCCCAGGCCACCCAGTTCGTGCTCGGCCCGGCGCCGACCAACGGCCTGCGCGCCGGCGACCTCCCGCCCGAGCTGACGATCACCGACCCGGCCGGCCAGCCGGCTCCGCTCACCGACCTCGGCGGCCGGCCCGTCCGCCTCGCGGACCTGCGCGGCAAGGCCGTCTGGATCAACTTCTGGGCATCGTGGTGCCCGCCGTGCCAGTCCGAGACGCCGATCCTCCGCGACCTCGCCGCCCGGTACCGCGACCGCGGGCTCGTCGTCGTCGGGATCGCGGTCCAGGAGGCGAGCCCGGAGAACGTCGCCGCGTACGTGGCGAAGTACCGGATCGGCTACACGATCGCGGGCGACTGGACCGGCGAGATCTTCCGGACCTACCGCCTGTTCGGCCTGCCGACCCAGTTCTTCGTCGGGCCGGAGGGGGCGATCCGAGCGGTCGTCCCCGCACCGCTCACCGAAGCCGGCGCGATCGCGCGAATCGAGGGGATCCTGCCCGCGCCGGGTGGTTCGGCATCGCCGGCGGCCTCGGTGATTGTCGAGGCGCCCTCGGCCGGTTCGTCACTGCCGTAGCACCACGCTCACGCTCGAGATGGCCCGGATGTGGTCCGGGCACCGTGCACGAGAGCGACCCGGTCGAGGTCTGGCCGGTCGGGTTGACGAGGGCCGAGGTCGAGAGCGGCTGACCAGTGTTCCGGCTCTGGCCGCGCCACCGGGCAAGAAGAGAGCCGGCCCGCTCGATGCGGCCGGCCCGATGAGGGACAGAAGGCGGACCGCCGAAGCGGTAGCAATGCCGGCACCGTAGCCGTTCGGCATCCCGCCGTCTGGTCTACGCGCCACCGGACTCAGGTTCTGTTGTCCGGCGGTCCGTCTGTCTGCG
>DASSPG010000071.1:0-1365 GCA_035699725.1 Candidatus Limnocylindrales bacterium | reverse complement strand
CGCTCCGGCCCGACCGTGGGGGGCCCCGGCCGGGTGCGCTCAGGCGGGGCGTCGCACCAGGCGGATGCCCCAGGCGACGCCGGAGGTGAAGAGCTCGTCCGCGTCGACCTCGTCGGCCCAGCCGAGGAAGTGCCGCTCGGGGTCGTCCGCGGTGCTTCCCTCGACCGCGAGGCGCGTCGGCGCCCGGACGTCCGAGCCACCCGCGGCCAGCTCCTCCCGCCGCCGCTCGGCCTCCTCGGCCGCCGGTCCCTCCGCGTAGCCCTTCGCCATCGTCTCCTACCCGAGGGTTGCCCGGCGGAAGGCGTCGAAGCTCGGCTTTCGCTTGCCGGTGACGGTCGTCAGGCCGGACTGCCAGCCGCCGATCCGATCCTCGTCGCGGAGCAGGAACCAGAGGAAGATGTCGACCTGCGGGTGCGCGCGCGCGATCGCGACCGACTGCGTCAGGTACGCGGCCTGCTTCGAGGGGGTGACGCCCGCGATCCGGTCGGGTGGGTTCGTCTGGTAGCCGTACTCGGTGATCCACATCCGCACCCGCTTGCCGTACAGCCGGTTGAGCTCCGTCACGAGCGTGTCGAAGTTCCCGAGCGTGACCGCCGTGGGGGGCTGGCCGCGCTTTCCGGGCGGCGGCTTGGTCGTCGGCGTCTCGGCCGGTGACCCGTTGTACGGATGGTGCGCCCAGGCGTCGAAGCCCGTCGCACCCCCCGTCCTCGCGGCCCGCGCGAAGGGGATCGGCGCGACCGACGGCCGGCTCGAGTTCGGGTTGTTGTTCCCGCGCGGGGAGGTGGCGCCGCAGGCGACCCTGGAGGCCCGGCGGACGAACTTGATCCCCTGGACGACCGCGTTGCAGATGCGGGCGTAGTCACGCCCCGACTGGATCACCCACGTCTTGCCGGAGCGGCGAAACTGGGGCTTCAGGAAGACCGGGTTGTTCGGCTCGTTCCACGCCATCCAGAGGTTGACGCGCGGCAGCGTGACGCCGTCGGCGTTGACGAAGGAGCCGCTGTAGCGGCGCTGGGCGGCCGTCGCGAAGAGCCGGAGGTCGCGCACGTTCGTCGGCGCGACGTTCCACCCCCTCGCCGCGTTCGCCCACGGCGGCGTGCCGATGATCGAGAAGATCGGGTCCATCCCGTTGACGACCGCGAAGCGCACGGTCCGGTCGTACGTGTCCCAGTTGTACGCCGGGTCGTTCGGGTCGGCCGGGCGCCGGGGCCGGCGGGTCGCGACGCGGATCCCGGGCCCCGACCACCAGAGGTTCACGCGCACGAGCTGCGTCCCCGTCTTCGCGAGCTGCGGAAAGACGAGGTCGGGCTCGCCGTAGAGGACCATGCCGTCGTCGAAGATGCCGATGCGGAGGGACGGCGAGGC
>DASSPG010000070.1:0-2259 GCA_035699725.1 Candidatus Limnocylindrales bacterium | reverse complement strand
GTCACCTCGTCGAGCCGGGCGAGGAGGCTGTCGAGGTCGCCGAAGTCCCGGATCAGCTTGGCGGCGGTCTTCTCGCCGACGCCCGGCACGCCCGGGATGTTGTCGCTCGGGTCCCCCTTGAGCGCCTTGTAGTCGACCATCTGGTCGGGCCGCAGCCCGAACCGCTCCTCGATCTTGCCGACGTCGTACATGACGGTGTTCTCGACGCCGGAGCGGGTCGTCATCAGGCGGACCCGGGGCGTCACGAGCTGGAGCATGTCGAGGTCGACCGTGACGATCGTGGTCTCGAGGTCGGCCCGATCGTCGAGCTGCTTGGTGATCGTGCCGATGACGTCGTCGGCTTCGTAGCCCTGCATCTCGTAGACGGGGATGCGGAGCGCCTTGACGATCTCGCGGACCTTCGGGAACTGGTCGCGCAGGTCGTCGGGCATCTTCGTCCGGGTGGCCTTGTACTCGGCGTAGGCCTCGTGGCGGAAGGTCGGACCAGGCAGGTCGAAGGAGACCGCGAGGTAGTCCGGCTGGAGGTCCTGGAGCCCGCGCAGGACGATGCTGGCGAACCCGAACGCGCCGTTGACGAGGTCGCCCTTCGAGGTCGTCAGCGGCGGAAGCGCGAAGTAGCCGCGGTAGACGAGCCCGTAGCCGTCGAGCAGCATGAGGCGTTCGGTGGGCACGAGAGGAGTGTACCCGCGGGTCCGCCGGCTCCGGCGGTGCGGCGTCCGTGCGTCCGGCGCCCGTGCCGATCAGCTCGCGCGGCGGCTCCGCAGGCGGCCCGCCACGAGCAGCGACAGGCCGAGCACGATCGCGGCGCCGAACAGCACGTTGCGCGGCTGGAACGGGTCGGCCGGGGCTGGTCCGCCGACACGGCCGCTGCCGTCCGACAGTTCGCCGGTGCCGTCGGCCGCCTTCACCGCCGGTGCGCTGGGTCCGTCCACGTACGCCACGCCGGCGCGGCCGGACGGGGCCGGAGACATCGCGCTGCCGACCGTGTCGCGGTTCGAGGACTGGGGTCCCATGCCTTCGCTGCCGGCATCGCCGGGCGCCATCGACGCCGCGGGAGCCGCGGCGGGCGAGGCCGCGGTCAGCGGAGCGACCTCGCTCGGAGCGCGGCCGGCCTGGTCCCCGGCCCCGCCGGCGGACGACTCGATCGAGGCGGTCGTCCCCAGCGGGATGTTGCCGATCAGGAGCCCGACGAGCCCGAGGGTCGTCAGCCCGACACCGAGCGGCCGGATCACGGCCTGGCGCGGGATCGAGAGCGCGGCGACGAGCCGCCGCCAGCCGGCCGGTCGGAGGCGAGCCGCGTCGGCGGGGGTCAGGCGGAAGTCACGCGCCGGCATGGCGAAGGGAGGCGGCACGGCCGCGGTCGCGCGGGCGATCGCGACGAGATCGTCGTGGAGGCTTGCGCAGTCGGCGCAGGTGCGGGTGAGGCCGATGGCCTGGTCGCGGTCGGTGGCGGCGAGGTCGCCGGCAGCGAGCGCGGCCACGAGCATCGTGTCGTGGCGGTCGTGGGACGTCGGCTGGACGTCGGAAGCGTGCGGCATGGCCGTCAGACGACCTTCCCTGCGATCGGGTTCCCCGCGCCCGGCGTTCGACGACCCTCAGCCACGGAACAGCTCCATCCGACCGGCCAGCCGATCGCGCAGCGCGAGCCGCCCGCGGTGGATCCGCGACTTCACGGTCCCGAGCGACACCCCGGTCATCGTCGCGATCTCCGCGTAGTCGTAGCCCTCGATGTCAAACAGGACGATCGCCGCCCGCTGGTCGTCGGTGATCGTGGCGAGGGCCTCGTTCAGGACGCGATGCCGCTCGGTCGTGAGGGCGGTCGTGACCGGGTTCGCCTCCTCCCCGGCCGGGGGCTGCCAGCTCTCGTCGTCGAGCTCCGGGTAGGGCTGGACCGGTCGGCGCTTGCGGGCGCGCTGCATGTCCATGGCCGCGTTGACCGCGATCCGCTGGAGCCACGACTTCACGCTCCCACCGCGGAACCCGGCGAGGTTGCGATAGGCCGAGAAGAACGCCTCCTGGACGCAGTCCGAGGCCTGGTCGCGGTCCGGAACCATCCGCACGATCAAGGCGAAGAGCAGGTCCTGGTAGCAGACGACGAGATCGTTGAAGGCGTCGAGATCGCCGGCTCGGGCGCGCTCGATGAGGATGAGGTCTCGGCGCTGGACGGGGTCGTCGGCGACCGTCGTCGAGCGAAGGTCCTCCACGTTCAGGGGGTCCCTCCGGACGGCGATTCTGAGGCTCGGCGAGTCTAGCATCGGC
>DASSPG010000069.1:0-11730 GCA_035699725.1 Candidatus Limnocylindrales bacterium | reverse complement strand
AGCGTCCAGAGGAACGCGGCCAGGGTCTTGCCGCTGCCGGTCGGGGCGTGGATGAGCGTGTGGTGCCCGTTGGCGATCGCCGCCCAGCCCTCCGCCTGGGCCTGCGTCGGGGCGGCGAACGAGCTCTCGAACCAGGCCCGGACGGCCGGCGAGAACGGCGCCAGCGGATCCCCGCCGGGATCTGCGCCGGCCGGCTCCGAGGGCGGGATCGAGAGGGTGGCCACGGGACTCGCGAGTATAGGCAACCTGACGCAAATCGACCACCCGTTCGAATTGCCCTTGCTGGATCGCATGAGCGTCGGCGCCTGGGGACTGGAATCTGGCCCGCCGGAGGCGCACACTGCGCCCGTGGCGCGACCGGTCGGTCAGGCGAGCGGGCAGCCGTCGGCCCCCTGAGGACGGGACGACGAACCGTCACCTCGTTCGCGATCCGGCGCCGGTCCACCACGGGACAGGACCGCCATGCATCCCGGCCCGATGGGCTGGCGGCGGACCCGTCGAACTGGAGGGATCATGTCCACGAATCGACGCAACGTCACCGTGCTGGGCCTCCTGGCCGCGATCGCGCTCCTCTGGCTCGAGAACCCGTGGTTCCGGCCGGAATCGATCAGCGATTCGGTCCGCGCAGCCACCACCGTCATCTTCTGGGTGCTGTTCGTCGCGGTCGTCGTCCTGATGTTCCAGGACCGCACGAGCGCCGGCGCCACCGAGGTCCAGGTCGAGGGGCCGGCCTTCGCCCGCTACCTCTTCTCGAACACGCAGGCTGGCCTGTTCTGGCTGCCGATCCGGCTGTTCCTCGGCTTCGCGTGGCTCGAGGCGGGCTGGCACAAGGTGACCGGCACCGGCTGGCTCGACGGAGGCTCCGCCCTGGCCGGCTACTGGACGAACGCGGTGGCCATCCCCGAGAAGGGACGGCCACCGATCTCCTTCGAGTGGTACCGCGACTTCATCAACTTCCTGCTGAACGGCAACCACGAGACCTGGTTCGCGCCGCTCGTGGTCTTCGGCGAGATCGCGGTCGGGCTGGGCCTCCTCGTCGGGGCGCTCACCGGGGTCGCGGCGTTCTTCGGCGCGCTGATGAACATGTCGTTCCTGCTCGCCGGCTCCGCGTCCACGAACCCGATCCTGTTCACGATGGCCATCGGCCTGATGCTGGGGTGGAAGGTCGCCGGTTACTACGGCATCGATCGCTACCTGCTGCCGATGCTCGGCACGCCGTGGCGAGCGAAGGTCGGAACTCGCGCGCCGGACGCGGCACCGATGACGACCTGACCGTCCCGCTCCGGGGAATCCGCCGGCCCGGGCATCGCGCCCGGGCCGGCCTGCGTCCGGAGCGGACCGGGCCCGTGGTGAACCCGGCCGCTCTTCGCGCGATATCCCATCACGTGGAGCCGCGACCTGCCCCGGCCTCCCGGTCCGCGCGCCGGCCGCATCCGTGGGTCGGGCTCGCGCTCGGGTCCGCTGCCGTCCTCATCGCGCTCGGCTGCGACGCCGCACCGCCACGCGCATCGCCGTCGCCCATCGGCGCCCGGCCGGCGATCCAGATCGACCGGCAGTGGAGGGCGGTGGGCGGCAGATGGACGTTCACCGGTCGTGTCGATCCGGCCGACGACCCGACCGACGTCGTCCTCGAGGTCGGTCCGGGCCCCGCCAACCTGCGCCGGTTCGACGCCCGCCTCCCGGTCGCCCGGGCCCTGCTGACGGCCGGACCCGTGGCGATCACCACGGCCGACATCCCCGACATCGACGAGATCTGCGTCCGCTTCACGGCCACGAACCGCAGCGGGTCGTCCTCCTCGAGCCCCCTCTGCTTCCCCCACGACCTGCCGACGATCGCACCGCCGGGCGCCCCGACCGTCGAGATCGACGAGCGTTGGGCCGCCACCGCCGGCGAGTGGACGTTCTCCGCCCGGGTCGACCCCGAGGGATCGCCGACCGACGTCGTGATGGAGCTCGGACCCGGCCCGGCGTCGGCGGGAACCTTCGACACCAGGGTGCCGGCGGCGCAGGACATGACCGAGCCCGCGAAGCTGACGATCTCGACCCGGGACATCCCCGACAGCGACGAGATCTGCGTCCGGTTCACCGCCACCAACGCCGTCGGCGCGGCCTCGTCGGAACCGATGTGCGTGTCGAGCAGTGGGGCGACGACCAGCCCCTGACCCTGCGGCGGTCCTTGGCCAGGTGGGCTTCTGCGGAACCTCAGCCGCGGGCGGCGACCGCCCGGACCAACGGGAGCACGGCGGCGCGCACCCCGTCCACCGTCCGTTCGATCATCCGCGCCGTCGCGGGCTCGGTCGGTGTCGGGGGGTCGTCGAAGGTCCGCGGGAGCGGCGCCTGGCCATGGCGGGCCGCCTCCGCCGCCCAGCGCTCGCGCCAGGCCTCGGGCGTCTCGGACGGGACCTCGCGGTGGGCCGCCGCGAGCCAGACGAGCGACCAGCTCCGGGGCACGACGCGGTATACGTCATAGCCGCCGCCACCGGTCGCGAGCCAGCGGCCGCCGGCATGCTCGTGGGCCAGGTCGTGGACGAGGCGGGCGGCCGCGCCCATCGCGGTGACGGTGTTGCGGAGGTGGGCCAGCGGATCCCAGAGGTGGCTGTCCGCTCCGTGCTGGGACACGACGAGGTCCGGCCGGAACGCGTCGGCGAGCTCGGGCAGGAGCGAGGTCACGGCGGCCAGCCAGGCATCGTCGCCGGTGTCGGGCGGGAATGGGACGTTGACGACGGTGCCGGCGGCCGCCCCCTCGCCGATCTCGTGCGCGAAGCCCGTGCCCGGGAACAGGTACCGCCCGCTCTCGTGGAACGACACCGTGAGCACGCCCGGGTCCGCGGCGTGGATCGCCTCGACGCCATCGCCGTGATGGACGTCGAGGTCGACGTAGAGCACGCGCAGGCCGTCGAGCCGGGCCCGGGCGATCGCCAGTGCCGGATCGTCGTAGATGCAGAAGCCGGCGGCCCGGCCGGGCATCGCGTGATGGAGCCCGCCCCCGGGGTGGAACGCGTGGTCGACCTCGCCGCGCAGGATCGCCTCGACGGCCCGGAGCGAGCCGCCGGCGACCGCGGCGGCGGCCTCGTGCATCCCGTGGAACGGCGGATCGTCCCCGCCCGCGCCGATGCCCGCCTCGGCCTCCATCCAGCCGTGGTCGATCTCCGAGAAGCGCTTCACGACGTCGAGGTAGTGGCGGGTGTGGCCGAGCAGGAGCTCCGCGTCGGTCGCCGGCTCCGGGGCGAGGCCGGGTTCCGCGCCCAGCTCCCGGAGCAGGTCCATCCCCGGTCCGAACCGACGCGGCGTCAGTGGATGGGAGGGCCCGAAGTCGTAGTCGAGCGAGCGCGGACCGAAGACGAGCAGGGGCTGGCCGGGCATGGACCGCACGATAGCCGCGCGCCGCGGATCGTGGCGAGTACCATCGCTCCATGAGCGACATCCTCGTGGTCCTCGTGATCGTGCTCGTGGCCGTGCTGATCTGGCGCGGGCCAAAGACGCTGCCCAGGATCGGCCAGGCGTTCGGGCGGGGGGTCCGCGAGGCGCGGACCGAGGCGGCCAAGCAGCTCGACGACCGACCCGACGAGGACCGTCCCGCCTGATCAGGCCGCCGCAAGTCCGGGTCCATCACCGACCGGCTACGCTGCAAGGCGTGAACCGACCCGAACCGGGCGACCTCGAGCGCCTCCTCGAGCGGCCAGGCCCCGGCCCCCACCGGACGACGATCACCGTCCGCGGCCGGTCGGTCGAGACCCTCGAGGACCTGCCGCCCCTCCGCGATCGCCTCCTCTTCATCGGCCTGAACCCGTCGCCGGTCAGCGTCGAGGCAGGCCACTACTTCCAGGGTCGTCTCGGGCGGGCATTCTGGGAGCGCCTGATCCGGGCCGAGATCCTGCCGGCCGGCACGGACATCGACACGGCCGACGACGCGCTCGTCGTCGCGGGCCACGGGGTGACCGACCTGATCAAGGTCCCGACCGCGCGCGACGAGGCCACCGACGCCGTCCTCCGCGAGGGGGTCGGGCCGCTCTGGCAGAAGATCGCGATCTGGCGACCCGCCGCGGTCGTGTTCGTCTGGAAGCGGGCGGCCGAGATCGCCGCCGGCCGGCCGCTCGCGGAGCCGTGGGGCCACCTCGAGGGCGTCGCGCTGGCCGGGCGACCGTGCTTCTTGATGCCGCGGCCCTACGCGCCACGGGCGGAGGTGGATGCCGCGCTCAACTTCCTGCGCAATCTCGGGGCGTCACTCCCCCGCTGAGGCGGCGACCAGCTCGAGGCGCCCGGGCCCGGGCGGCCCGAGCCGGACCCGGACGTCCACGTCGGCCGGCAGGAGCTCCCCGTCCGCGACCTCGCGGGTCGCGTAGGGCAGGCGTCGCCCCGCCCCCGGGGCGACGAGGATCGGGACCTCGAGCGGGATCGCGAGCGCCTCCGCGGCAGCCGCGTGGTCCGGGCCGGTTGCCGTCAGGACGATCGCCCGGATCGTCCCGGCCCGGCGCTCGGCGGCGGCCAGGATCGCGTCGACGGCCATGTCCGACGGATCACCCGGATCCACGAGCACGAGCTCGCGCCGACCGTGGAGGACCGCCTCGCCCAGCCGCCCCGGCAGCGCCCCCACGCCGCCGAGGGCGATCCGCACGACGGCGTCGCCCTCCTCGACGACCCGCGGTGGCGGCGCCGGGCGCATCACGATGGCGGAGGCGACGTCGGCCGCCGTTCGGGCGCCGATCTCGACCAGCCGCTCGAGGACGCTCGTCGTCGGGCCCCACATCCCGATCTCGCCGGCGGCGAGCTGCTCGAGGGCCGCGGTCGACGTCACCCAGCGGTGGTCCGCGACCTCGTCGGCGGCGAAGACGGGCTCGGCGCCGGGCGGCAGGTCCGCGACGAAGAACCAGGTCGAGAAGCGGCGCGGCATGAAGCGTGGGGTCACCCAGTGGGCGATCGGGGCGAGGCGGTCCGTCCGGAGCCGGCCGTCGGCATCCTCAAGCGAGACGCCCGCCTCCTCTGCGAGCTCGCGGATCACCGCGACGTGGAGGGCGAGGGCGTCGGCCGGCGGGAGGTTGTCGCCCAGCGCCCGGGCTGCCTCGTCCGGCGAGCGCGCCGAGCGCGCGCCGGCGCCAGGATCGCGGTCCGCGGCGTCGACCCGGCCGCCCGGGAAGACGTGCATCCCGCCGGCGAACGCCATCGTCGTCGGCCGGCGGGTCAGGAGGACCTCGGGTTCGCCGCCCCGCGCGGCCGGCCGGAGCAGGACGACGGTCGCCGCGGGCGCAGGCTCGGGCGGCTGGCCGGTGGTCACCGGGCCATCCTAGCGGGGCCGACGGGTCGCGCGGCCGCGCCGGGCAGCTGGGACCAACGCGTGGTGTCCGGCCGCGCCATCACCCCTTGTCGCGGGCACGGAACCGGCGTACGGTCCCGCTCACGGCCGCGTCGGCGCGGCCGGGTGCGGAGGGGTTCGTGATGTTCGGATTCCGGCGTCATCGTCTGGCCCGGGCGATCGGCCCGGCGGTCGCCGTCGTCGCACTCCTCGGAGCCGCGGTCGGCCCGGCGGCGGCCGCGCCCGCCTCCGGGTCCTCCGCAACCGACAAGGTGAAGGCGATCGTCCTGTTCGACACAAAGCCGGGCAAGGCCGCCCGCCAGGCCGTCGAGCGAGCGGGCGGCATGGTCCGCGAGACCCTCGGCCTTGTCAACGGCCTCGCCGTCGACCTGCCGCGCGGCCAGCTGAAGGCGCTCGCGAAGGCCGACCATGTCCAGAAGGTCGAGCTCGACGTCCGCCTGAAGGCGCTCGACCACGCCGGCAGCACCGGCGACCACGAGTACGAGAACGCCTGGGGGGTCGAGCACATCGGGGCCAAGGCCGTCCACGACGCGGGGTTCCGCGGCCAGGGGGTCAAGGTCGCCGTCATCGACACCGGAATCGACTACATCCACGACGACCCCGACGACAACCCGTACGTCGTCGACCCGGAGTTCAACTCGAACTACCGCGGCGGCTACGACTGGATCAACAACGACGCCGATCCGATGGACGACCACGGCCACGGCACCCATGTGGCGGGCTCGCTCGCGGCCGAGAAGAACGGTTACCTCGTCGTGGGCGTGGCGCCGGCGGTCGACCTCTACGCGCTGAAGATCCTCGGCGCGAACGGCGAGGGCGACGGCTCGAACCTGATCCTGGCGCTCCAATGGGCGCTCGACAACAACATCGACATCGTGAACATGAGCCTGGGCACGCACGAGGTCTCCGCCGCCCTGGAAGCGGCCGTGGCCAGGGCCGCCGATCAGGGACTGCTGATGGTGGCCGCCTCGGGCAACACCGTGACGTTCCAGGAGCTTCTCTACGGCTGCCCGGTCGCCTACCCGGGTGCCTACCCGGACGTCCTGTCCACGACCTTCACGAACGGCAACGACGCCCTGACCGGCTACTCGTGCACGGGCCCGGAGGTCGACTTCGCCTCGCCTGGCGACAGCATCTTCTCGCCGGTTCCCGTCGGCTCCTGCGCGATGTGCAGCCCGTACGGCTACGCTGCCGCCTCCGGCACGTCGATGGCGTCGCCGCACCTCGCCGGGTCCGTCGCGCTGCTCCTGAGCGCCGGCCTGACCGACACCGGCCCTGCCGGACTGATCGACGATGTCCGCAACCAGCTGTGCGCGACGGCGAACCAGGGCTGGGGCGTCCAGACCGGCTTCGGCGGGGGGACCCCGATCCCACCGTCGGACCCGCGCTATGCGGACTACTTCGGATGCGGCGTGATCGACGCCGACGAGGCGGTCCTCGGGCTGAACCCGCCGCCGCCGCCGCCCACCAACAACCCGCCCGACGCCGTGGCCGACGACCTGCCGGGGACGGAGGACATCGCGCTCGATCTCGCCGTCCTCGGCAACGACCTCGATCCGGACAGCGACCCACTGACCGTCTCGAGCGTCACCGATCCCACCCACGGCACCGCCACGATCAACCCGAACGGGACGATCCACTACGTCCCCGACGCGAACTACGCCGGCGACGACGACTTCAGCTACACCGTGTCCGACGGCCGGGGCGGCACCGACACGGCACCGGTCAAGGTCCGGGTCGCTGCCGTGCCCGATGCACCATCGGCGGCTGACGATGCGGCGACCACCCCCGAGGACACCCCGATCGATGTCGCGGTCCTTGCCAACGACAGCGATGCGGATGGCGATCCGATCACCGTGTCCGCCGTTGGTGCGGCGATCAAGGGCACGCCGGCGATCAACCCGGATGGCAGCGTCCGGTTCACGCCGGCCGTGAACGCGGTCGGCGACGCCTCCTTCGAGTACACGATCTCCGACGGCAACGGTGGGACCGACACCGCCTCGGTCGTCGTCAGCCTGACCCCGGTGAACGATCCTCCGGTCGCGGTGGCCGACAGCGCGTCGACGGCCCAGGACACGCCGGCCACGATCACCGTGCTCGACAACGACAGCGACGTGGAGGGCAGCACCCTCGGCGTGGCCGGCGTCAGCGATCCGCCGCACGGGACGGCCGTGATCAACGCGAACGGCACGATCACCTACACCCCGGATGCGGGCTACAGCGGCTCCGATGCGTTCGGCTACACCGCGACCGACGGCCTGGCCACGAGCAACGTCGCGACCGTGTCGGTCACGATCAGCGCGGCTCCGCCTCCGCCGCCACCGAACCCGTTCCACGTCGGCGACCTGGACCGCTCGACGGTGATCTCGGGCAAGTCGTGGACCGCGCGCGCGACGATCCGGATCGACTCGGCGGACCACGCCCCGCTCAGCGGGGCCGTGGTGACCGGGACCTGGAGCAACGGCGCAAGCGGAACCGGGACGTGCACCACCGCCACGAACGGGACCTGCACGATCCAGAAGACGAAGCTGTCGCGGACAACCGTGGCGAGCGTGACGTTCACGGTCACCGGTGTCACGCGGACCGGCGGGACCTACACCCCGGCGGACAACCACGACCCCGATGGCGACAGCAACGGCGGCAACTGGATCGTCATCCTGCGCCCGAGCTGAGCGGATCTTCGCGGAGCTGGTCGCGGAGCTGGTCGCGGAGCGCGACTGGCTCCGTGACGGGCAGCCGGCACGTGAAGGCGCGGCAGACGTAGGCCGTGGGGCGACCGTCGATCGCCCTGCGCCCGGCGAGGAGCGGGATGGCCGAGTCCTCCGGCTCGGCCGACACCGCGACGACGAGGTCGGCGCGGCCGCCGGCTCGGGCGGCCTCGAGGAGGGCGATCGTCGCCGGGTCCGCCGGATCGCCGACGATCGCCAGCTCGACGATCCCCGCGACGGCCAGCTGCGCCGCCGACAGCCAGTTCGCGAACCCGGTCGGGTAGCGCTCGACGAATGCGGTGACCGTCGCGAGCGCGCGGTCGGCGGCCGCGCGGTAGCGGGCCTCGCCGGTGAGCGCCGCCAGGCGGAGGAGCACCAGCGTGGCCATCGAGCCGCCGGCCGGCGTCGCGTTGTCCTGGGGATCCTTGGGCCGCGTGACGAGGGTCTCGTGGTCGTCGGCGGTGTCGAAGAAGCCCCCGGCCGGATCGGCGAAGTGGTCGAGGATCGCATCGGCGAGCTCGCGCGCGGCGACGAACCAGCGCTCGTCGAACGTCGCCTCGTACAGGGCGAGCAGACCGTCGGCGAGGTCGGCGTAGTCCTCGAGGACGCCCTCCCCGGTGGCCCGGCCGTCCTTCCACGACCGCCCCAGCCGGCCGTCCGCCCGGCGCAGGCCGGTGAGGATCTCGTCCGCGGCCGTCACGGCGGCGGCGCGGTAGCGGTTCCCGTCCTCGCCACCGACCAGCCGGGCAGCGTCGGCCAGCGCTCCGATCGCGAGCCCGTTCCAGGCCGCCAGCGCCTTGTCGTCACGAGCCGGCTGCGGCCGGCCGCCTCGCCGGTCCAGCAGGCGGGCACGCGAAGTCGCGAGTCGCGATTCGCGCCCGGCGTCGATCGTGCCGTCCTCTGCGGCGGCCGGCTGGAGCCGGGACAGGATCGTCCGGCCCTCCCAGTTGCCCTCGTCGCGAATCCCGTAGGTCGCGGTGAAGAGCGGGGCATCGTCGCCGAGCACCTGGCGGATCTCGGCGGCCGTCCACGTGAAGGTGGCGCCCTCGACCCCATCGGTGTCGGCGTCCTGGCTCGCCGCGAACGTCCCGTCGTCACGTCGGAGCTCGCGAAGGAGGTAGTCGAGCGCGCCGACGGCGACCTCGCGGTAGCGGTCCTCGCCCGTCACCGCCCACGCCCGGAGGTACGTCCGGGCGAGCTGGGCGTTGTCGTAGAGCATCTGCTCGAAGTGCGGGACGAGCCAGATCGGGTCGGTCGCGTAGCGGTGGAAGCCGCCGCCGAGCTGGTCGCGAATCCCGCCGTCGGCCATCCGGTCGAGCGTGTAGCGGACCATCGTCGTCGGGCGGACGTCACCGGCCGCCATCCGCCGGAGCAGGAAGTCGAGCGTCATCGGCTGGGGGAACTTCGGGGCTCCGCCCCAGCTGCCGTTGAGGGTGTCGAACCGCGCCTGGAGGGCATCGACCGCCCCGGCCACGAGCGCGGCTGTCGGGCCCGGGCCATCCGTCGGGAGCTGGTTCTGCTGGACGAGCGCGTCGACCAGCCGCTGGCCCGCCGCGACCACCTCGAGGCGCTGCTCGCGCCACGCCCGCGCCGCTCCGGCCAGGACCTGGCGGAAGGACGGAAGGCCGTGGTGCGGCTCGGGCGGGAAGTAGGTCCCGCCGTAGAACGGCTTCCCGTCCGGCGTCAGGAACACGCTCGTCGGCCAGCCACCCTGGCCGGTCATGGCCTGGACGGCGCCCATGTAGACCTGGTCGAGGTCCGGGCGCTCCTCGCGGTCCACCTTGATCGCGACGAAATCCCGGTTCAGGTCGGCGGCCGTGGCCGCGTCCTCGAAGCTCTCCCGCTCCATGACGTGGCACCAGTGGCAGGCCGCGTACCCGATCGACAGGAAGATCGGTCGGTCCAGCTCGCGCGCTCGGGCCAGCGCCTCGGGGCCCCACGGGTACCAGTCGACCGGGTTGTGGGCGTGCTGGAGGAGATACGGGCTGGTCTCGCCGGCGAGTCGGTTGGGCATGCCCGCATGGTAGGCGGGCCGCGCCATCAGGCGGTCCTGGTCGCCTCGGAGCGCAGCTTCGCAAGGTATGCGGCAGTCCCCGAGTAGTCCGGCCAGGTCGGGCGCCGTTCCCCGCCGTAGGCGGCCGGCTGATCCGAAAGTCGATGATCCGTCGTGCCGACCACCGGCAAGGCCCGCGACCCAGCCGCAGCCAGGAGTTCGCGATCCGACGAGTACAGGGACGCGTCAAGGGTCTCGGCGAGTGCGAGGTAGGCCGCGTCGTACAGGGTCAGCCCAAAGCGTTCGGCTC
This sequence comes from Candidatus Limnocylindrales bacterium, assembly GCA_035699725.1. Lineage (GTDB taxonomy): Bacteria > Chloroflexota > Limnocylindria > Limnocylindrales > CSP1-4 > CF-46. The sequence goes on along the minus strand of DASSPG010000069.1, from coordinate 1,408 downwards.
GATCGACGGCCAGGAGCAGCAGCGGCCGGTCGACCGGGATCGTGTCCAGGCGAAGCTCATCCAGATGGTGGATCGTCTCAACCACCTGACGACCCGTTCGGCGATGACGGCGCAGCAGAGCATTCGAAACCTCGAGCCAGAAGTGGCTGGGGACGGCGAGTTCCGTGCCGTCACCAAGCCAGCGCTCCAACCTCCGATCGACATCCGCGGCGCCGCGCTGGCGGAGCGCGAACGTGATCGCAACGGAGGCATCCAGGACGACCTCGGTCATCTAGGGATCCTCCGATGTCGGCGGATGCGGCAGGCCATCGATCCGGTCCATCCGGCGTTCACGCTCTTGTTGGATCCACTCGACGTCCGTCAGTCCGTCATCTGGCGGCGTGTAATCCGCTGTCAGCCGATGACTCAGCTCCCGCAGTCGGTCAAGCGCGGCGAGGGATCGGGCGATTTGGGCTTCCTTCTCTTCGTCGAAGCGGCGTCCGTCCTCGGGCGACACGAGCCAGGCGATCGGTCTGTGGTCGCGTTCGATCAGGATCCGTTCGCCAGCGGACGCGGCGTCCAGAATCTCGCCCAGACGCCTGCGCATGTCGGTCGGCGTGACAACTCTCATGGTTACCCATCATGGTTGGCCATCATGGCACTGTCAAGGGGTTCACGGCTACCATTCGCCGATGCGTTACGGACTCTGCCTGCCGAACTTCACGAGCCTCGCGTCCCCCGGCGCCATCGATGCGGCGGCCGATGCGGCCGAGCGTCTCGGATGGGAGGCTGTCTGGACGACCGACCACGTCCTGGTCGACACCTCCGCGGACGCCGTCGAGTACCGCGAGAACTTCGATGCGATCCAGACGCTCGCCTGGGTGGGCGCCCGCTATCCGACGATCCGGCTCGGCACCAGCGTGATCGTCGTCCCGCAGCGGAATGCCGTCGTGCTGGCCAAGGAGCTCGCCACGCTCGACGCCCTGAGCGGCGGCCGGGTGATCGCCGGGATCGGGGTCGGCTGGAGCGAGCACGAGTTCGCCAACCTCGGGATGGGCGGCCAATTCCGGGTCCGCGGCGCGTACCTCGAGGAGACGATCGGCCTGTGGCGCCACCTCTGGTCCGGTTCCGGCCAGCCGTTCCGCGGCCGGTTCCACGAGTTGACCGATTTCGCGTTCGGGCCGGTGCCGGCGCAGGGCGGCGGGCTGCCGATCTGGATCGGCGGCCGGGCCGACGCCGCGCTCGACCGGATCGGCCGCCTGGCCGACGGCTACCACGCCTCCGCGTCCTCGCCCGAGGCGCTCGCCCCGCGGGTCACGAAGATCCGCGCCGCAGCCGAGGCCGCGGGTCGCCCGATGCCGACGCTGACGGCCCGGGTCCGGGTCGCCTTCGACGCGCCGGTCCGCGCCGCGGAGCCCCGCCCCTACGC
>DASSPG010000068.1:0-2265 GCA_035699725.1 Candidatus Limnocylindrales bacterium | reverse complement strand
TCCGCGACCGCCTGGCCGAGCGCCGCCTCCATGCGTCCGAACGCCTCGCCCGTGACGAGCGGCCCGACGAGCGTGCCGGGATCGCGCGGGTCGCCGATCGGGATGCTCCGGTAGGCCGCGGCCAGGCGGTCGACGAGCTCGGCGACGATCGACTCGTGGACGATGAGGCGCCGCAGCGACGTACAGCGCTGCCCGGCGGTGCCGACCGCCGAGAAGAGGACGCCGCGAACGACGAGGTCGAGGTCGGCGCTCGGCGCCACGATGGCCGCGTTGTTGCCGCCGAGCTCGAGCAGCGAGCGGCCGAGCCGCGCCGCGATCCGGGGCGCGATCGCCTTCCCCATCGCCGTCGAGCCCGTCGCCGAGACGAGCGGGATGCGCGGGTCGTCGGCCAGCTGCACCGCCCGGTCGGCGCCGCCGAGCACGAGCTCGTAGAGACCGGCCGGGGCGTCGCCGAACCGCTCGGCCGCCCGTTCGAGGAGCGCGGTCGTCGCGATCGCCGTCAGCGGCGTCCGCTCCGACGGCTTCCAGAGCACCGGATCGCCGCACACGAGCGCGAGCGCCGCGTTCCAGCTCCAGACTGCCACCGGGAAGTTGAAGGCGCTGATCACGGCGACGGGCCCGAGGGGATGCCAGGTCTCCGTCAGGCGGTGACCGGGCCGCTCGGAGGCGATCGACCGCCCGTAGAGCTGCCGCGACAGCCCGACCGCGAAGTCGCAGATGTCGATCATCTCCTGCACCTCGCCGAGCCCTTCCTGCGAGATCTTCCCGACCTCGAGCGTGACGAGCGCGCCGAGCGTCTCCTTCTCGCGGCGGAGCTCCTCGCCGAGCAGGCGGACGAGCTCGCCTCGACGCGGCGCCGGGACGTCGCGCCAGGTCTCGAAGGCCGAGACGGCACGCGCCACGGCGGCGTCGGCGGCCGCCGAATCGGCCCGCTGCACCCGGCCGAGCTCCTCGCCGGTGATCGGCGTCCGGACGACGAGGTCCCCCGTTGTCACCCGTGCGCGGTCGACGCCCAGGCGGTCGAGCAGGTCGGCCGCGGCGGCGTGCGTGGTCGTCGTCGCCATCGCCGCAAGTGTAGGCGGCGGCAGTACGGCCGCCGCCCTGCCTACACGGTGGCGAGCTCGGGGACGAGCCGCCCGCTGTCGTCGAAGCGGGCGTTCCACTGCGCGTACGTCGCCTCGACCTCGTCGAGGTCGTGGCCCCGGTCCGCGATCCGCACCGGCTGGGCGGCGTCCGGGGTGACGCGGTACTGGTACCAGGTGATGTCCCAGGCGAAGGTCAGCACCGTCTCGGCGTTGACCCCCGGCAGCGGCACGATCGACACCTTCGGGTCGCCGAGGCTCTTGGCGACGCCCGCGACGGTCCGGCGGAAGGTCGACTGGTTGAAGAGGTCGGCGGCCTCGACGAGGGTCAGCTCCTCGTCCGAGAGGCGGCGGAGGATCGGCTCGGAGACGACAGGCTCGGCCTCCTCCTCCCGCGCCCCGAGGAGCGCCTGCCAGAGGGTCTTCTGACGCCGGCGGCGCGGGTGCTGCTGGAGCGCAGGCGAGACGGCGTGGCCCTCCCGCACCCAGCCGTGGTCGAGCGCGACGTCACTGCAGAGCGGGCAGACGTCGACGAACTCGTGCCCGTCGGGGGAGAAGCGCAGCGTGTGCTCGCCCATCAGGAGCGTCCGCTCGCAGACGGCGCACGTGCGTGTGACGTTCGCCTTGGTGACCCTCATGGACCGGCCACTATAGCCCGCCGCCGGAAAATCCACAGGATGTGGACAACTCGTGCCGCCTACGCGTTCGCCGCCTCGCGTGAGCGCTTCGTGTCGTCGACGATCTTCTGGGCGACGTGGGTGGGCACCTGCTCGTAGCGGAGGAGGTGCATCGCGTAGTCGCCGCGGCCCCCCGTCATCGACGTGAGCGACTGGGAGTACGTGAGGAGCTCGGCCATCGGCACCTCGGCCTTGATCGTCGTCATCCCGCCGGCGGGCTCCATCCCGTTCAGGCGTCCGCGACGGGAGTTGAGGTCGCCGTTGACGGCGCCGACCGCCTCGTCGGGCACGGTCACCTCCACCTCCATGATCGGCTCGAGGAGGACCGGGTCGGCCTTCGCGTACGCCTCCTTGAAGGCCATCGAGCCGGCGATCTTGAACGCCATCTCGGAGGAGTCGACGTTGTGGTACTGGCCGTCGACGAGCCGCACGCGGACGCCCTGGACCGGCGCCCCGGCAAGCTCGCCGTGCTGCATCGCCTCCTGGATGCCCTTGTCGACCGCCGG
>DASSPG010000067.1:0-18483 GCA_035699725.1 Candidatus Limnocylindrales bacterium | reverse complement strand
GCAGCCGCGCACCGAGCAGCGCTGACGATCGCAGGCCGATCCGGGCCGGCCGCCCGGCCGCGATGTCGTCGAAGGGCGAGGGGAGCGGTCGCATCAGCGCCCCGAGTCTATCGGTAGACTCGGGCCACGATGACCGACGCCACTCGCCACCGGGTCCTCGTCGTCGGCGGCGGGTTCGCTGGGCTGTATGCCGCCAAGGCGCTCGGCCGGGACGAGCGCGTCGAGGTGACCGTCGTCGACCGGCGCAACCATTACCTGTTCACCCCGCTCCTCTACCAGGTCGCGACCGGTGCCGTCTCGCCGGGCGACATCGCCCAGCCGCTCCGCTCGATCCTGCGCCGCCAGCGCAACACCACGGTGCTCCTGGGGGAGGCGGTGGACCTGGATCCGGTTCGGCGCGACGTCCGGATGTCGGACGGGGGCACGATCGGCTACGACAGCCTGATCGTGGCCGCGGGCGCCCGGTTCTCGTACTTCGGCAACGACCACTGGGCGCGCCACGCGCCGGGCCTGAAGTCGCTCGACGACGCGACCGAGATCCGGCGCCGGGTCCTGATCGCGTTCGAGGCCGCGGAGCGCGAGGGTGACCCGGAACGCCGGCGCGAGTGGATGACGTTCGTGATCGTGGGCGGCGGCCCGACCGGGGTCGAGCTGGCGGGCGCTCTCGGCGAGATCGCCCGCGACACGCTCCGGCGCGACTTCCGCTCGATCGACACGGCCGCCGCCCGGATCCTGCTCGTCGAGGCGGTGGACCGCATCCTGCCGACGTACCCCGCGGACCGCTCCGCGTCGGCCAAGCGCCAGCTCGAGCGGCTCGGCGCCGTCGTCCGGACCGGCGCGAAGGTCGTCGGCCTCGACGATCGCCACGTGACCGTGGAGCTCGGTGAGGGCCGGACCGAGCGAATCCCGGCCCGGACGGTCCTCTGGGCGGCGGGGATCCTCGTGTCGCCGTTCGTGGAGGCGGTGGCCCGGGCCACCGGAGCCCCGGCGGATCGCAACGGCCGGATCCAGGTGGCACCGGACCTGACGATCCCGGGTCACCCGGAGATCTTCGCGGTCGGCGACGCTGCGGTCCAGCCGTGGAAGCCGGATCGCCCGGTCCCGGGCGTCGCGCAGGGCGGCATCCAGGGAGGGCGGCACGCGGCGCGCACGATCCGGCGCCGCCTGGACGGCGAGGCCAGCGAGCCGTTCCGCTACCGGAACAAGGGCGACGTCGCGGTCATCGGGCGGCTGGCCGGCGTGACGGACATCCCGTGGCTCGGACCGTTCGGTCGCCAGAGCGGCTTCGTCGCCTGGACGCTCTGGCTGCTCATCCACATCGTGTACCTGATCGGGTTCGCGAACCGCCTCGTCGTCACGGTTCGCTGGGGCTGGAGCTTCCTGACCCACGGCCGCGGCTCGCGGCTGATCACGGGCACGCCGCTCCTGCCGCCGATCGAGGATCCGGAGCCGCCGGCCACCACGCCGCCGCCGGACGGGCCGAAGCCCGAGCCGCCCGCCGCCTGACGGTGTCCGGGCGGCCATCGCCGCTCGGCGGGATCAGCCGGCGTCGAATCCGATGACCGCGCGGACGCCGTCACCCCGGCGCATCGCCGCGAACGCGTCCTCGATCCCGTCGAGCCCGATCCTGCTCGTGACGAGCCGCTCAGCCGGGAGGCGGCCGGCCAGGTGGAGCGCGGCGTAGCGCGGGAAATCGGCGGCCGGGTCGGCCGAGCCGTAGTTGGAGCCCAGGATCCGGCGACCGCCGTCGACGAACGGGAACGGCTCGAACGACGCCCGGACGCCGAACGGCGTCATCCCGACGAGGACCGCCGTCCCGTCCGTCGGCAGGCAGGCGATCGCGGTCTCGATCGTCGCCGCAAGGCCGATCGCCTCGAAGCAGGTGTCGGGACCGCCGTCGGTCAGCTCGCGGATCCGCGCGAGCGTCGCGCCGGCGTCGGGGCCGGCCAGGACCGCGTCGGTCGCGCCGACGGATCGGGCGAGCTCGAGCTTGGCCGGGATCCGGTCCACGGCGACGATCCGGCTCGCCCCCGCGAGCGCGGCACCCATCACGCACGACAGGCCGACCCCACCCAGCCCGATGACCGCGACGCTCGACCCCCGCTGGACCTCCGCGGTCTTGGTAGCCGCCCCGACGCCGGTGGTCACGCAGCAGCCGATCAGCGCAGCGACCTCGGGCGGCGTGCCGTCCGGGACCGGGATGGCCGCCGTCGCCGGCACGTTCTGGCGGTCCGCGAAGGTGCCGATCGCGCAGTAGGTCAGGACGTCGCCGCCGCCGGCGCGGTGGGTGGCCGACCTCCCGCTGGGCATCCGGTGGGTGTACGACGGACTGGCCGAGCACGACCACACGCGTCCACCCCGGCAGGCCCGGCAGCGCCCGCACGGGATCAGCCAGGACAGCGCGACGAGGGTGCCCACCCGGAGCCCCGGGAACGCCGCCGCCACGCCCTCGCCGAGCGCCTCCACGACCGCGGAGCCCTCGTGACCGAGGACGATCGGGCCCTCGCGCTCCCACTCGCCGTCGCGGACGTGGAGATCCGAGTGACAGACCCCGGCCGCCGCCATCCGGACGCGAACCTCGCCCGGCCCGGGCGGATCCAGCTCGAGCGCCTCGATCCGGACGGGCACGCCCGGCCGGTCGAGGACGGCGGCGCGGATCGTGGTCGCGGCGGCGGGATCGCTCACCGGCGCAGGATCGCACGTCGCTACCGACGCCGGGCTGCGTAGACTCTTCGCGTGCCACGCTACGTCCCCGAGGACTCGCTGCAGAGCCCGCGCTTCACGGGTCCCTCCACGTTCGCCCGGCTGCCGTACGTCCGGACGCTGGACGACGTGGACGTCGCGATCGTCGGCGTCCCGTTCGACACCGGCGTCACGTACCGCGTCGGCGGCCGCTTCGGGCCGAATGCCGTCCGGGCCGCGAGCGTCATGCTCCGGCCGTACAACACGAACCTCGACGTCAAGCCGTTCGACGTCCTGTCGTGCGTCGACTACGGCGACGTCGCGATCGTGCCCGGCTACACCGAGCGGAGCTACACCGCGATCGAGGCGGCCGTCGAGCCGATCGTCGCGGCCGGCGTCGTGCCGCTCCTCATCGGCGGCGACCATGCCTGCACCCTCCCGCACTTGCGGGCGACCCGTTCCCGCGGCCCGGTCGCGGTCATCGACTTCGACTCCCACACGGACGCATGGGACAGCTACTTCGGCGAGAAGTACAACCACGGGACGTGGATGCGCCGGGCGATCGAGGAGGGCCTCGTGGACGTCGCCCACTCGATCGAGGTCGGCCTGCGCGGCTCGGTCTACGACGCGGGTGACTGGACCGGGCTCCGGACCGAGCTCGGGCTCGAGTACCTGACGACCGAGGACGTCTTCCGGCTGGGCCCCGAGGCAGTGGCGGCCGCCATCCGCGAGCGGGTCGGCGACCGGCCGGCATTCATCAGCTTCGACATCGACGTTGTCGATCCGGCCTATGCGCCCGGCACCGGCACGCCTGAGGCGGGCGGGCCATCCGCCCGCGACATGCTCGCCGTTCTCCGCGGGCTGACCACGATCGACTTCGTCGGATTCGACGTCGTCGAGGTCATTCCGGCCTACGACCCGGCCGCCCAGACCGCGACCCTCGCGGCGAACCTCGCCTACGAGATGCTCTCGCTCGTCGCCCTCCGCCGCGCGGCCCGGTGAGCGCGTCGGGCACGGGGGGCGACGGGACGGCGGCCGACTGGCGCGCCCTCCTCCCGCCGGGCTTCCGCTGGCCGGCCGGGGTGCGAGCCGCCGCGTGCATCACCTTCGACGTGGACGCCGAGAGCCCGATCCTCTTCGAGCACCCCGAGAGCTCCGCCTGGCTCGACGTCATGAGCCATCAGGCATACGGCGCACGGACGGGCATCGCCCGGCTGCTCCGGCTCCTCGACCGGCGGGCCGTGCGAGCAACGTTCTTCATTCCGGGCTTCAGCGCCGAGCGCTGGCCGGCGATCTGCCGCGCGATCCGCGACGCCGGCCACGAGATCGCCCATCACGGCTACCTCCACGAGGGCGCCCACGGCGCGAGCCCGGCTGACGAGGAGGCGCGTCTCGTCCGCGGCCTCGCGGCCCTCGACGAGGTCCTTGGGGTCCGGCCGACCGGCTATCGGGCCCCGAACTGGGAGCTCACGTTCGAGACGCCGGCACTCCTCGCCCGGCACGGCTTCGTCTATGACTCGGGGCTCATGGACGCCGACCATCCGTACCTGCTCGCGACCTCCGAAGCGCCAGGCGAGCCGGCGATCGTCGAGCTGCCCGGCCACTGGTCGCTCGACGACTGGGAGCCGTACAACTACCTGCCCGGGATCACGGGATCCGGCGTCATCGCCAGCCCCTCCGACGTTCTCGCCCGCTGGACGCTCGAGCTCGAGGCGCTCGTCGCCGAGGGCGGCCTGTTCATGCTGACGAACCACCCATTCGTGTCCGGCCGCGCATCCCGCGCTGCGGCGCTCGAGACGCTCCTCGAGCGTGCCCAGGCGATCGACGGGCTGTGGATCGCGACCGCCGACGAGATCGCGGCCCACGTCGCGAGCCTTGGTCTCGAGCCGGTCGTCCACCGCCGGCCGGTGCTGCCCGGCTGACAGGTGCTGCCGGCTGACGGGTGCTGCCCGGCTGACGGTTGCCGTCCAGCCGCCAGCGTGCCCGGGTCCCGGGCGCAGAGACGGGGCCCGCCACCCCGGCGAGCCCCGTCTGCTCTGGTGCGCCGGAGTTAGCGCCGTGCGAGGCTCGAGCGCGCTCCGACCCACTGCCTCGCGCATGAGCTCCTTGCCATTCGGGAACGACAGGATCCCGTCCTGCGGGAAGGCGATCAGGCGGAGATCGACGATGTCGCGGACCTCGTCGCGCAGCTCGAGCAGCGCGCGGAGCGCCGTCAGCGATGGGTCGCACACGTCCACGTGGGAGCGGATGAGCCCCGTTCCCTGGGCGACCTCCCAGAGGATCGCTTCGCGCGCCCTGCTCTTGACGTCCTCGTAGGTCAGCGACGGCTTGCGCTCCGCCCGCCCGACTCGTTGTGGCGCGGCTCGCCGACAGTCAGGACCGCGTCCATGTGGGCGTGCGGGTCGACGAGGGGCGGGGAGAGGAGGCGGCCCTCGGCGTCGAGCTCCGGGCGCCCGTCGGTCGCGAGCGTCCCGGCCGGGCGGATGGCGGTGATCGTGTCGCCGTCGACGAGGACGTCGGATGGGTCGGTCGGACGGCCGTTCGTGGGATGGACGCGCGCCTTCCGGACGATCACCCGTCAGACGCCATCGGCACCTCATCGTGAGCAACCCGCCGCAGTGTGCGGTGCGCCGGCGCACCCCGTCAATACGTTCCGCTCGCCCGACGTCGCGTGGGCTGGAACGCGAGACGTCGGCGAGACGGGCGCGGAGTACCAACCGCTCACGAGCCTGCTATCTCAACGTGGGGCGCCATCGGGTGCGCCCCCGCGGTCGGGTCCCCGCTGGCGGGCCCGGAGGGCGCCGGTCGGCTCGCGACCGGGTGGAGGGATCGAGATGCCTCAGCAAAGGAGCGCCCGCCGGCGCCTGCCCGCGTTCGTGCTCGCCCTGGTGCTCGTCGCCGCCCAGGCTGCCTCGGCCGCCGCGGCGGGGCTCGCGAAGAACGCGCCCGCCGGGGGAGCGTCGTCCGCTGCCAAGGTCGATCGCGGCCTGCTCGCGGCCCTCGCAGCCGGCACGACCGACCGCTTCGTCGTCCAGTTCGCGGCCGGAACCGACCTGTCCGGCGCGGCGAAGATCAAGGACCGTACGAAGAAGGGGGCGTTCGTCCTCGACAGCCTGCGCAAGACGGCCGCCAAGTCGCAGGGCGCTGCCCGTGCCCTCGTCGCGAAGACGAAGGGCGCCCGGGCCGACAGCTTCTGGCTGTCGAACGTGATGATCGTCCACGGCGATGCCGCGCTCGCGAAGAAGCTCGCCGGCGTCGCCGGCGTCGCGGCGATCCGCCCCGAGAAGGTCTATCCCCTCGTCAAGCCGGTTCCGACCTCCGTCATCATCGAAGCCCTCGACCCGGAGTGGGGGGTGGACAAGGTGCGCGCGCCCGAGGTCTGGGCCGACGGGATCACCGGCCAGGGGATCGTCGTCGCGAACATCGACACCGGTGTCCAGTACGACCACGAGGCCCTCGTCGCCCAGTACCGCGGGAACAACCTCGACGGCTCGTTCAGCCACGACTTCAACTGGTGGGACCCGACCGGCGTCTGCGGCGACACGCCGTGTGACAACGCCGGCCACGGCACCCACACGATGGGCACGATCGTCGGCGGCGACCTCGACGGTCCACTCCCCGACATCGGCGTCGCGCCCGGCGCGCGCTGGATCGCGGCCAAGGGCTGCGAGGACTTCGGCTGCACCGAGGGCTCCCTTCTCTCGTCGGGTCAGTTCGTCCTCGCCCCGACCGATCTGAACGGTGACAACGCGAACCCCGCCCTACGCCCCGATGTCGTCAGCAACTCGTGGGGAAGCGACGATCCGAACGACACCTTCTACCTCGCCACCGTCCAGGCCTGGCGCGCGGCCGGGATCATTCCGGTCTTCGCCGCCGGCAACGCGGGCCCCGGCTGCTCGAGCGCAGGCACGCCCGGCAACCTGACCGAGGTCATCAGCGTCGGCGCGACCGACGACAGCGACCAGATCGCCGACTTCTCGTCGCGCGGCCCCTCGCCGACCGACAAGCTCAGCCCGAACCTGTCCGCCCCCGGCGTCAACGTCATCTCGAGCGTCCCCGGCAACGGCTACGACGCCTCCTCCGGGACGTCGATGGCGACACCCCACACCGCGGGTGCGATTGCGCTCATGCTGTCGGCCAAGCCCGTCCTCGCGGGCAACTTCGACGCCGTCCTTGACGCCCTGGGCAAGACCGCGATCGACCGGCCCGACGACCAGTGCGGCACGCCCGACCCCTCGGACAACGATCCGAACTACGTGTACGGCGAGGGCCGGATCGACGCGAAGGCCGCGGTCGACCTCGTCAAGACCGGCGGGACCCTGGCGGGAACCGTCACCGACCTCGACACCGCCGCGCCGATCGGCGCCGCCCGCATCTCCGCCTCCGACGGAAGCCGGACGTTCAGCGCGACGACGGCGTCCGACGGGACGTACAGCCTCTTCCTTGCGGCCGGCGACTACGTCGTGAGCGCCGTCGCGTTCGGGTACCAGGGCGACGTCGCGCCACTCGTGACGATCGTCGCCGACACGACGACGACCCAGGACTTCGCACTCGACGCGCTGCCCCGGTTCACGGTCAGCGGCACGGTCCGTGGCTCGGAGGACGGCGACCCGATCCCGGGCGCCTCGGTCGCCCCTGTCGGCACGCCCGTCGCTCCGGCGACGACCGGCGCGGACGGCACGTATGCACTCTCCCTTCCGATCGGGTCGTACACCATCGAGGCCTCCTCGGGCGGCTGCACCGAGACGGCCACCAGCGAGGTCAGCTCGAGCGGCCCGGACGTCGTCCAGGACTTCGCCCTCTATCGCAAGCTCGACGACTTCGGCCACGGCTGCCGTCGGATCGACTTCGACTGGGTCGAGCCGTCGGGCCAGACGGCCCTCTACGGCGACGAGTTCGCCGGCCGCCTCCGCCTCCCGTTCGACTTCCCGTTCTACGGGACGTCGTACGGCGCGGTCTACCTGTCGGACAACGGCTACATCAACTTCCTGGCTCCCGACCAGTACAACGGCTTCCCGATCGGGATCCCGTCGCCGAGCCACCCGAATGCGGCGATCTACCCGCTCTGGCAGGACCTGTTCCTCGACGACGGCAGCATGATCGCCTACGAAACGCTCGGCACTGCGCCGGACCGGACCTTCGTCATCGCCTACGACGGCGTGAAGGCGTACGGCTCGACCGCCCGGACCAGCTTCGAGGTCAAGCTCCACGAGAACGGCACGATCGACTTCCTCTATGCCGACAACGCCGCCAACCCCGGTGACGGGCGGAACGCCGGCATCGGGATCGAGAACGCGACCGGCACCGACGCCCTCCAGTTCTCGCTCTTCGAGCGGCGGCTCGGGCCGAACCAGGCGTACCGCTTCGAGATCGTTCCGTCGGGGCTCGTCCACGGCACGGTGACCGACCTGAACGACGGCCTGCCGATCGCCGGCGCGACCGTCAGTGCCTCGCCCGGCCTGCGCTCGACGACGACCGCGGCCGACGGGACGTACAGCCTCCGCCTGCGGCCGGGCGCCTACGACGTGAGCGCCGCCGATGACGGCTATGTCACCGGGACGACGACCCTGACCGTCACGGACGGCTCGGACGACGAGCGCAACTTCGCGCTCGCGGCGCCGATCGCGGCGGTCGATCCGACGAGCGTGGACGCGACCGTCGAGTTCGGCTCGACGACGACGGCCAACATCGACCTGTCGAACCTCGGCAGCTCGATTCTCACGTGGGAGGCCAAGGAGCGCGATCGCGGCAGCGAGATCACCCTCCCGCCCGTCGCGCCGACCGCGATCACCTACCGGCCGGGCTGGCAGCGGCCCATCGTTCGCGGTCCTCTGCCCGACGTGTCGGGCATCCGCGACACGTTCCCGCCACAGACGCTCCAGCCGATCATCATCGACCCCGTCGGCGACAGCCGCGGATCGGTGGACGCGACCGAGATCCGGGCCGGCTCCGACGGCGAGACCGTCCTCGAGATGGCGATCGACTTCACCGCCGGCACGCCGATGGGCGAGACCGTCGGCGAGATCTACGTGGACACGGACCAGAACCCCGACACGGGCATCCCGGCCGAGTTCCTCGCCGGGTTGCCGACTCAGGACGTCGGCGCCGAGTACCTCATCGGCCTGTTCGCCGTCCACGATCCTGAGCCGCTCGTCTACGCGATCGATCTTGCGACGTTCGAGCTGAGCGGCATCGGGCCGGCCAGTGTGGACGGCCAGACGATCCGCTTCCAGCTGCCGCTCGATGCCCTCGGCGCCGACGACGGCAACATGGACGTCGACTTCGCCCTGGGCGACTGGTTCCAGCCGCTCGACTGGGCGCCGGACATCGGGCACGGCACCGTCCAGCCCTTCAGCGACGTGCCGTGGCTCGCCGAGAGCCCCGTTTCCGGCACGATCGATGCCGCTGCGACTACCGACGTCGAGCTCCAGCTCGGCACGGCCGGTCTCGCCCCCGGCGTCTACCGAGCCCTCGTCGTCTTCGTGACCGACGCGCCCAAGCAGCGCCAGCTCCCCGTCGAGGTCACCCTGACCGTGACAATGCCGGCCTCCTTCGGGGCGGTCGGCGGGACGGTCAGCGACGACCATACGGGCGAGCCGATCGCCGGTGCGGACGTCGTCGTCCACGCCACCTGGCAGGGCAACCCGCTCGAGCTCACGACGACCACGGCCGGCGACGGCACGTGGCAGGTCGTCGGGCCCGAGGGGACGTGGAACGCGGACTTCGGGGCGGCCGGCTACGTCGCCGCCTCGCGCACCGTGGCCATCGTCGCCGGAGCGACGACGACCGGTGCCGACCAGACCCTCCATCGCGACCAGGCTCACGCCGCAATCGAGGGCGGGCCGTTCGTCTTCGTCCTGACCCCGAGCCGGACCGGCCACGGCACGATCGTCGTGTCGAACCCGGCCGGCCACCGCGACCTGACGTTCTCGGTCGGCGAGGTCGACCTCGGATCGACTACCGAGGCCGAGGCCGCAGCCGCGACCGCCGCTGCAGGTGCCGCTCGGCGGACCCTGCCGGCCGGCGCCTACCCGAACGCCCGGACGACGCGCGGCCTCTTCGGACCGAGCGCGTCCGTCATCGCCCCCCGCGCCCCAGGCGACGTCCTCGCCGCGTGGCCGGCCGGGCTCGAGCTGCCATGGGCCGTCGGCGCCAGCGACACGGTCTGGATCGGCGATGCCCTCGACAACGGCGACCTGTGCGGCTTCTCCGGCGTGTGCACGGCGACCGAGTTCGAGACGTCCGGCAACCCGACCGGACGCTCGTTCGAGGAGCCATGGGTCGAGGCCTTCGGCGGCGACATGGCCTGGGATGAGGGTCGCGGCCTGCTCTGGCAGTTGAACGTCGGCGGCGACAACGGGATCTACGGGCTCGACCCGGCCGACGGCTCGGTCGAGCACGTGATCACGGGCTCGCCGTGGTCGGGCATCTCGCAGCGCGGCCTCGCCTATGACCCGACCAACGATGTGTTCTACGTCGGCGGCTGGAACGAGGGGATCGTCTACCGTGTCGCGGGGCTGGGCTCCGGGACGCCAGGCGAGACGCTCAACCAGTGCGCCGCCCCCGATCCGAACATCTCGGGCCTCGCCTGGAACCGTTCCTTCGGGATGCTCTGGGAAGCCACCAACTCCGAGTCGGACACGATCTACCTGCTCGATCCGACGACGTGCGAGGCCTCGGCCGCGCTGCCCCATCCCGATGGCGGCGGCTTCAACGGCGCCGGCCTCGAGATCGACCCGGTCGGCAACCTGTGGACCGTCGGCCAGGCGAGCGGCAACGCCTACCTGATCGACTCCGGCCTGCCGACCTTCAGCGACGTCCCGTGGCTGTCGGTCGCTCCGACCGAGGGCACGCTCGCGCCCGACGGCAGCGTCGAGCTCGACGTGGCCGTCGACTCGACCGGCCTCGCCCCGGGCATCTACCGGGCCCTCGTCGTCGTCCAGACGAACGACCCCGACAACTCGGTCGTGACGGTCCCGGTCGAGCTCGTCGTCCCGGCCTACCAGCAGGGCGTCAACGCCGGCGGCGGCTCGTACCTGAACGCCAACGGCGATCTGTACGGCGCGGACCGGGCATGGACGCCCGGCTCGTTCGGCTGGCTCGGCGCCTCGTCGACCCGCTCGACCGGGGCGGCGATCGCGGGCACGACCGAGGATCCGCTCTACCAGGACCTCCGGTCCGGCATGACCGGCTACCGGTTCGACGTGGCCCCGGGCGTCTACCGGGTGGACCTCGCGTTCGCCGAGCTCGTTGCCCGGCGTGCGGGGGCGCGCGTCTTCAGCGTCACGATCGAGGGCACGACGGTCATCGCCAGCCTCGACGTGTTCGCAGCGGCCGGCGGTCGGTTCATCGCCCTCGACCGGACGTTCGAGGTCGAGGTGACCGACGGCCAGCTCGACATCGGGTTCACGCCGCAGCGCGGCGATCTCCCGATCGTCAACGGGATCCTCGTGACGTCGGTCGCGCCCGGATCCTGATCTCCCCCGCACAGCGTGGAGGGGCCCGGCGACATCGTCGCCGGGCCTCTCCATGGGCACCCGCCCACGCGTCTCCGATCGGTCGCGAAGGCGCGACAGCCGTCAGTTCGTGACGATCAACGTCCCAACCATGCCGTAGGCTTCGTGACCGGGCAGATGGCAGATGAACCGGAGCGTGCCGGGCGTGTCGAACGTGACCGTCGTCCGGACCTCCTCGCCCGCGGCGACCGAGACCTCGGTGGGCCGCCCGCCGTGGGCCGGCTCGCTGCCCGTCCGATGGCGCTGATGGCTGGCCGCCTCGCCGACGATCCACTCGTGGTCGATCGGGTCGCCGTTCGCGAGCACGAACGTCACCGAGCGCCCGGCCGGGACGCTGATCCGGCCCGGCTCGAACCCCGAGTAGCGGATCGCGACCCGGACGGTGAGCGGCTCGCCCGCCCGTGCGATCGCGTTCGCCCCGATCCCGCTGACGATGGCGATCCCGAGGCCCAGCCCGAGGACCGCCGCCGTCCGCCGGCTGTTCATCGCCGGCTCACCAGCCCGCCGGCCGGCCCGTGGTCGGTCGCGCCCTGGCGATCAGGCCGATCCCGACCAGCCCGACCCCGACGAATGCGAGGGCCAGGAGGATCCGCGACAGATCGACTGCGGTCGGCGGCCGGACGGCGCCCGGCATCGTGAACCCGGCATCCACCGCCGAGGGCCGGCCGGCGCCGGACGCATCGATCGCGAGGTCGTAGCCGAGCTGGCCGGCCGTGCCGTCCACGGCCACCTTGGTCAGCCAGGCGCTCGAGGGGATCCACTCCATCCCGCGATCGGACTGGAGGTCGGCCAGGAGCGACGCGGAGGCGGGCGCACTGTGGTCCAGCCGGATTCCGTTGGTCCCGTTCGGGGCGGGGAGCAGGGCGGGCGCGGTGTCCGTGAGCAGGTACACGTCGGCCTCGACGGTCTCGGACGCGGCCTTCCCGAGGGCGAGGATCCGGAGCGGGACCCACGGGTTGTCCGTCGGGATCGTGATGTGGACCGGCGTCCCGTCGCCGAGCTGCTGGCCGCGGGCCGCGGCGGCGTCGGCGTCGAACGCGGCGGCGAGGAAGATCTGGCTGCGCGCGGCGTAGAAGTCGAGGACCTCGGGGGCGTCAGGCGGGAGACGGAAGCCGTGGTCCTTCGCCCAAACGCCGATGTCGGTCGAGCCGCCCTTGAGGACGGTGATGTCGAGGGCGTCGATCTTGACCTTGAGGATCTCCTGGGCGCCACCCGAGGACGCCGGGGCGGCGGCCGCGTCGCGCAGGAACACGGGCGACGTCTCGCGGACGAGGCGCTGGAGCGTCCAGTCGCCGCCCTTCACGACGCTCGTCGGGATGCCCGGCAGCGGCGTGATCGAGCCGAAGGCCCCGCCGCCGCCCGCGAACTGGAAGGCGGTGACGTAGTGCTCCTCCCCGTCGTGGTAGCCGGCGAAGGTCGTCGTCCGGAGCAGGTTGACCGCGCCGTTCGGACCGATCAGCCCGCCACAGGCGAGCGTCGGAGTGACCGCCAGGAACAGGCCGAGGACCGCCGTGGAGAGGCCGAGTCCGAACCGACCGAGTCGTCGTTGCCGCATCGCGTCGCCCTCCTGGGCTGGCCGACCCCGGTCGGGATCGGCGGATGCGGCCCTTGACGCCACGTCGGGAAGGGTGGTTCCCCCCCGACGCGGCGCTCAGGTTCGGGCGACCGTCACGTGCAGGCTCGGCGCCGCAGCGCGGCGCTCGCGGCTCAGAGCGGTCGTTCGACCCGGATGTCGTCGATCAGGACCTCGACGGTGGTGTTGCTCCCGCCGTCGATCGCCTGGATGACGATCCGGACCTTCTGTCCGGCCCACGGCGTGAGCGCGGCGCTCCCGACCCGCCAGGCGGCGCCCGCCACGGACGACGTGCCGGCCTTCGACCAGACGAGCGTCCGCACGGCAGCCTCGTCCTCGACGAAGACCTTGACGCCGTCGGAGGCGCTGCTCGGCCCGTGCGCGAACACGTAGCGGAACGTGAGGTTGCCGGGCGTCGCCGGCAGGGCGATCGGGACGCTCCGGATCGTGGTCCGTCCGTCCAGGTCGTAGCTGTTGGCCGAGGAGCCCGCCGGCGCGCCGGTCACGAACGCGTAGCGGCCCGAGGCGGTGCCGGCCGGCTGCATCCGGGTGCCGTAGGCGTTCGTCGCGGCCGGATCGGAGCGGATGAACCGGGCGGAGCTCGGCGCGGTGTCGGTGCCGTCAGGGTTGACGACCCAGGCCCGCGAGATCTCCGTGTCGTCGTAGAACGGCCCGCAGTCGGGCTGGGACCGGCCGATCACGGAGTAGGCACAGTGGCCCGCGCTCAGGAAGTAGACCAGGGCGCTCCGGTTGTGGGCCGTCTGGGCCGCGATGCTCTCGTCGGCGGGGTAGTGATCGCCCCACACGGTGGCCGTCTCGGGCGGGTACAGCTCCCACGTGAACGAGAAGATCCGCTGGCTGCCGTACATCCAGTCGATCTGGTCGCCGTCGGTGATGTAGAGGTCGCTCGACTGCTGGGCGGTGTAGCCGTTGCGGGCCGCCATGCCGCGCCCGAACGCGACGAACGCGCGGTAGTCGGTCAGGGTCATGTCGATCGGGACGTTGGTCTTCGTGTAGCCGTACGGCCACAGGATCAGCTCGCCGTTGGTGTGAAATGTGATGTGCGACCTGATCTGCTGGATCCCGCCGATCCGGCGGCTCAGGACGAAGTCGCGCAGGGCCCGCGTCTCCGGGGCCGACCACGGGGCCTTGCCGCGGTAGGTGATCGATGCCGGACTGCCGGACGAGCCGCCGCAGCACGCCCAGCGGTACCCGTAGTTGCGGTTGATGTCGGTCCCGATCGCCGTCGTTCCCGCGTTCGGCTGGCGGTTCTTGCGCCAGGCGCAGTACGGCGGCCGGGCGCTGCCGGTGCAGGTCAGGTCGTACTCGAACCCGTCGGGGTTCAGCGCGAAGATGATCCAGACCTCGCGCCAGTTCACGAGGTTCGTGAGCTGGGTGTCGGTGCCGTAGTCGTCGGTCAGCAGGTGCAGCAGGGAGAGCGCCTGCTCCACCGTCATGTGCTCGCGCGCATGGTGGAGCGCGTCGAACATGATCTCGGGCTCGGCCTCGTCGGTCGCGACGTTGTCGCTGATCTTGGCCGCCCAGATGTCGCGACCCTGATGGCTCTTTCCGATGCTGAAGACATCGACGATGTCGGGATGGGCGGTCTCGACGGCGTGGATCTCGGCGACCATCTCGGTGAACGAGTGGTAGCGCGAATCCTTCGCTGGGAAGTCGGCCGCCGCGACGGGCAGGGCCGTGATGGCGATGAACGCGGTCGCCGCGAGGGCGCCGAGGGACATCGATCGACGAGGGGCGCGAGGTCGTCCGAACATGCCGCCAAGGGTGACCGGTCGCGGTGTCCCGGCGCAACCCCGCCGCGGGTTCGGGCCGCGGGGGTACGAAGGGGCCACGGTCGGGCCTCGGTCGGGCGCTCGGTGACGGGCAGGACCCCCGGAGCCGGGGCGCCTAGTCGATCCGGGGGATGACGGACGGCCGGCCGCGGGCGATACTGTCCAGGCGAGGTCGACACCCCAACGGAAGGCCCAATCGCAGACGCCGCTCCCGGCAGACGCTCCGTCACCGATCCCCGAGGCGCTCACCGCCTCATCGTCGGACCGCTCACACCTCGCCCGCCCGCCCCAGGCCCCGCTCACGTGTGGCCCGTCACGCTTCCGGTCTGCCCGGTCGGCTCCCACCGTCGACGCGTCTTCGCGCGCGTCGTCCGGCAGAACAGGAGGCACGAGTCTTGATCGGTTCCCAGATCGGCGCCCCGGTGGCGTCCTCACGCGCCCGGACCGGCGTTCGGCGGGCCACGGCCTTCGCCCTGGCGGCCGTCGCGGTCGCCTCGCTCGCCGCGGCCCCCGCCGTCGCGGCCACCACGTCGGCCCCGACCGCACCGTCCGGCGCCGTCACGCTCACGACGACGACGGTCGACAAGCCGTGGTACTCCGTGGAGCGCTTCTACCTCGGGCTCCTCAACTGCACCCGGACCGGTGGCTGGGTCCTGAGCGACGGGACGTGCCGCGGCTACGGCAGCGGTCGCTACAGCGCCTACGTGCCCCCGATCGCGTACTCCTACGGGATCTCGGACAAGGTCGCGCGACCGTACGCCAAGCTGCTTGCTGTCAAGAACCTGTGCACCCATTTCTACGGCGGGACCGATCCCGGATCGCGCCTCCGCCGGGCGGGCTACACGCGCTGGACCTGGGCCGAGAACATCGGCTGCCGTGACGGCTACTCGTCGGCCAAGGCCGCGGTCCTCGCGTCGCACCTGCGGTTCCAGTCCGAGAAGTCGACGAACGGCGGGCACTGGAAGAACATCAAGAACGCGAAGTACCGCTCCGTCGGGATCGGGGTCTGGCGCTACGGGACGCGGACGCGCCTGGTGACCGACTTCTACGGCTGATCGCGGCGCGTCAGCGCCGAGCGTCGGTCATGCAGTGAGTGTGTCAACGGACGCCTGACCCGACCCGACGGTGCGTTCCGCCGTCCGTTCATGCAGCGGGCGGGTCAGCGGATGGCTGAGACGACTCGGATGGGCCCAGTGGGTGGCGCGTTCGGGGGTCCAGCCGTCGGCTGACACCGTGGGAGTGCCAGCGGGTGCGCGAACGCGTCGCCCGGATCGGGGTTGCCCGGTGGACCCGATTCCTGCGACCCGGCAGACTGGGGTCATGGGGATCCGACGCCGAGCGGGCGCAATGGCCGGGCCGAGCCGCCCGGATCGCCCGCGCCGATTCAGCGGTCGGGCTCGGCTGATCGCCGCCGCCGGCATCGTCGCCACGGTCGGCGGGTTCGCGCTGCTGGGCCGGCCGGCCGAGGCCCCGCGGATCGCCGACGCGCCGTCCGGCGTTCCGCTCGCGACCGCCGCGCCGCGCGTCCCCGGTCACGAGGTCTACGGCTTCGTCCCGTACTGGGAGATCGACGACTCGATCGCCGCCCACCTGCGGACGACCGACGCGACGACGATCGGGCTGTTCTCGGTGACGCACGACGGATCGGGCGCGATCGACACCGACCAGAGCGGCTACCGCCGGGTCGCGGGCCCGGTGGGCCGCCGGATCGTCGCCGACGCGCAGGCCGCCGGCCGCCGGGTCGACGTCGCGTGGACGAGCTTCGGGCGCACCAAGAACGATCGCCTCTTCGACTCGCTCGAGCTCCAGGGCAAGGTCGTCGCCGGGCTGGTCGAGGTCCGGTCCGACCTCGGCGTTGACGGGGTCGCGGTCGACGTCGAGGAGATGGACGAGGGGGACGTCCCGGCGTTCGGGCTCTTCGTCGGCCGGCTCCGGACCGCGCTTCGAGCGGAAGCGCCGTCTGCAACGGTGACGGTCACGACCGGGGCAGGACCGCTGGGCGCCGCCATGGCGGCCGCGGCGGCGATCGCCGGCGCCGACCGAATCTTCCTGATGGGCTACGACTACCGGACCGCGGGCAGCGAGCCGGGCGCGTCGGCGCCGCTGGTCCGGCGTGACGGCCAGACGCGGGCGCTCGGCTGGTCCCTCGACCTCTACGCGGCGCTCGGCGTGCCGATCGAACGGACCGTGCTCGGCCTGCCGCTGTACGGCCTCGCCTGGCCGGTCGTGAGCGCCGATGTCGGCGCGCCGTCGACCGGGCGAGGCGACGTCTGGGTGCCGCGCCGCAATCTCGAGACGCTCGATCGGCCCGGCGTGACGGCCACGTACGACGCGGTCGAGGACGTCCAGCACCTCGCCGTCCCGGACGGCGACTCGTGGCAGGCCGTCTACTACGACACGCCGCGCAGCCTCACCCGCAAGCTCCACGAGGCCAACGAACGCGGCCTCGCCGGTGCCGGGTTCTGGGCGCTCGGCTACGAGCGCGGCCTGCCCGCGTACACGGAGCTGATCGCCGCCTTCCGGGCCGGGCGATCGATGGCCGACCTGCCCTGACGCGACGCGCCGGCCGCGGCCCCGAGAGGCTGCGCGTTGGCGCCGCGCTCGACCTCGCCAGTGTGGATACTGCGCGCATCGGCATCCGCGAGACAGGCGGAGGCCTCGGCGGCTTGCAGGGAGACTGAGATGCGGCGGTTCCTTGGCGTGCTTCTGGCTGTCGGGCTGGTGGTCGGCGGGTGCGGCGGGAGCACGCCCGACGCCGGTGGTGGCGGTGGAGGTGGCGGCGGCGACTTCCCGGCCGGCAGCGTGGTCATCTTCGGCGCCTCCTTCGATCCGACGTCACTCGCGATCACGGGCAAGGTCTCGACGGTCAAGCAGGGGACGACGCCGCTGGTCGCGGTCGGGCGAGCCTTCACGCCGCGTCCGCCGGGCGAGGTCATCGTCCAGGTCGGGTCGGGCTCGAACAACAAGCCGCCGCGACCGGTGGCGGCCTCGAACAACGCCGAGAACGCCGACCTCTTCGCGGTCGACCTGAGCAATGACGGGCTGACCCCTGGCACGTGGGTGGTCGCGTTCGCGAACCAGAGCGGTCGGATCTTCGCCTCGGGCTACCTGACGGTCACGCCGTAGGCGCTGCGCGGGCCCCTCAGCGCACGACTCGCGATCGGGCGTCGCGTCCGGGCAACCCGCGCCGCTCGAGCTCGGCCGCGAGGGCCTCGAGGTCGTCGGCCGGGACGTAGATCGCCGGCACCCGGAAGAGACTCCAAGGCACCCGCTCCCGGAAGTCGATCCGGACGCCGCCGTGATGGCTGCCGCCGAACGTCACGTCGCGGTGGCGGACGCTCATCCGGATCCCGATCGCGGTGATCCAGCGGAACGGCCCCTCGATCTGCCAGCGCACGATGTTGGCCATCGGGGTGTGGAAGTGGGCCCAGCCGAAGCGGACGTCGAGCTCGCCGTCCGGCCCGTCACCGAGGGTGACCCGGGCCTCGTCCGGCCTGACGCCGAAGAACACCCGGAGGAGGGGGCGCGAGCGCCGCCCGACGCGGATCGGGAAGGTGGTGGGAGCCATCGGATGTGAGCGTAGCCGATCCGCCGCGCCGGCCTGTCAAGACCCTTGTCAAGCCCCCGCTGAGTGCTATCCTTCGGCCCGATGCGGCTTGTCAAGTCTTGACAAGCCCACCGTCATGTCCGGCGCACGCCCGTCGTGCGCAGCCGCCCGTCCGGGACGGGCACGCGGGCCCGGGAGCAGCCGGGCGGGAGGGCCAGCTTGGCGGTCGGTGTCGCGGCCGAGGTGAAGAACAAGCTGCGGGTCGTCGACGTCGTCGGTGAGACCGTCCAGCTCAAGAAGGCGGGGTCCACCTTCAAGGGCCTCTGCCCGTTCCACGGCGAGAAGACCCCGTCCTTCACCGTCACGCCCGCC
>DASSPG010000066.1:0-5793 GCA_035699725.1 Candidatus Limnocylindrales bacterium | reverse complement strand
CCCGGCAACGTCGGCGCCAAGCGCCACGACGAGCACTTCGCGACGATCGTCCGGGTCGCGATCGAGAACGACAAGCCGGTCCGGATCGGGGTGAACTGGGGCTCGCTCGACCAGGCGCTCCTGACCGAGCTGATGGATGCGAACTCGCGGGCCGCCGAGCCGCGCGACGCGCGCGACGTGATGATCGAGGCGATGATCGAGTCGGCGATGCGCTCGGCCGAGCTGGCCGAGGCGACCGGACTCCGCCACGACCGGATCATCATCAGCGCCAAGGTGTCGCAGGTCCGCGACCTGATCGACGTCTATCGCCTGCTGGCCGCCCGCTCCGACTACCCGCTCCACCTGGGCCTGACCGAGGCCGGCATGGGCGACAAAGGCGTGGTCGCCTCGACGGCCGGTCTCGCGATCCTGCTCAACGAGGGGATCGGCGACACGATCCGGGTCTCGCTCACGCCCGAGCCCGGGGCCGGCCGCGAGCGCGAGGTCGAGATCGCCCAGCAGGTCCTCCAGTCGATGGGCCTGCGCTCGTTCCTGCCCCAGGTCTCGGCGTGCCCGGGTTGCGGCCGGACGACCTCGACCTTCTTCCAGGAGATGGCCCAGCAGATCCAGGCCCACTTGAAGGCGCGGATGCCGGAATGGGCCGAGACCCGGCCCGGCGTCGAGGAGATGCGGGTCGCGGTCATGGGCTGCGTCGTCAACGGCCCGGGCGAGTCCAAGCACGCCGACATCGGGATCTCGTTGCCCGGTACGTTCGAGGACCCGGTGGCGCCGGTGTTCATCGACGGCAGGCTGGACCGGACGCTCCGCGGCGACGGCCTGGTGGACGAGTTCATCGGCATCCTCGAGGACTACGTCGAACGGCGCTATCCCGCGCCGACGGGGACGCCCGCTCCCGCCTGAGCCTCGTCCGGTCCCGTCGCTATCGGGCGGCGCCGACCCAGACCTGGAGCTCCGAGCCGACGGCCAGCACCGATCGCCCGACGACGACGAGGCCCACCGGGCCGCCGCTCGGGAGCTGCGTCGCGGGATCGGTCGGCTGCCACGTCCGACCGTCCTCGGACACGAAGATCGATGACGAGTGCACCTCCCATTCCTCGCCGAGGGCGACCAGGCCCGGCCCGCCGGCGACGACGCGGTGGCTCCCGAACTCGACCAGCTCGCCCGGCCTGGCGGGAACCAGCCCGGCGGGCGGCACGACCTCGACCCAGTTCCGCCCATCGGCCGTGATCCAGTGCGCCTCATGGCCCCAGCCGCACGAGAAGTCGCGCGTCATCACCGGCGGCGGGGCCGTGCCGCCGATGGACGCGACCCGTCCTGCCTGCTCGCAGCGGATTCGCTCATCGTGCGAGCCGTCCCAGCCCAGGACGAACCAGCCGCCGGCGCGGACGACGATCCGGTTGAGGACGGTGTCATCGACGCCCGTCAGGATCTCGGCCGGCAGGCGCTCCCACGCGTCGCCATCGGCGGCCGCCCAGATCGCCCCGTCCCAGACCTTGTCGTCCTCGAGCCAGCCGACGGCGACGATGCCCTCCGGCGCGACCGCGACATCGTTGACGCCGCCGCGTCCGAAGCCGCGCGGGTCGCCCCCGATCGGCGCCCATGCGACGCCGTCGCGCGACGTCCACACGACCGCGGCGCCATCGAGCTGGCCGCCGGCGACGTACCGGTCGCGAGACGCGACGAGGCTCGTCACGTTGGCCGCCCCGATCGCCGCCGGGTAGGGGAGCCGCGTCCAGGCCCGGCCGTCCGGTGATCGCCAGAGGGCCGGCCGCTCCTCGTCTGTGCAGCACACCCCGCCGAAGGCCAGGAGCCCGGCCGGTCCGGGCACGACCACGCGAATCTCCGACCCGTCGTTCGGCCCGACGCCCGCGTCGAGCGGCACGGTCAGCCAGGTCCGACCGTCCTGCGACAGGTAGACGGCGCCCATGTCGTCGAACTGGTTCCGGCCCGGCATGGACGCCCGGCCCCAGGCCAGGAGGCCCGGACCGCCGCGGACCAGGGCGTCGATCCGGTCGTGGCCCGGCTCCAGGCGACGCCCGAACGGGCCCCGGACCTCGTGCCACTCGACGGCGATCCACGGGACGGGATCCAACGGAGGCAGCGCCAGGTCGAGGATGAACTCGGGATGGGCGGGGGCGCCTGTCGCGGCATCCGACGTCGACGGCGTCGGAGGGAGTCCGGTGCGCGGCGGCCCCTCCCGCGTGGCCGTGCCGATGCCGAGCGCGACGACGGCCGCCGCGGCGATCGTGGTGATCGCGGCGATGGCGACGAGGCGACGGCGACGGAGCGGAAGAGTCACGGCGGCCTCGAAACGGCGGGGAACTGCGGCTGGGACGCACCGCGACCAGCGATGGTTGCGCGGCGCGGGAAGTGCCCCGCGGATCGTCTCATTCGTCAGCCACGCCGACCTGACGCGAGCCCGGCCCCGCCGCAGTCGGCCCGACGGGCCCGTGTCGGCTCATTCGACAGCCAGGAGAGCATTGGAGTCTCGCTGACGCCCAGCGACTGCGAACGTCGCGTTATGGTCCTCGTGGCTGTCATTGGAGATTCTGGGCGCCGGCGGATGCTGCGGGCGCCGGCGACGGCGCCGCGGTTGAGCCGTCCACCCGTCCGGGTGTATAGTTCCCGGCAACTGAACGGCCGCTCCTTGCGTGGGTGACCCCCACGCTTCTTTTTGTCAGCCACCAGATCTTGAGCAAGCGAAGGAGGAAGCGTGAGTCGCGATTTCGTCGGTGCGCTCCTCCAGCTCAATGCCGAGAAGCAGGTCTCCCGCGAGCAGTTGATCCACGCGGTCGAGGACGGCATCCAGTCCGCCTACCGGCGCGTCGCCGGCGACGAGGACATCCACGTCCGGATCGACGCCGAGACGGGCAAGATCCGCGTGTTCCGGGCCCGGGTGGCGGTCGAGGAGGTCGAGGATCCGCTCGTCGAGTTCACCCTCGACGAGGCCCACGTCCATGACCCCGACGCGAAGCCCGGCGACCTCGTCCAGACCGAGGAGCTCCAGGACGACGTCTTCGGCCGGATCGGCGCCCAGACCGCCAAGCAGATCGTGCTCCAGCGGATCCGCGAGGTCGAGCGCGACCAGGTCTTCGACAAGTTCGCGAACCGCGAGGGCGAGATGATCACCGGCGCGGTGAACCGCGTCGAGCCGCGGGCGATCATCCTCGACGTCGGCAACAACGTCGAGGCCATCCTCGCGACGAGCGAGCAGAGCGCGGTCGAGCACTACCGCATCGGGCAGAACGTCAAGGCGTTCGTGCTCGAGGTCCGCCGCTCCAGCCGCGGCCCGCAGATCCTCGTGAGCCGGACCCACAAGGGATTCCTCAAGCGCCTGTTCGAGCTCGAAGTGCCGGAGATCCACAGCGGCACCGTCGAGATCAAGGCGATCGCCCGCGAGCCGGGCTCCCGCTCCAAGGTCGCGGTTTCGTCGCGCCAGGAGGGGCTCGATCCGGTGGGCGCCACCGTCGGCCAGCGCGGCGCGCGCGTCCAGGCCGTCGTCGCCGAGCTCGGCGGCGAGAAGATCGACATCATCCCGTGGCACGACGACGCCAGCGTGTTCGTCGCCAACGCCCTGTCGCCCGCCCAGGTCATCAGCGTCGACATCGACGAGGAGAAGCGGATCGCCAACGTCACCGTCCCGGAGCGGATGCTGTCGCTGGCGATCGGCCGCGAGGGCCAGAACGCCCGGCTCGCCGCGCGTCTCACGGGCTGGCGGATCGACATCCGAAGTGACGTCTCGGTCGCGGCCAAGGCGGCCGAGGAGGCCGCAGCGGCGCCGGTGGCCGAGACGGTCACCGCGCCGACGGCTCCCGGAGCCCCCGACGCATCTGCCGAGGCGCCTGCCGAGGCCCCGGACGTGCTCCCCGCGGTCGCCGAGACCCCCGCAGCGGCGGAGCCGGCTGCGAAGTCGCGAGCGAAGAAGGCCGTGGCCGAGGTGCCCGCGGGCGACGCATCGGCGGCCGAGGCGGAGCCCGCGGCGACGGACCCGGAGCCCACCGCCACGACCAAGGCTGCCCCCAAGCCGCGCGCGAAGAAGGCCCCCGCCGCCGACCCGGTCGCGGACGAGCCGGTCTCCGCCACCGAGCCGGCCGCGAAGAAGCCCCGTGCGAAGAAGGCCGCGACGACCACCGAGGAGGTGGCGTCGTAGAGCCGGGGCGGGCGGCCACGCCGAAGGCAGCCTCGGTGACCCGCGAGCGGACCGGCGCTCGACGGTCCGGGGCGGCGGTTCGGCGTGTTCCGACCCGGTCGTGCGTCGCCTGCCGCACGGCCCGTGACAAGCGCGATCTCGTCCGGATCGTCCGGACGCCGGACGGCGCGATGATGATCGATGAAACCGGCCGGTTGGCCGGCAGGGGTGCCTACCTCTGCCGCGACGCCGGCTGCTGGACCCTCGCCGCCGGGCGCGGCGCCCTCGGGCGCGCACTCGAGGCACCCGTTCCGCCGGACCTCCGCGAGAGACTCCTGGCCGGACCGGACACGATGACGATGACTTCAGGAGGAGGAGCCCGTGGCCAGGAGTAGGAGCGGCACCCGCGGCCGGCGCGGGCCCCGCAAGCCGCCGCGTCGTCCCGGCGACGCCAATTCGCAGGTCCAGACGATCGATCCGCGCGAACGCGGCGCGATCGAGCTGCCGACGACGATCACCGTGAAGGAGTTCGCGGAGCTCCTGGCGGTCAACCCTGCCGACGTCATCCGGGAGCTGATCAAGAGCGGGATCTTCGCGACGATCAACCAGCTGATCGACCGCGACACCGCGTCCCTGGTCGCCGGCGAGCTCGGCTACGAGGTGGCCGAGACCGTCGCCCCCACCGCCGGCGTGGCCGTCGAGGGCGAGGAGACCGTCGCCCCGGCGCCGGCCGCCAAGGAGGTCCTCTTCGACGAGGACGCCGAGCAGGACCTGCTGCCGCGCGCCCCGATCGTGACCGTGATGGGCCACGTCGACCACGGCAAGACGAGCCTCCTCGACGCGATCCGCACGACCGAGGTCGCGGCCGGCGAGCGCGGCGGGATCACCCAGCACATCGGCGCGAGCGAGGTCGAGCACGACGGCAAGCGCGTCGTCTTCCTCGACACCCCGGGCCACGAGGCGTTCACCGCGATGCGCGCGCGCGGCGCAAAGGTGACCGACATCGCGGTCGTGGTGGTCGCCGCCGACGATGGCGTCATGCCCCAGACGCTCGAGGCGATCAGCCACGCGAAGGCGGCCAAGGTGCCGATCGTCATCGCCCTCAACAAGATCGACAAGCCCGACTCGAACCCGGACCGCGTCAAGACCGAGCTGTCCGAGGCGGGCGTGATCGTCGAGGACTACGGTGGCGACACCCCGCTCGTGCCCGTGTCCGCGCGGACACGTGTCGGGCTCGACGAGCTGATCGAGATGATCCTGCTCGTGGCCGACCTCCAGGAGCTCAAGGCAAACCCGAAGCGACCGGCCGTCGGAACGATCGTCGAAGCGCAGCTCGACAAGAGCCGCGGCGCGATCGCGACCGCGATCGTCCAGACCGGCACGCTCAACGTCGGCGACGTCATCGTCGTCGGCGAGACGTTCGGCAAGGTCCGCGCCCTCGAGAACGACATGGGCAAGCGGATCAAGAAGGCCGGACCCTCGTCCGCCGTCGTGATCCTCGGCCTGTCGTCCGTGCCCGAGGCCGGCGACATCCTGCGCGTCGTCGCGGACGAGAAGGCCGCCCGGACCATGGTCGAGTCGCGCCAGGCCGAGGCCGCCGCGAAGAGCGGCGACGGCAGCGGCCGGGCCACCCTCGAGGACCTCTACCGCCAGATCCAGGCCGG
>DASSPG010000065.1:0-1514 GCA_035699725.1 Candidatus Limnocylindrales bacterium | reverse complement strand
CCGATCCGGAAGACACCACCGCCGAGCGACGCGACGGTCGTCTCGGCGCCGGCCGAGCTGGCGACGGCGATCTGGCCTCCGTTGCCGCCGAAGCGCACCTCGTAGACGCCGGTGTTCACCCGGCGGGCCTGGGGGGCGGGCCCGGCGCAGTTGAACCGCACGCCCACCATCGGCCTCGCGCTGGTGAAGGCGTCGCCGATGTTGGCGATGCCCTTCGCCGGATCGCCGTTGACGGCGATGAAGCCGCGCACGGCGCCCGACTGGCACCGGGCCTGCGGCCGCACCGCGTCGGTGACGGCGACGGCGGAGCCGCCGAGCGCGAAGAAGAGCGCTGCGACGGCGAGGACGGTGGACGGTGTGAGGCGCATCGAGTCCCTCCTGAGGTTGGCGTTGGGCGCATCCTCACCCGCCCGCCGGACGATCGACAATCGCTCGATCGAGCGGCATGCTCCCGTCGACGACCACGTCGGCACAGGCAACGGGGTCGTCGCGCTCGACGTAGCGATCCTCGCCAGGCATCCACCGCTCCACCCAGGTGGCCCGCGCCGCCTCGCCGTCTCGGGCGACACCGCGCGCGAGCCGGATCTCGTACGGGGCCTCGACCCATACGCGTACGTCGTAGTCGTCGCGGAACAGGCGATGGAGGGCGCAGACGCCTTCGACCACCACCGTCCCACGTGGCTCGACGACCCGCGTCCCGGCGGAACGACGCGCCGCCCAGTCCCAGGCGGCGTACCGAGCCGGGCGGCCCGCCAGGAGCGGGTCGAACACCTCGGTGCGCAGGCGCGAGAGGTCGAAGCCGTGGCCGTTCCAGAACTCGTCCGTCGAGACGACCTGCGCGCCGTCGATGCGGGCCGCGAGGGTCGACTTCCCCGCGCCGCCGCGACCGCCGATCCCGACGAGCCGGAAGTCCCGCGCAGGCCGGGCCGCTGCGATCAGGTCGAGCACGGGCCGTGCGTCCACGCCCGTCACGCTAGATGGTCGATCGGCAATTCGCGTGACGTCCGGGGGCGCCATCCGGTTCGCGCTCATTGCCGATCTTCCATCTGGACGGAGCAGGCGAACCGCCGTCGCCGGATCGTCTAACCTCGGCCGTAGGCACAAGACCCGATCTCGGAGGACCGATGAGCGAGACAACCCGCGTCGTCATCCCGTACGAGTCGATGGATCCGCTCGCGATCGGGGCAACCGACGACGAGTCGAAGAAGCACCGCGACACGCTCGAGCTCGACCTGCCCGTGGCGAACCTGATCACGGTCGTCCAGCCGGACGAGCCGGCCCCCGTGGGCGATCCCACCGAGGCTGCGCGGCAAGCGCTCGCGCGGCCGACGAGCGGGCCCGCCTTCGCCGAGCTGCTCGAGGGCAAGGCGAGCGTCGCCGTGGTGATCGACAACCAGTTCCGCCCGACGCCGTCGTCGAAGCTGCTGCCGGCGGTGTTCGACGCCATCGAGGCCGCGGGCATCACCGACGTGCGGGTCTGCTGCGCCAACGGGAAGGTCTTCCCGATGTCCGAG
>DASSPG010000064.1:0-15014 GCA_035699725.1 Candidatus Limnocylindrales bacterium | reverse complement strand
GGCTCGCATAGACAACCTGAACGCGCGTCATCTCACACTGCCTTCCACGCAGGTTCCTTCCACGCCCATTTGACGGCGATGGACCCTGCCCGAGGAAGTGCCGGACAGCCCGAATCCGTCGGCGGTCCACGGTCTGGACGTCGATGCCCGCCCGCTGGCGATCCAGCCGGGAAGCCCGACCGGCCCCATCGATCGGGCCCTCCGGCCCTTGTCGCAGACGATCCGACCCGCCCATCAAGGAGCATGGCTGAATCGACCCTGGTGGCCGTTCCGAACCGGGCGACCGAGAGGGTGGTCGGCGCCCGGATCCCCCTCACGACGTTCGTCGGCCGGCGGCTCGAGCTGATCCGCCTGCGCTCGCTCGTCGCCGGAAGTCGGCTCGTGACGATCACTGGACCGGGCGGCAGCGGCAAGACCCGGCTCGTCGAGCACTTCGTCGCGAGCCTTGCGCGATCACTGAACGGCGGTGTGGGGTTCGCCTACCTGGCCAGCACGCGGACGCCGCTCGAGGTCGTCGATGCTGTGGCTGGATCCATCGGGCTGCGCGGCCGCGCAGGTGAGCCCGGCGCGCTGATCATCGACTACCTCCGAGCCCGGCCCTACCTCCTGGCGATCGACAACTGCGAACACGTCCAGGACACGGTGGCCAGATTGGTGTCGGACCTCCTCCAGGCATGTCCCGGCATCAGGATCCTCGCCACGAGCCGCCGTCCCCTCCTGGTCCCGGGCGAACAGCTGTTCCCGCTTGCCGGCCTCCACGATGCCGCCGCGGTCAGCCTCTTCGTGGACCGGGCCCAGCGGGCCTCGCCGGCATTCGAGCTCTCGGATGCGGACTGGCCGATCGTCGCCGACCTGTGTGCGCGCCTCGATGGAATGCCCCTGGCGATCGAGCTCGCCGCGGCTCGCACCCGGCACCTCGGCCTTGCCACGCTGGCCCGGCGCGTGGCCGGCCACCTCGCCGACCTCGACTCGGGCTCGAGGTCGGCGCCGGAGCGCCAGCGGAGCCTCCGGGGTGCGATCACCTGGAGTCATGACCTGCTCGGCGATGCCCAGTCCGTGCTCTGGCGTCGCCTCTGCTTCTTCTCGGGCGGCTTCACCCTCGCCGCGGCGGAGCGGGTCGCCTCGATCGCGCCGCTCGATCGCGACCGGATCGAGCCGCTGCTGGGCGACCTCGTCGACCAGTCGATGGTCGTGTTCGACATCGAGCGCGACCGCTACCGGGTCATCGAGGCGATGCGAGAATTCGGCCTCGAGCGGCTCCGGGAAGCGGGCGAGGAGTCGGCTGTCGCTGCCCGGCACCGCGCCTGGATGGTCGAGCGGGCCGAGGTCGCTGACCGCTCGTGGTTCGGGCCTGACCAGGCCGCATTCCTCGACGAGATGGCTGCCGAGGGCGAGAACCTCCGGGCCGCGCTCGAGTCGTGCCGGGCGGCGGGTGCCCACGAGGATGGGCTCCGGCTGTCGACGGCAAGCCTCTGGTACTGGGTGACGCGGGCGAGCCTCGGCGAGGCCGCTCGCTGGTTCGAGACGTTCCTGGGCCGGTCGCCCGAACCGGGTCTGGCTGCGCGCGCCTCGTGGCGGGCCGGGTACGTGGCCGTGCTGCAGGGCCGGCACGCCCAGGCGCGGACCCTGCTGCAGCGAGCCGACCGACTGGCCGAACTGGCAGGCGATCCGCCGACCCGGGCCTACGCCAGGATGATCACCTGCCTGCGGGTGATGTACGAGCGCTCGGAGGAGGACGCGCTCGCGCTCGCCCGCGAGGGGCTGGCGGATCCGGCGGCAGAGCCAATGTGTCGGTGCTGGGCCTTGATCGGGATCGGCCTCGCCTCGTTCCTTCGTCAGGACTGGGAGGAGTGCCGCCGCGCGAGCCTCGCGGGGATCGCGATGTGCGACGAGGTGGGCGAGACGTGGAACAAGGAGATCCACCTCCGGTCGCTCGCCTACGCGGAGTGGCAGCTCGGAGATCCGCGAGCCGCCGAGTCGACGCTCTTCGAGGCTCTCCGCATCGATCGACGACTGGACGACGTCTGGCACCTCGCGTGGACGACCGAGACGCTGGCGTGGGTCTCGGTCGACCTTCGACGCGATGAACGGGCCGCGCGACTGCTCGGGATGGCGGCAGGCTTCTGGTCCCAGTCCGGGTCGGGACTTGCCGGCCCGTGGCAGGCGTTCCACGCGGCCGCGACCGAGCGACTCCAGGGCCGGCTGGGCGGGCGACGCCTCGCCCGGGAGATGGCGGCGGGCACCCGGCTGGATCGGGCCGCCGGGCTGACGTTCGCGCTCGACGAGCGACCGGCGGCGGTCCTCGGTCGCGGCGATGGAGCAGGTCTCAGCCCGCGTGAGGCGGAGATCGCGCGACTGGTCGGCGACGGGCTCGTGAACCGCGAGATCGGCGAACGCCTCTTCCTATCGCCGCGCACGGTCGAGAAGCATGTCGAGCATGTCATGAACAAGCTCGCCGTGGGATCCCGCGCGGAGATCGCGGCCTGGCAGGGCCGGGAGCAGGGCCGGCCGACGAAATAGCGACGGGTACGTGGGCCGGTACGTGTCCTTCCGGATGTCCCCGCGCGCTGTCGTCGCCATCGTCCTCGTCGAAGACGGCACGCTCCAGGCGGAAACCTGACGACGCAGGACGGGACGTGCCCCGCGAAAGGAGCGACCCACCATGACTGCCCTGGGACGCCAAGTCAGGGATCGGCCCGTCATCGGCGAGTCCCGCCGTCGGGCGCTGCTCGTGACCACCGTCGTAACCCTCGGATGCCTCGTGCTCCTGGGCGATCTGCTGGTGGTCGGCCACACGAGGGGGGAGGAGATCTGGGGGGTCGTGACGGCGCTCGGCGGAGTTGTCGTCGGGGCCCTGAGCCTCGCCTTCCTGATCAGGCGCGGCCGCAGTCGGGTGGCCCGGATCGGACTGATCGCCCTCTGGCTGACGATCGCCTTCTTCGGGTTCGGCGGCTACAACAGCCACCGGCTGCCCCTCCCAGATGGGTTGTCCGAGGAACGGCCACGGCCGCCGCTCGCCCCGCTCATCTTCACCGGCTTCGGCATCGCCGGCGCACTCGTCGTGCGCTCCGGCTCGAAAGGAGAATGACGTTGCAGACCCTCGTCGTCTACGACTCGAAGTTCGGCAACACCGAGCGAATCGCCGACGCGATCGCACGCGGTGCCGGGACGCTCGGCCGCGTGCTCGTGATGGACACCGCCGAGGCCGCCAGCGGCGGCCAGCGGTCGGCGGACCAGCCTGACCTGGTGCTGATCGGCGGACCGACCCAGCGGCGCTCGCCGAGCCCGGCGCTGCGCGCCTTCGTCGACGCCCTGCCAGCGAGCCTCCGAGGGGTTCCGGTCGCGACGTTCGACACGCGCTACCGGGGCTCCACCTGGATCATGGGCTCCGCGGCCGCTGCGGCGGCCAATGTCCTCCGCATGGCCGGAGGCGAGCTCGTCGCCCCGCCCGAGAGCTTCTTCATCGCGCGCAGCGGCCCGCTCGAGCTTCAGACGCTCGAGGCCGGCGAGATCGAACGAGCCGAGGCATGGGGCCGCGCGGTGAGCGCTTCCGTCGGCGCGGCGCGACTGTCGCCGACGGGGAGCAACCCGTGAACGCGAGCGCGAGGAGGGAGCCGACGGCCATGACGCGGTCGCGGCAGATCGCCGCCTTCCTCGGGCCGGTCCTGATCGTCCTGGCAGCATCGGAAGCGAAGAACCTGCAGATCTGGGCGGCCGGGAACCCGCCCCTGACGTATCTCGCCGGACTGCTGTGGTTCCTCGGTGGCCTCGCGATCGTTCGCCTCCACAATCGGTGGTCGACCGGCTGGCCGGTCTCGATCACGCTGGTCGGTTGGTTCTTCCTGCTGGGCGGCCTGTTCCGCCTGTTCCTGCCCGAGGCGCAGCAGGGGAACGAGAACACGCCGGCAACGGCAACGTACGTCCTCGACGTCGTGCTCCTTGCCCTCGGCGTCCTGATGACGGCCAAGGCGTCCTGGCCGCGCGGCGCGGGGGCGACGGCGTGACCGCCGCTCCATCGGGTGGTGGTCGACGAGCCGGCCGATCAACCTCACCCGATGCCGCGCATGAACGGCCGCTGCGCCTGGACGATCCGAGGGCGATCCAGATCCTCGCAACCGAGCACTGGAGCCTGCTTGCCGCCCGGACGCTCTCGTGGAACGAGTCCTTCAGCCGAACGTCGATGCTCCTGGCCATCTTGTCGGCCGCGGTCCTGGCTCTCGCACTCGCCGCCCAGGTGGCGGAGTTCGGGCCGGGATTCGTTGCGTTCGCACTCGTCGTGCTGCCCTTCGTCGAGCTGGTCGGCGTGGCGACCTTCGCCAGGCTCGGCGAGGCCAACGGGGAGGACCTCCAGTCAATCCAGGGCATGAACCGGATTCGTCACGCGTACGTCGAGATCGCCCCACAGCTCGAGCGGTACTTCGTGTCCGGTCAGAACGATGACCTGCCGGCCCTGTTCTCGGCATACGGCATGGGGCCCGGCTCGGTCTCGTCGGTCCGCGGAGGTCTCCACCACGCATTCGTGATGACCCAGGGGATGGTCGGGATCATCAATGCGATGGTGGCTGCAGTCTTCGGCGCCCTGCTGGCGATCCAGGCCGGCGCCCCGACCCCACTGGCCGTTGGCGCAGGTGGCATCTCCCTCGTGGCTGCCCTCGCAGCACAGCTCGCCTACGGCCTGCGCATGTTCCGGCGCATCCGCGGACGGCTGACCGTGCACTTTCCAACTTCGTTCGGCGAAGACGCGGCCCGGCCGACGCCGGAGAAGGCGGCGCCAGCCCGTCCGCGCGTGAGCTGAGACGTCAGCGTCGCCGGGCGGTCCGCGGCGCCGTCGAGCCCGACGGATGGCTCATCGACGTTCCGCGCAGGCACGTCGTCACGTGCCTGCGCAGGCGTGGCGTCGCAACCCCGGGCCCGAAATAAGGCCCGGCGCAGCGCGCGATAAGGCTCTGCCCGATGGCGACGGAGCGACCCGTCTCTAGCCTTCAGGGACATTCGCGATCCCGCGACGACCCAAGCCCGGAGACCAGCCATGCATCCCCTCGGCCTGTACCTCGCCGTCAACGACCACCAGCGCGAGCGCGACCGGGCGGCCGACGACGACCGGCGCCCGACGCCGGTCGTCGGAGGCGCGATGCGCCCGTCGGGGACCCTGCCAGAGCCCGCCTCCCGGCTCGCCCGTCTGGCCGCGACCCTTCGTCGACGCGTCACGCCGGTGGCCCGCGCCTGACCCGGCCCGCGAGCATGCCGGGCGGTCGTCGCGGGCATTGCCGCGCGACCCGCCCGGGCGCATGATCGGGCCGTGCCCCGTCGCGTCTCGAGCCCGATCTTCGTCGGCCGTGTCGCCGAGCGGGCGGCGCTGTCCGAGGCGCTCGAGCGGGCCGCCGCCGGTCAACCCGGCGTCGTTCTGATCACCGGCGAGGCCGGCATCGGCAAGAGCCGCCTCCTGGCCGAGGCCGCGACCCTGGCCACCTCGAACGGGATCCGTGCCGTCGGCGGGATCTGCGTCGACGTCGCGGCGGAGACGCTCGCCTACGCGCCATTCGTCGAGATCGTCCGCGACCTCCATCGGGGCGGCTTCACGAAGAGTCTGCCCGCCGCGACGCAAGCCGAGCTAGCCCGGGTCGTCCCCGAGGTCGCGTCGGAGAGGCGAGAAGGGTTCGGCGGCGGGCAGGGTGGCCAGGGTCGGCTCTTCGCAGCCATCCGCGACCTGCTCGAGACGGCGTCGACGTCCTCGCCGATCCTCGTCACGATCGAGGACCTGCACTGGGCCGACGCCGCGACCCTGGACCTCGTCACCTACCTGGCGCGCTCGATGCAGTCCGAGCGCTACCTGCTGGTGGCCACCTCCCGGCTCGACACCCTCCCGCGCCGTCATCCCCTGGTCGGGATCGTCGCCGAGCTGGCCCGCCTGCCCTGGCTCGAACGCGTCGACCTTGCCCGCTTCGACGAACGCGAGCTGGTGCAGCAGCTCACGGGCATCCTGGGCCGAGTGCCCGATCCGGGCCTGGCGCACGACGTCTTCGAGCGATCGGATGGGAACGCGTTCTTCGCAGAGGAGCTCATCGCGGCGGGTGCTGTCGGAGGCAGTCCATTGCCAGCCTCGCTCCGAGAGGTGCTGGCCGCACGCCTGTCGGCCCTCGATGAGGTGACGCGGCAGGTGGTTCGGGTGGCGGCGGTCGCGGGGCGCGTCGTCAGCCACGACCTGCTGGAGCAGGTGGCCGGGACGCCGCCTCCGGTGCTGATCTCGGCGCTGCGGGAGGCCGTCGATCAGCGCGTCCTCCTGCACCTCGGCGATCCCGTGCCGGGGTACGCCTTTCGCCATGCCCTGCTTCGTGAAGCCGCCTACGACGAGCTCCTCGAGGCGGAGCGGGTCGCGATCCATCGCGCGATCAGGGACGCGCTCGAGGGCGACGAATCGTTGTCGCCGGCCGGCGAGCTGGCCCGGACCGGCGAGATCGCCTTCCACGCCATGGCCGGTGGGGACCTCACACGGGCTCTCGTGGCCTCCCGTGCAGCGGCGGACGTTGCTGAGCGGGCGTCGGCCCACGCCGAGGCCGAGGTCCACCTCGATCGGATCATCCAGATCTGGCCCCGGGTCGGTGACGCCGGCGAGCGCATCGGCATGGATCACGCCGACGTGCTGGCCTGGGCCGCCCGCGCGGCAGCGTCCGCGGGGCATCAGTCCCGCGCCGTCGCCCTCGCGGAGGACGCCCTCGGCGCCCTGGATCCGACAGCAGCCGACCGACGCGTCGCGATCCTGCTCGAGCTCTTCGACTACGCGTGGGAGGCGGCGGACATCGGGGCGGCTGAGCGCTCGGTCGGCCAGGCGATGTCGATGGTCGGGGAGGAATGGACCGCGCGGAGCGGCCGGGCATTCGCGGCCGACGCGCTGCTCCACTGGCATCACGGTCGCTACGCTCAGGCGGGCGCGGCCGCACGGCGCGCGGTCGCGATCTCGCGCGAGTCAGGAGCGCACGAGGAGCTCGGGCGAGCCGTGACCATCGTCGGGCAGGTGTTCACGCACATCGGCGAGACCAACAACGCCGAAGTGGCATTCGCCGAGGCGGCGGCCATCCTCGATGAGGTCCGTAACCCGGTCCTGAATGCAGGGTCGGCCCGTTGGCGGGCCTGGGCGCGGACCGTCCACGGGCGCTTCGAGGAAGGCCTCGCCCAGAACCGCCAGGGCCTGGAGATGGCCCGGCGCGACGGGACCGACGGACGCTACGGCGTGCATCTCCTCGACGGCGCCCTCGAGAACCTCATCGAGCTTGGTCGGTGGGACGAGGCCCGGACGGTGGGGAACCAGATCCTGGCCAGCATGTCGACGTCGCTCGAGATGGTCGGCGTGTACATGTCGCTGGCTCGGATGGACACACTCCTGGGTCGCCCGGCGGACGCGGAAGCTGAGATCGCCCGGGCCGCGGCAATTCCAGCGTTCGGGCCGCATCGGCTTTGGCAGCTCGAGGACGCGATCCTGCTCGCCTACTCGACCGGTCGTCACGGCGATGGCCGGCGCCTCATGGAGTCAGCCATCGCGGCCGCCCACGACCCGGAGCGCGACGCGATCCTGTGGTGGGCCCTTCTGAAGTCGACCGGCGGCGAGGCGGATCGCGCGGATGCCGCTCGCCGCCGGCGTCGGGCCGTCGAGGTGGAGGATGCCGTCGTGACCGGCCGGCGCTACGCCGACCTGCTCCGACGGAGCGTGGCCGCGGCGATCGAGGCCGACGGGGCCGGTCCGATGGCCCCCACCCTGCTCCTGGGGGCGGACGCCGAGGTGGCTCGTCTGGAGGGCCGGCCGGATCCAGCGTCGTGGTCGGCGGTCGTCGAGGCACGACGTGAACTGAAGCAGCCCTGGGAGCGGGCGTACGCGGAATTCCGCCACGCCGAGGCGATCCTGGCGAGCGGAGGTTCCGCCAGCGACGCGGTGCTTCCGTTGCGGGCGGCGCACGCCACGGCGACCAGCCTCGGCGCGGCGCCGCTCCGGATCGCAATTGAGGCCCTCGCCTCGCGAGCGAGGATCCGGATGGAGATCGGGCACGACGCGAGCGCGGCTGGGGTGAGCGTGTCGGCGACGAACCTGTCCGCCCGCGAGCTCGAGGTCCTGACACTCGTGGCTGCCGGGCATACGAACCGCGAGATCGGCGAGCGACTGTTCATCAGCGAGAAGACCGCGTCTGTCCACGTGACGCACGCGATGGACAAGCTCGGCGCCCTGAGCCGATACGAGGCTGCGGCCATGGCGACTCGTCTCGGGCTGCTCGAGGAGGCGCGCCTGCCGCGCTGACGGACGACGGCGGCCGACCCTGCAAGACTTGGGTCGATGAAGGCCCTCTTCCGGCCCACCCGCCTGCCCCTCTTCGCCCTGGCGGCCGGGCTCGCGGCCATTGCCCTCGTCGCCGCCGTCACGCGGCTTCGCGAGCCGGCTTGGACGAGCCCGTACGACCCGCCGGTCCTCGCCGGGCAACAGCTCTGGGGCGCCTGCGCCGGCGGGTTCTACGCCCGCCGCGGCACCACGATCGTCGTCACCTCGAGCGGTCACTGCACCCGCGAGGGAGAGGTCGCATATGCCCCGGACGGGACCACGGTCCGCGGGGTGTTCGGGCCGACGGCGCGCGACGAGACCTGCCCCTACCCCGGCCACACCTGCGCGTCGTCCGACATCAACTACCTGATCGTGGCCGAGGACCAGGTCCCGTGGGGCCATCTGAACCTCGTCGACTTCGGGGCCGGCGGCGTCCGGACGATCGCCCCCGGGACGCGGCCACTTGCCTGCGTGGACATCGGGATCGGCGACGCGGTCGAGATCAACGGCCGGAACATCCATCGGAGCGGGACGGTCGCCGAGAAGAGCGACAACCTCAAGCCCGGCGATGGCGCCTACTTCCCGTGCATGATCGCGGCCCGGATCCCGGTCGCGACCGGCGATTCGGGCGGGGCGGTCCTCGTCCGGGGCATCCCGGCCGGCGCGACGAGCCGGAGCTTCGCGGGCCTGCTCGGGTTCACGCCCCTGGCCGAGGGCCTCGCCCAGCTCGGGCTCGAGCTGTGCACCACGCCGAACTGCGACATCACGCGGCCCCCGGAGGTACCTGGGGCTGCCTCCCTGGCGGCGAGTGCGTCGCCCGGATGAGCCCTCAGTGGATCGACGAGGCCGTGGCCAGCTGGTCCGCCTCGCCGGCGACCACGATCCGCTCGCCGGCGGGCTGGCGGGCCTCGAGCCGGCGAGCCACCTGGGACAGCGGGTAGCAGATCGCGAAGTAGATCGCGGCCAGCACGACGAAGGTCTCGAGCAGGTTGCCGTAGAAGTTGAAGAACGAGCGGCCGTAGCCGACCAGCTCCTGCCCGCCGAGGATGAAGAGGAGCGAGGTGTCCTTGATCAGCGTGATCAGCTGGGACACGATCGCCGGCGCCATCCGGGCGAGCGCCTGCGGCAGGATCACCAGCCGCATCGTCAGGCCATAGCCGAGGCCCAGCGAACGGGCGGCATCGACCTCGCCCCGGCTGATCGACTGGATCCCGGCTCGCACGACCTCCGCCAGGACCGCACTGTTGTAGAGCGTCAGCCCGACGATCGCGGCCTGCACCGCCTCGAGCTTCACCCCGAGGCGCGGCAGGCCGAGGAACACGATGATCAGGATCGCCAGGATCGGCGTCGCCCGGACGAGCTCGATCCAGCCACGAACGACCCAGCCGACCGGGCCCCGGAGCGTGGCCCGCGCCATCCCGAGCGGGATCCCGATCAGCAGGCTCGCCACGAGCGAGATCCCCCCGATCGTGAGCGTGACCAGGAGCCCCTGGCCGAGGAACGTCCACGTCGAGACGAGGAGGAACGGCTGCCAGCGAGCCGCCGGCAGGAGCCCGCTGGCGAAGCCGGCGACGATGAGCAGGAACGCCGCGCCGACGAGCCCGAGCCGGACGATCGGCAGGCGTCGCCGGGCGATCCTCAGGGCGGTCATCGACTGAACCCGAGGCGGCGCTCGGCCTGGTCCACGAGCATCGCCAGCGGAATGGTGATCGTCCAGTAGGCGACGAGCGCGGCGAGGAAGCCGTCGAACGACGCGGTCCGGGTCTCGATGATGCCGGCGACCTTGAGCAGCTCCGTCGCCGCGATCGCGCTGACGATGGCGGTGTTCTTGACGAGGGCGATGGCGAGGTTGCCGAGCGGCGGGATGACCGTCCGGATGGCCTGCGGCAGGACAACGAGGCGGAGCGCCTGGACCTGGGTGAGCCCGAGCGTTCGGGCGGCCTCGATCTGGCGCGAATCCACGGACAGGATGCCGGACCGGATGACCTCGGTGACGTAGCTGCCGGTGTAGATCGACAGGCCGATCAGGCCGACCACGATCGGGTTGGCGCTGATGCCGAGGTTGGCCGGCGCGAAGAGCACCGCGAAGAAGCTCAGCTGGACGAGGAGCGGCGTGTTGCGGAAGAACTCGACGTAGGCGCCGCCGATCGACGACAGAACGGGCCCGCCCCAGACCCGGAGGCTGGCGCCGACGACCCCGATCACGGACGCGCCGAGCATCGCTCCGACGCTCAGGAGAAGCGTGTTCCGATAGCCCTCGAAGAAGAGCTCCGAGCTGGCGATCAGCGGTGGCGTGAAGGCGAAGTCCAATGCGAGCCCTCGGGCAGTGGGATCGCCCGGGCGCCGGCCGCTGGTGCGGCCGGCGCCCGATGGGTCGGCGAGTTCGGGCTACGCCCGGTTCAGAAGGGGACCTCCACGTCCTTGCCCGAGAACGGCTTGACGTGCTTGTCGTAGAGGGCCTTGAGGCGGCCGTCGGCCTTCATCGCGTCGAGCGTCGCGTTGATGAACGCCACGAAGTCGTCCTTGCCCTTCTTGATCCCGATCCCGAGGGGCTCCTCGGTGAACTGCCCGCCGCGGAGCTCGGTGTCGGCGATCTTCTGGGCCAGTCCGAAGAGGATCGTGTCGTCGGTCGAGACCGCTTCGCAGCGGCCGTCGGCCAGCGCCTGGCCGGCCTCGGTGTACGTCTTGAACAGGAGCAGCTCGGCGGTCGGCGCCTTG
The DNA here is from genome assembly GCA_035699725.1 of Candidatus Limnocylindrales bacterium. Classification (GTDB taxonomy): domain Bacteria; phylum Chloroflexota; class Limnocylindria; order Limnocylindrales; family CSP1-4; genus CF-46. The sequence continues at coordinate 3,994 of DASSPG010000064.1, read as the reverse complement.
GCCCGGACGTTCTTCTCCGAGGTGGAGCCCTCGCCCGAGCAGACCTTCTTGCCGGCCAGGTCCTCGACCTTCTGGATCGTGGAGGACTTCTTCACGAGGATCGACTGGCCGGCCTTGTAGTAGACCTTGCTGAAGTCGATCTCCTTCTTGCGCTCGTCGGTGATCGTCATCGTGCTGATCACGATGTCGACCTTGTCCTCCTTGAGGAAAGGCAGGCGGTTGGCGCTGATGGCCTCGACGAACTCGGGCGGGACGCCGATCGCCTTCGCGATCTCGCGGCAGAGGTCTGCGTCGAGCCCCTCGACCTCGTTGTTGGTCGGGTTCTTGAAGCCGAAGCCGACGACGTCGAACTTCGTGCCGCAGACGAGTTTCCCGGCGGCCTTGATCTTGCCCATCGTCGAGTCGGCGCTGAAGCTCGCGGCCGCGCCGCCGCCGGTGCTCGCAGCCGGGCTGCCCGACGAGCCGGAGCCGCCGGTACAGGCTCCGATGGCAAGGGCCGTGACCATCACGAACCCGATCAGTCTTCGCATCGTGCGTTCTCCTCCAGTGGTGGCATGTCCCGCCGGCCGGTCGGCCGGCGGGGACCTCAGTGGCGCAGGATCGTGCCGAGGAAGCGCTTCGTGCGCTCGTGCTCGGGCTGGCTGAACAGCCTCTCGGGCGGGCCGGCTTCGACGACCTCGCCGTGGTCCATGAACACCACCCGATCGGCGACCTCGCGGGCGAAGCCCATCTCGTGACTGACGACCATCATCGTCATCCCGTCGCGAGCCAGGTCCTGCATGACATCGAGGACCTCCTTGATCATCTCGGGATCGAGCGCCGAGGTCGGCTCGTCGAACAGCATCACCTTGGGCTCCATGCACAGCGCCCGGGCGATCGCGACCCGCTGCTGCTGGCCGCCCGAGAGCTGCGCCGGCCGGGCGTCGGCTTTCTCGGGGATCCCCACCTTCTCCAGCAGGCGGCGGGCACGTTCGTCGGCGGCCTGCTGGCTGAGCTTGAGGACCCAGGTCGGTGCCAGCGTCAGGTTGCGCAGCACGGACAGGTGCGGGAACAGGTTGAACGACTGGAAGACGACGCCGATGTCGCGCCGCAAGAGGTTCACGTCGAGCTTCGGGTCCTGGAGCCGGCGGCCGTCCACGACGACCTCGCCAGCGTCCACGGTCTCGAGGCCGTTGACGCAGCGCAGGAGCGTGCTCTTGCCGGATCCGGAGGGGCCGATGACCACGACGACGTCGCCGCGGTCCACCTGGAGGGACACGTCCTTGAGGACCGTCAGGCTGCCGAACGACTTCGTGACCCCGCGGATCTCGATCATCGGACCGGGCGCGGAGCGAGCCGGGGCGGAACGCGCCGGATCGCGGGAGCGTTCCGGATCAGGGGCGGCGGGATGCGCAGTCGCCTCCACGCGGGCGAGCATAACATTGCACCGAATCCGGGTCGGCGGCGGCGCCGCCGTCGCGCAGGGGGGCAGGAGGGCAGCGGCCATGATGTCGATCGCCTCGTTCGAGCGCATCCCCCTCCTGTTCGGGCCGGCCCCGATCCACCGGCTGGACCGCCTCAGCCGGCACCTGGGCGGGGCCGCCGTCTGGGCGAAACGCGACGACTGCAACTCCGGGATCGCGTTCGGCGGCAACAAGACGCGCAAGCTCGAGTACCTGGCGGCGGACGCGATCGCCACCGGCTGCGACACGCTCGTGTCGATCGGCGGCGTGCAGTCCAACCACACGCGTCAGGTCGCGGCCGTGGCGGCCCACCTCGGGCTGGGCTGCGTGCTCGTCCAGGAGAGCTGGGTCGACTGGCCGGATGCGGTGTACGACCGGGTCGGCAATATCCTGATCAGCCGGCTCGTCGGGGCCGATGTCCGCCTCGTCCAGGCCGACTTCGGGATCGGATTCAAGGAGAGCTGGGAGCAGGCGCTGGCGGATGTGGTCGACCGCGGCGGCAAGCCGTACGCCATCCCCGCCGGGGCCTCCGACCATCGCCTCGGCGGTCTCGGCTACGCCAACTGGGCCCTCGAGGTCGCGGCGGACGAGGAGCGACTCGGGGTGTTCTTCGACACGATCGTGGTCTGCTCGGTGACCGGCAGCACCCAGGCCGGGATGATCGCCGGCTTTGCGGCGCTCGAGGACGCAGGCGGCCGGCGGCGCCGGGTGCTCGGGATCGACGCCTCGGCGAAGCCGCTCGAGACGCGTGATCAGGTGGCCCGGATCGCGCGGGCCACGGCGGACCTGATCGGGCTGGGGCGGGACCTCCGGGAGGACGAGATCGAGCTCGACGAGCGGTTCCACGGCGGGACATACGGCATCCCGGACCGGCCGACGCTCGAGGCGATCCGGCTGGTCGGCAGGCTCGAGGGCGTCGTGACCGATCCGGTCTACGAGGGCAAGTCGATGGCCGCCGTGATCGCCCTGGTCGGGAGCGGCGAGATCGCGCGCGACTCGACCGTGCTGTTCGCCCACCTCGGCGGCCAGCCCGCCCTCAGCGGCTACAGCGCCCTCTTCCGCTGACGTCCCGGGCCGGCCAGGTCCCGGTCGCGCGGTCCCCTCGGCCCCCGGGAAACGGGCCGGATGTCACGTCCGCGCTGGCAGCACGGCCACGCACCATCTCGCCCATGGATGCTCAGCCGCAGGAACTCCTGCCCCCTTCACCCCTCACCGACACCGCGCTCTCCCGGCGCGGCTTCCTCCGCGGCGCTGCCCTGACCGGTGGCGGCCTGCTCGCGGCTGGCCTCGCGGCCTGCGCTCCGACGGCCGTCGCGCCGAACTGGTCGTACCCGCCGCCCGTCGGGGGCGCACCGGCCGGAAGTGCCGGTCCCAGCCCGATGCCCACGATGAGTGGCATGCCGATGCCGAGCGCCTCCGCTCCAGCCGGCTCCCAGGTGCCATCCGGTCCCGTGCCCGCCGGCTGGACGGAGCACGACATCGCGGCCCGCAAGGTCGTCCGGCGCTATCTCGGCAACCTCGCCCCGGCCCTCAAGGACGTCTACGGCGAGGCGGCGTTCGCCAAGCTCGTCGACATCCTCGGCGCGACCGAGGACTATCCCGAGCTGAAGACCAAGCCCGCCTTCGTCCAGGTCCCGCAGGTCGTCCTCAACGACCTCCTCAAGCCCCTGACTCCCGAGCTCGACGGCGACGTCAAGGTCTTCCGCCTGACCGTCGACGAGATCGAGCACCGGATCGACGAGGTCAAAGCTCCGATCGGCGCCCTGGGCTACAACGGGCAGTGGCCCGGCCCGACGATCCGCGTCACCGAGGGCGACAAGCTCCGGGTCATCGTCACGAACAACCTCAAGGAGACGACCGGCGTCCACTTCCACGGCGTCCTCTTCGACGACTTCTTCATGGACGGCGTCCCGTTCGTGACCCAGAAACCGATCGTGCCCGGCGAGACGTTCACCTACGAGTTCACGGCCGGCAACACGGGCTCGCTGATGTACCACTCCCACCACAACGCGACCGACCAGGTCGGGCGAGGGCTGCTCGGCGCGTTCATCGTGGATCCGAAGGTCGATCCGGTGAGGGCCGATCGCGACTTCGTCTGGATCTCGAACGACTCGCTCGGCGGCTTCACGATCAACGGCCACGGCTTCCCGGCGGTCCTGCCGGTGCTCGCGGCGAGCGGCGAGACGGTCCGGATCCGGTTCATGAACGAGGGAATCATGATGCACCCGTGGCATGTCCACGGGTACGTCATGCAGGTCATCGAGCGTGACGGGCGGCCGCTCGGCAGCGCCGCGTTCGAGTGCGACACGCTCGGGGTCAACCCGGGCGAGCGCTACGACGTCCTGATCAGGGCCGACCGGCCGGGCGTGTGGGCGTTCCACTGCCACGTCCTGCCCCACGCCGAGACGATGGAAGGGATGTTCGGCATGGTCAGCACGCTGATCGTCGTGCCCGAGAAGGCGCACGTCGACGCGATCGTCAACGCCCTGACCAGCTGAGCCGGGCTCGGCTGGCCGAGCATCCATGCCAGGGCGTCGGGCCGGCCCGTGGGC
>DASSPG010000063.1:0-3454 GCA_035699725.1 Candidatus Limnocylindrales bacterium | reverse complement strand
GCTGGGCCGGTAGCTCAATGGCAGAGCAACTGACTCTTAATCAGTTGGTTGGGAGTTCGAGTCTCCCCCGGCTCACCAGCACCTCTTCTCGTCACAGGGGCTGCGTTCCCTGGGGCTTCATCGCGCGGCGGCGTCGCCGATCGACGCATCGGACCGCCGATCCATGGGGCGACCTGTGGTCCGGCGGGTGAACGTCCCGGACAGGAGCGTGCATGCGGCTCCAGCGGCGTCGATTCAGCGAACCAAGTGACGTGCGAGCCATTCCGCGCGGCCGGATCGAGGTGGTCGAGCTCGACGACACGGTCGTCGGGCGGATGACGTACGAGCCGGGCTGGCGCTGGTCGGTCGACATCAAGCCGATCGCGGCCACCGAAAGCTGCCAGTACCACCACCTTGGCGTGACACTGTCGGGGCGTCTCCGAATCCAGATGAGCGACGGCACGGAGCTCGAGGTGGGACCGGGCGATGTGTTCGAGATTCCGCCCGGACACGATGCATGGGTCATCGGGGACGTCCCGTGGGTGTCGGTCGACTTCGAGGCGATGCGGACCTACGGCAAGTTCAAGGACGCGACGGACGAACGGACGCTGGCGTCGATCGTCCTGACCGACATCGTCGATTCGACCCGCCTGGCCGCGGAGCTCGGCTCGGCGCGGTGGCGCGATCTCCTCAGCGAGCACAATCGGCAGGCCGCCCTCGCGATCGAGCGTCATCGCGGCCGCCTCGTCAAGACCACCGGCGACGGTGTGCTGGCCCAGTTCGATGGAGCGGAGCGCGCAGTCCGAGGCGCCGCGGCCATTCGCGACGCGATCCGCGAGCTGCGGCTGGAGATCCGGCTCGGCGTTCATACAGGCGAGCTCCAGGTCACCGCCGACGATGTCCGCGGGATCGCGGTCCACGCGGCGGCCCGGATCATGGCCGTCGCCGGGCCCGGCGAGATCCTCGTCTCGGCGACGGTGATGGACCTGGTGGACGGCTCGGGGCTGCGCTTCGAGGATGCAGGCATCCATGAGCTGAAGGGCCTCCACGGCGCTCGCCAGCTGTACCGTCTGGGGTCGACGGGCCGCTCCTGATCTGACCCGCTCCACGGGCGCCGGCCACCTTGACCGCGTGGCGGGTGCGTGCCACGATCCGGGCCAGGACCGCGACCGACACGTCCGGTCGGAAGTCCATGGGAGGGGCCCGATGTCGCGACTCCAACGTCGCTCGGTGCGGCAGTTCGCCGCGGTCGCAGCATTCGTCATCGCCGCGGCGGCGGCACCGGCGGTCGCCGCGGCAGCACCCGGCGAGCCCGATCCCGTCCTGCTGGTCCACGGCTATCGCGGCGACCCCTCGACCTGGGCCGACATGAAGGCCTACCTCGAGGCCAACGGCCGCACGGTGGAGGCGATCGACCTCGCGACCGAGGACAACGTCAAGAACGCCCAGGCGATCGCCGCGTTCATCAACGGCAAGGGGTGGACCTCGGTCGACCTGGTCGGGCAGAGCATGGGCGGGCTGTCGGCGCGCCACTTCACCAAGGCCCTGCGCGGCACGGTCGTCGTCGATACGTACACGTCTCTCGGCACGCCGCAGTACGGGATCTGGAGCGCCTGCATCCTGCCGAGCACGTACGGCGGCCAGATGTGCCCGAGCAGCTCCTTCCTGCGCACGCTCAACACCGGGGACGACACCCCGGGCACGACCGCCTGGACGACGATCTACAGCACGAACGACGAGATCGTCCCGAACTCATCGTCGCGGCTCGACGGCGGCGCCTGCTTCATCCAGGTCAGCGGCCCGCGCCACAACGACATGGACAACAACGCGACGGTGATGGGCCACGTCCTCGCCTCGGTCGACCGGACCTGCACGGGCGTCTTCAATCCGTAGTCACGCCCGTCGTCGGGGGTTCGTTCGGCCGCCGCCGGCGGCGTGTCGGCCTGATGACAATGCTCGGAGCCCGAGCAACAGGAGCGGCACCCGGCGCGTCATCCGGGCGACGACACGACCCAGGTCGGGCGTGTCACCCGAGAGGCTGGCGCCATGATCCGCCGAGTGGACACCACCGGACCCGGGACGGTGCTGGTGAGCCTCGTTGCCCTCGCGGTCGTCGCCGCGTGTGGGCCGGCGCCGAACCCGCCGGCCACTCCGACGCCCACCGGTGCGGGAACCCTGCGGCCGTCGAGCAGCGCCAAGGCATCGTCCTCGCCCGCGTCGGACCCGTCACCGTCGGTCTCGGCGGCGACCGTCTGGTCCGTGACGGCGGCGGCTCCGATGCTTCGGGCGCGCGACGGATTCCGGGCGGTCACTCTGGGTGACGGCAGCCTGCTCGTCGTGGGCGACGACCAGGCGTGCATGCCGGGTCCGGCGTCGCCTGGGAGCGCGACGGCGGAGCGCTACGACCCCGTGGCGGACGCCTGGTCCCCGGCCGCGCCGCTGAACAAGGCCCGCAAGGACTTCGCGATGGTCCCGTCGCCGGACGGAGGGGCGATGGTCGTCGGAGGGGTCAACGACGGCGATCAGCCCTTCTCGAGCACGAAGCGGTTCGACCTGGCCACCGGCCGCTGGAGCGACGGTCCCCTCCTGCGGGTCGCGTATGGTGACCCCTCGGCCGCGAAGGTCCAGGACGGGAGGATCTATGTCGCCGGCCCGACGATCACGGGTGAGACCGCCTCGACCTCCACCGTCGAGATCCTCGCGCCCGGCCGGTCCGGCTGGGACGACGGCGGGCGGATCCCCGATCTGTCTGTCAGCGGGATCGTCCGGCTCTCCGACGATCGACTCGTGGCGGTCGGATCGACCTTCGAGAGCCCGGAGCTCCTCTATGTCCACGACAGCGGCGGCGCCGAGGGCTGGCTGCCGCTGCCGCTCACGGGATTTGACGGGATCGACGAGCTCGTTCCGCTTCCGGGCGGTGGCATCCTCGCGTTCGGGTGGGCCTACGACCCGGCAGTCGGCGACACGCGCGCCGCTGCGCCGAGGCGCTTCGACCCGGCCACGGGCGCCTGGGCGCCGACGGGACCGATGGCCACCCCTCGGAGCGATGCGCAGCGGGCCGTCCTGCGTGACGGTCGCGTGGTCGTCGCGGGCGGCATCGCGGGTTCGCGCGACGCCGGACGGGGCACGATGCTGCGCTCGAGCGAGATCTACGACCCCGTTTCCGACGCGTGGACGGCGGGACCGGACCTGCTCGGGCCGCGCGAAGGAGGTCGGGCCATGCCGTTGCGGGACGGCAGCGTCCTCATCCTCGGCGGCGTGAACGTGACGAACACCGGGGGCGACACGCCCTTCTGCCCGGGCACCCTGACGGCCGTCGAGCGGCTGAGGCCCGCTCCGTAGTACCCTTCGGGCATCTCTGACGGCCGGTCCTGTGAGGCCGGCGGACCGGTCCCGTGAGGCCGGAAGGGAGGCCGACGATCGAGTGTCCGCGCGTCCACCGAGCCCTGCCGGGCCGGTGGCGTTTCTGTGTGAG
>DASSPG010000062.1:0-16391 GCA_035699725.1 Candidatus Limnocylindrales bacterium | reverse complement strand
CGCGTCCGTCACCGATCCCGACTGGGCGATCCCGGCGACGCCGCCGCGCGGCAGCCATGGGTTGATGTCGCCGATGTACGTGGCGCTGTTCGTCGTCAGGTCGACGAGGCCCATGCAGTTCGGCCCGAGCAGGGCGATGCCGTGGCGGATCGCGAGCTCGCGGACGTCGCGCTGCATCCGGGCCGCGGCCTCGCCGCCCTCGACCACGCCTCCGCCGGGCACGATGACGGCAGGGACACCGGCTGCGGCCGCGTCGGTGACGACAGCCGCAGCCCGGAGCGGATTGACCGCGACGACGACGATGTCGGGCACCTCGGCCAGCGCCGCGATCGACGGGTAGCACGGCTGACCGTCGAGCTCGTCGTAGCGAGGGTTGACGAAGTGACAACGGGTGGCGCTGTCGAGCACGCGGAGGTTGGCCCGGATCGTCCTCGCGATCCCGCCGCGGGCCGAGGCGCCGACGACGGCGATCGAGCGCGGCGCGAACAGCGGCCGGAGATCGATCGGCGGCGGGGCAGCGGTCGACGCGCCGCTCGCGCCGGCCGACGCCCCGGTCGCCGTCGGGGTCTCGCTCACCCGACGACCCGGCCGACGCCGCGCTTCTCGAGCGCCCGGGCGACGATCAGCCGCTGGATCTCCGAGGTTCCCTCCCAGATGCGATCCACCCGCAGCTCGCGGAGGTAGCGCTCGGCCGCGAACTCGCGCATGTAGCCGCGCCCGCCGAAGACCTGGACGACGCGGTCGGCGCAGCGCCACGCGGTCTCGGACGCGAACAGCTTGGCGAGGGAGGCCTTGGCGTGGACGACCTTCGGGTCGGCGCCGGCGTCGGCGAGGGCGGCGGCCTCACGGGTCAGCAGTCGTGCGGCCGCGGCGTCCGCGGCGGAGTCGGCCAGCGGGAACGAGACGCCCTGGAAGTCGTAGATCCGCTCGCCGAACTGGACCCGATCGGTCGCCCACTCGACGGCGAGCGTGAGGAGCCGCTCCATCGCCCCGGAGCAGCGCGCCCCGATGTGGATCCGCTCCTCCACGAACCACTCGTTCGTGAGCTCGTCGGCCCGGCCGAGCCCGCCGAGGATCGCGGCCTCCGGCACCCGGACATCGTCGAGGACGAACTGCGGGTGGCGATCGGCGAACGTGTGGGTGTAGTCCGGGTCGTGTCGCATCGACACGCCGGGCGTGTCGTAGTCGACCAGGAACAGGGTCGGCTGCGGCTCGGCGGCGCCACCCACGACGAGACAGTGGAAGATCATGAAGTCGGTCTCGTCGGGCGGTCCGGTGACGAACCACTTCTCACCGTTCAGGACGTACTCGCCCGTGGCCGGGTCGCGCCTGGCCGTGGCCTGGAGCGTCCGGGCGTCGGAGCCCGCGTTCGGCTCGGTGATCGCGTAGCTGCCGAACCGGGCGCCACGCAGGCTCGGCTCGAGGTAACGCCGGCGCTGGTCCGCGTCGGCATGGGCCAGGGCGTTGTAGGCGCCGGGGATGAACGACCAGAGCCCGCCCGTCACCTGCCCGAGCTGCTCGTGGACGATCACCTGCTCGAGGAGGGACCAGCCCTGCCCGCCCACCGCCGTGGGCAGCGAACCGCCGTGCAGGCGGGCCTCGATCGCCGCGGACTTGAGCCCGTCCCGCGTCGCCGCCGGCAGGCGCCCGCCCGCCCGCTCGAATTCCTGCTCGAGCGGCTGGAGGTGATCGACTACGTAAGCCCGCGCCCGGGCCCGGAGCTCCAGCTGCGCGTCCGTGAGCGTCAGGTCCACGCCGCGAGGATGACCCGCCCGCCGCACCGCCGACCCGACCGTCCCGAGTCGCGCGACGGGCGCGGCGTCGACGGCAGTGAGCGCCTCAGGCCGTCAGGCTCGCCAGAGGAACGATCTCGACGCCAGACCGCGATCGGACACGGCGGTCGTTCGTCACGAACGCGGTCGCCCGTGAAGCCTTGGCCGTCGCGATGTGGACGGCATCGCGCCCGCTCTGCGGGCAACCTACACGGGCCGCCTGCCACCGAGGCCGCATGCCTCCTGGGCGGACCTCAGCTCGGCGAGGCGAGCACCAAGATCCGGAGCTCCGTCATGTCCTCGATCGCCCAGCGGAGACCCTCGCGGCCCAGACCGGAGTCCTTCACGCCGCCGTAGGGCATGTGGTCCGCGCGGTAGGTCGGGACGTCGTTGACGATCACGCCGCCGACCTCGAGCTCGTTGAACGAGCGCCACGCGGCGCCGAGATCGTTGGTGAAGACGCCGGTCTGGAGCCCGAACATCGAGTCGTTGACCTGGGCGATCGCGTCACCGATGTCCTGGAACGGGAAGGCGACGACGAGCGGGGCGAACGCCTCGTTCGAGCAGACCTGGGCCGTGATCGGGACATCGGTCAGGATCGTCGGCGGAAAGAAGGTTCCATCGGCCCGCCCGCCGACCAGCGCCTTGCCGCCGGCCGCGAGTGCCTCGTCCACCCAGCGCTGGGTGCGCGAGGCCGCGTTCTGGTCGACCATCGGCCCGAGGTCCGTCTGCGGATCGAGCGGGTCGCCGACCTTGAGGGCGCGCGCTCCCTCCACGAAGCGCGGCATGAACGCGTCCCAGACCTCCTCGTGAACGAACATCCGCTGGACGCTGATGCAGACCTGGCCGGCATACGCGAACGCCCCGACGAGGCAGCGCTTCACGGCCCAGTCGAGATCGGCGCTCCTGTCGATGATCACGCCGGCGTTGCCGCCGAGCTCGAGGACCACCTTCTTCTTGCCGGCCCGCTCCTTCATCCGCCACCCGACCGAGGGCGAGCCGGTGAAGGTCAGGAGCTTGAAGCGGTCGTCCGACACCATCCGGTCACCGAGCTCGCGGCTCATCGGCAGGATGCTGACGCTGCCCATCGGTGCGCCGGCCTCCTCGATGATCTCGGCCACCGTCAGCATCGTGAGCGGATCCTTGGACGGCGGCTTGAGGACGATCGGGTTGCCGGTCGCGATCGCGGGGGCGACCTTGTGGGCGGCCAGGTTGAGCGGGAAGTTGAACGGACTGATCCCCGCGATCGGGCCGATCGGGAAGCGCCGCGTGATTCCCATCCGGCCCTTGCCGGCCACGGAGATGTCGAGCGGGATCGTCTCGCCGACCATCCGCTCGGCCTCCTCGGCGCCAAGGCGGAAGGTGACCACCGCCCGGTCGACCTCGACGAGGGCGTCGCGGATCGGCTTGCCGGACTCGAGCGACAGCAGGCGTCCGAGCTCCTCGCGACGGGCCTTGATCCCGGCGCTGATGTTGCGGAGGATGGCCCCGCGCTCGTAGGCGGGCAACGTCCGGGTGACCTCGAAGGCCTTGACCGCAGCCTCGACCGCCTGCTCGTACTGCGCTTCGGTCGCGTGGAACGTGACGCCGGCGGGGTTCCCGGAGTCGGCCGGGTTGGCGACGATCAGCGGGTCGTCCGACTCGACCCAGGTCCCGGCGAGAAAGATCGGATGCGGCTTGGCGCCGGTCAGGGTGGTCATGGGAGCTCCTGCGAACGAGGTCGTCGTGCCATTCTAGCTACGCCCCCGACGACGCCATCCGCGAGGACCAGCCGATGAGCCCCGCCCGACCCCGCTCCCTGCGTGACCTGCTGCGCGTCCGCCCCGGTGCGCGCTTCCGCCTCGAGGACGTCGATCCCGACGCGACCCACGGACGCGTCAAGGCCGCCGCGGCGGAGGAGCTGCAGGCCGGGCTGGATCGGCTGACCGATCTCCAGGACCGGCTGTGGGCCGAGGCGAAGCATCCGGTCCTCGTCGTCCTCCAGGGGATCGACACCGCAGGCAAGGGGGGCACGCTCAAGCACGTGATGGGCGCCTTCCAGCCGGCCGGCTGCTCGGTGACGTCCTTCAAGGTGCCGACGGCGCCGGAGCTCGCCCACGACTATCTCTGGCGGGTCCACCAACGGACACCGGCCAAGGGCGAGATCGCGATCTTCGATCGATCCCACTACGAGGACGTCCTCGTCGTGCGCGTGCGGGGGTTGGCGCCGAAGCCCGTCTGGTCGAGGCGGTACGACCACATCAACGCCTGGGAGCGGATGCTGGCCGACGAGGGCACGACGATCGTCAAGTTCTTCCTGTGGATCTCCAGGGAGGAGCAGCGGGAGCGCCTCCAGGCGCGGCTCGACGAGCCGGACAAGCGCTGGAAGTTCCGGCTCGGCGATCTCGAGGAGCGCAAGCGCTGGGACGACTACGTGACCGCCTACGACGACGCCCTCGAGCGCTGCTCGACCGACCACGCCCCGTGGTACGTGATCCCGGCCGACCACAAGTGGTTTCGCAACCTTGCCGTGGCCGAGATCCTTGCCGACACCCTCGACGACCTGAAGCCCGCCTACCCGCAGCCCCCCGAGGACCTCACCGGCGTCGTCGTCGAGTAGCGCGCGAGGCGTTGCCGCGCCGCGAGCATTCGACCTGGCCCGCTACTTCCTGCCGAACAGCGTCCCGAAGACGCCGCGCAGGAAATCCTGGCCGGCCTTCGAGGTGATCACCCGACCGGCAGTCCGGACGCCCGTCTCCATGACCCGCTCGCGGGACCGCGCGTCCGCCCGGGCCTGGCGTGCGGCGGCGGCGCGGGCCTTCTCGGCCGCGCGCTGGGCGGCGGCCATCTCGCGCGCCTGCCTGGCGATCTCGCGCTGCTGCTGGGCCGGGGTCATCGTGTTCAGCCCCCCGGCGGACGTGGGCGGCACGCCGGCCGCCGTCGCCTGCTCGGCGGCCGCGTTCGCGGCTGCCGCCTTCGCCGCGGCGAGCCGGGCGGTGATCATCTCGTGGGCGCTGTCGCGATCGACGGTCGCCCCGTACTTCGTCGCGAACGAGCTGGCCGCGATCCGGGCGTGGAGGTCCGGCTCGGGGAGGGCGGCCATCAACGAGTCGGGGGCGAGCAGCCGGGTCGCCGCAAGCGGCGTGGGCACGCCCCGCGGCGAGAGCACCGTGACGAGGGCCTCACCGATCCCGAGCGAGGTGATCGTCTCCTCGACGTCGTAGTGGGTCGTCGTCGGGAACGTCCGGGCGGTCTTGCGGAGCGCGTCGGCGTCATCGGGGGTGAATGCCCGGAGCGCGTGCTGGACGCGGTTGCCGAGCTGGGCGAGGACCGATGCGGGGACGTCGGTCGGAGCCTGGGTGACGAAGAACACGCCGACACCCTTGGAGCGGATGAGCCGGACCGTCCGCTCGACCTGGTCGAGGAGCGCGTCCGACGCCCCGTCGAACAGCAGATGGGCCTCGTCGAAGAAGAAGCACAGCTTCGGCTTCGGCAGGTCGCCCACCTCGGGCAGCGTCTCGTACAGCTGGGCGAGCATCCAGAGCATGAACGTGCTGAACAGGCTGGGCTGGTCCATCACGTCGCGCAGCTCGAGGATCGACACGATCCCGGCGCCGTCGGCGGTCGTCCGGAGCAGGTCCGCCACCTCGAACTCGGGCTCACCGAAGAACGTGTCGGCGCCGGCCTGCTCGAGCACGACGATCGCCCGCAGCAGCACCCCGACCGACGCCGACGACATCCCGCCATAGTCGGCCAGGATCGGCTTGCCCTCGTCGGAGGCCAGGAACTTCAGGGTCGTCGCCAGGTCCTCGAGGTCGAGCAGCGGCAGGTCGCTGTCGTCGCAGTACTTGAAGACGAGCGACAGGATCGAGGTCTGCGTCTCGTTGAGGTCGAGGACCTTGCCGAGCAGGAGCGGCCCGAAGCTGTGGACGGTCGCCCGGACCTGGGCACCGAGCGCACCGGACAGGGACAGGATCTCGACCGGGTGGCCGCTCGGCACGAACGGCAGGTCCAGCGAGCCCATCCGCTCGACGACCTTCGGGTTGGCCGCGTCGCCCGGGAGGGCCATGCCCGTGACGTCACCCTTGATGTCGGCCACGAACACCGGGACCCCGGCCTTCGAGAGCTCACCCGCGAGGAGCTGGAGGGTCTTGGTCTTGCCCGTGCCCGTCGCCCCCGCGATGAGTCCGTGGCGGTTCATCATCGAGAGCGCCACCTGGACCCGGGCGTCGTTGAGGAGCTCGCCACCGAGCATCGGACTGCCGATCGTGAGGGCCGGCTCGGTGAGCCCGTAGCCCTTCGTCATCTCGTCGCGAAAAGCCTGGTCCATGCGGTCGCTCCGGCGGTCGGTGGATGGGATGGGCGGCGGGTGCCGAAGCGTATCATCGGCCCCGTGGGCGCCGACCGCAGCGCGGAGGATGGGCGATGAAGATCGAGGACGTCGAGGGCATCGGCCCGGCATCTGGCCTGGCTGACGGCCGCCGGCGTCGCCACGACCGACGAGCTCGATGCCGCGCGCCCGAACTGGATCCGTCAGATCCCGGCGAGGCCACGCTCGCCGGCTGGATCGAGCAGGCGCGCGCCCTCGGGAAGATCGTCCGTCACTGATCGCGAATCGGGAGGAATCGAGCCATGGTGTCCGAGTTCCGGGGGTTCCTGCTCAAGACCAACGCGCTGGCGCTCGCGATCGGCGTGATCATCGGGACGGCGCTCGGGACCGTCGTCACCTCGCTCGTCAACGACATCATCATGCCGCCCGTCGGAGCGCTCCTGGGCGGGGTGGACTTCGGCAATCTCAAGATCGTGTTGAAGGCGGCGGTGGGCGGCGATCCCGCGACGGAGGTCGCCATCCGCTGGGGCGCGTTCATCAATGCGGTCATCGCCTTCATCGTGATCGCCTTCGTCGTGTTCCAGATCAGCAAGATGCTCGTCAAGGAAGAGGCTGCGGCCGAGACCAAGACCTGCCCGTTCTGCAAGGAGCCGAACGCGCTCGACGCCTCGAAGTGCCGGGCCTGCGCGAGCTCGATCTGAGCAAGCGGTCGCGGTGAGGCGTCAGGCTTCCGTGGCGCGCGGGTAGGAGCCGAGGACCCGCACCATCTCGGTCTCCGCGCGGAGATCGTCCAGGGCGGCCGCGCACGCGGGGTCGTCCACGGCGGCGTCGACGTCGACCCAGAACACGTACTCCCAGCGCGCCCTGCGGGCCGGCCGGGACTCGAGCGAAGACAGGTTGACGCCACGCGCCGCGAAGGCGCCGAGGCAGCGGTGGAGCGAGCCGGGAACGTTCCGGACGGCGAACACGAGGGTCGTGCGCCGCGGCGCCGCCTCCTGAGCGCCCGTGCCGGGGGCGGATGCTCCCAGCCCGAGGACGGCGAAGCGGGTCCGGTTGTCGTCGCCGGTCTGGACGTCCGGCGCGAGCACCTCCAGCCCGTACAGGTCCGCGACCCGCGGCGAGGCGAGGGCCGCCGCCCGCTGCTCCCTGCGCTCGGCGATCATCCGGGCCGCCCCGGCGGTGTTGTAGGTCGTCATCACCTCCCAGTCGCGCGAGCGCAGGAAGGCGTCGGCCTGGACGAGCGCCTGGGCGTGGCTGTAGACACGGGCGATCCCGTCGAGGGCCTGGCCGGGCAGCGCGAGCAGGGCGAGCCGGACCGGCACGGTGACCTCGCCCACGATCCGGACGTCGCGCTCGTAGTACTCGGCGAGGAGGTCGTAGGTCTCGCGGATCGTGCCGGCCAGCGAGCTCTCGATCGCGACGACGCCACTCGCGGCGGATCCGTCGGCCACTGCCTCGAAGACCGCCCGCCACGTCGGCACCGCGACGCGCGCGCGGTCCGCCCCGAAGAAGCCCAGGACCGCCTCCTCCGAGAAGGCGCCGGGCTCACCCTGGTAGACGATCGGCATCGCGCTGGTCACGCGCCCAAGTGTCGCCGATCCCGTGGCCGGTCGAGGCGGTGGCGCGGCCGCCTGTGGCGCGCGCGGCCCGGCTCCACATCGCCCGGACCGCGACAGCGGGCGCGGAGGTACCGCTTGCGCATGATCTCGTTCCTGCCTACCGGCCCCCAGGCGGTCGTTGCGCAGCGGGTCCAGGGCGACCCGGCCGAGCGTTTCGCATTCGTCAGCCACGACGGCCTTCCGGAGTGGCGATCCCACGAACCGCCTCGCAGCCGCCGGGATCATGCTCATTCGTCAGCCACGGCGGCACTCGAGCCGAATCCCATGGGTCAACCGCCGCGCCGCGCCGATACCGCCGTCGTGGCTGTCATTCGAGAACCGTGGACCGCCCCGCCGTGATCGCGGAGACGGCGACGACCCGAACCCTAGTGGTTGAACCAGTCGGTGGTGTCGATCTTGCCGGCCGCCTCGTCGAGCTCGGCGCGCTGTGCCTTCGCGGCGGGGGCGCTGACCTTGGCGCGCTTGCGATTGCCCGCGGTCTCCGTCGCGCCCTGCCAGTGCTCCTCGGCGAGGAGCTCGTTCAGCGCGTCGATGTACGCCTCGATCGAGGCCGCGATGATGTTCGTGGAGGTGATCTCGCCCGTGTAGCGGCCCTCGGCGCGCGCGCCGGACGCATCGGACGGGGGCGCGATCGAGATCGTGACCTTGCCCTCGGCATCGGGGCCCTCGGCCACGGCATGGACGTCGTACGAGATCAGCCGGGGATGGCCCGTCAGGACGGACGCGAGGGCCTTGTCGACGGCCCGGAACAGGGCGTCCACGGCGCCATTGCCCTCGGCCGAGGCCTCCCACTGGTGCTCGCCCGCGGCGATCACCACGGCGCCGCGGCTGTTCGCGTTCGAGCCCGACGTGACCGTCCAGCGCGCGAGGTGGAGGGTGTCGGCCGGGTCGGCGGTCGGGCGGGTGGCGGCGGTGCCGCCGTCGGCGGTGGTCATCGGTTGCCTCCGGGTGTGGACGTCGCCGCGGGGGTCACCGACGCCGTCGTGAAGTGCCGTTCGTCGCGGCGCCGGAGCTCGGCGCCGGACTTCCAGATCGCGTACTCGAGCGAATCGGCGAGGGCGATCGCCGACGCCGCGATGATGTTCGTGTCGCTGCCCATCGTGGACCACTCGCGGGTCCCGTCGGACGAATCGATGATGACCCGAGTCCGGGCGGCCGTCGCCGAGTCGCCGTCGAGGATCCGGACCTTGTAGTCGTACAGGTGGACCTCGTCGAGCTGCGGGTAGAACGCCCGGAGCGCCTTGCGCAGGGCGGCATCGAGCGCGTTGACCGGGCCGTTGCCGTCGGCTGCGGTGTGGAGGACCTCGCCGTCGACCTGGACCTTGACGGTGGCCTCGGCGAGGAGCTCGCGGCCGGCGCGCTGCTCCACGAGGCACGTGTAGTCGAGGATCCGGAAGGGCGCCTCGTAGTCGCCCTGGTGGCGCCGGATCAGGAGCTCGAAGCTCGCCTCGGCGCCCTCGAACGCGAGCCCTTCCGATTCGAGCTGCTTGACGAGCTCGCTCAGGACCTTCGGGTCGACCACGCCCTCGAGCTGGTGGCCGAGCTGCTCGGCCCGGATCCGGGTGTTCGCCCGCCCACCCAGCTCGCTCACCACGAGCCGGCCGACGTTCCCGACCGCGGTCGGGTCGATGTGCTGGTAGCTCCGCTCGACCTTCGCGACCGCGGCGCCGTGGACGCCGCCCTTGTGGGCGAACGCCGACCGGCCGACGTACGGCTGCCAGTCGTTCGGGCTGAGGTTGGCGATCTCCGCGACCGACCGGCTGAGCTCGGTCAGGCCCTCGAGCGCCCCGCCGCCGGCCGGCACCAGCTGGTGCGGCGTCTTGAGGGCGAGGTTGGCGAGGATCGAAACCATGTTCGCGTTGCCGGCCCGCTCGCCATAGCCGTTGATCGTGGCCTGGACGTGGCGCACGCCGGCGGCCACCGCGGCCATCGAGTTCGCGACGGCGAGCTCGGCGTCGTTATGGGTGTGGATTCCCCATTCGACCGGGGCGCCGGCGGCGTCCGGGTCCGACTCGAGGGCGCCGCGGACGTCGGTCATGATCGCGACCAGCTCGTCGGTCAGGGTCCCGCCGTTCGTGTCGCACAGGACGAGCGTCCGGGCGCCGGCCTGGCGGGCGGCGCGGAGCGAGGCGAGGGCGTAGTCGCGGTCGGCCCGGTAGCCGTCGAAGAAGTGCTCGGCGTCGTAGACCAGCTCACGCCCCCGCTCCACGATGAACCGGACCGAGTCCGCGATCATGTCGAGATTCTCGTTCGGCGTCGCCCCGAGGACCTCGGTCACGTGCAGCAGCCAGCTCTTGCCGAAGATCGTGACGACCGGCGTCTCGGCCGCGACGAGCTCGCGCAGGTTGGGGTCGGTCTCGGCGGTGTTGGCCCGGTGGCGGGTCGATCCGAACGCCGCCAGGCGCGCCGTCTGCCACGTCATCCCGCGGGCGGCCTTGAAGAAGTCGATGTCCTTGGGGTTGGAGCCCGGCCAGCCGCCCTCGATGTAGGGCATCCCGTACTCGTCGAGCATCCGGGCGATCCGGAGCTTGTCCGCCAGGCTGAGCGTGACGTTCTCGCCCTGCGTGCCGTCGCGAAGCGTCGTGTCGTAGAGCGTGACCGGCCGATCGGTGCTCATGCCGCCACCCCCGCCCCGAGCCGCTCGACGATCGCTGCGGTCATCCCCCCGGTGCCGATCCGCCGAAGGCCGCGTTCGTCGCCGTCGGGCGGGAGCAGGTCCGCGGTCCGGAACCCGTCGTCCAGGGTCGCGCTGACCGCCGCCTCGATCGCCGTCGCGGCGTCGTCGCGGCCGAGCGACAGCCGGAGCAGCATCGCCGCCGACAGGATCGTGCCGATCGGATTGGCCAGGTCGCGCCCCGCGATGTCCGGCGCCGAGCCGTGGATCGGCTCGTACAGGCCGAAGGTCCCGTGGGCGGTCCGCCGCTCGCCGAGCGACGCCGACGGCAGCATCCCGAGGCTGCCGGCCAGGACCGCCGCCTCGTCCGAGAGGATGTCGCCGAAGAGGTTCTCGGTGACGATCACGTCGAAGTCGGCCGGGCGGCGGACGAGGAGCATGGCGCACGAATCCACGAGCTGGTGGGCGAGGGCGACCCCGGGGCGAGCAGCGCCCACCTCGTTCGCCACGGTCCGCCAGAGGCGCGACGTCGCCAGGACGTTGGCCTTGTCGACGCTCGTGACGTGACCGCGCCGGTCCGCCGCCAGCGCGAACGCGAGCTCGACGACGCGGCGGATCTCGTGCTCGGCGTACGGCATCGTGTCGACGGCCCGCCGGCCGCCCGGCACCGCACCGGCCTCCTCCCGCTCCCCGAAGTAGACCCCGCCGGTCAGCTCGCGGACGATCAGGAGATCGACGCCCGCGAGGAGCTCCGGCCGGACCGGCGACGACGGGATCAGCGCCGGGTGGACCGTGACGGGCCGCAGGTTGGCGTACAGGCCGAGCCCGCCGCGCAGGGCGAATAGCGCCTGCTCCGGCCGGACCGACGCCGACGGATCGGACCAGTTCGGGCCGCCGACGGCGCCGAGCAGGATCGCGTCGGCGTCCCCGCAGGCCGCGACGTCCTCGGGTCGGATCGCCACCCCGTGGGCATCGATCGCGGCGCCGCCCGCGAGGTGCTCGCTCCACCCGACGGCGAACCCGAACGCCGAGCCGGCGGCGTCCACGGCGGCACGGGCCGCCGCGACGACGTCCGGTCCGACCCCGTCGCCCGGGATCGTCGCGATCCGATATCGGCGGTCAGCCATGAGCCGGCAACCTCCGCGTCGAACCCGCACCCGCTCTCCGAGGTCGGAGGCGGAGCCCCGCGACGCCATCCGCCGGGCGACTCACGGCAGCTGTTCGGCCGCGCGCTGGCCGACGAACGCCACGTCCACGCCGTTGATCTCGGCCCCATGGAGCTTGTTGACCGCGACGAGGTAGCCGTCGAGCGACGCCTCGATGATGTTGGTCGACAGCCCGTGGCCCGAGACGACGAGCGCCCCCGGACCCTCGTCCGAGGAACGGCGGCAGCGGACGAGGACCTGGCCCTGGGCGTCCTCGCCGCCCGAGACCGCCTTGATCTCCCAGTGGGTCAGGACGGGCCGCCAGCCGAGCGACGGCTGGAGCGCCTGGTCGACCGCCGAGTACAGGGCATCGACCGGCCCGTTGCCGGTGGCCTCCGCCGAGCGGTCCTCGCCGCGGACCGTGAGCGTCACGGAGCCCGTGGCATTGCCGCCGTGCGACGAGGTCACGCTCCAGCCCACGAGCTCGACCGACGCCGGGACCTCCGACGCGCGCTGCTCGACGAGGGCGAGCAGGTCGGCGTCGGTGACCTCCTTCTTCGCGTCGGCGAGGGCAATGGCCTGGCGATAGAGCGCGTCGAGCGCCTCGCCCTCCAGGTCGTGCCCGAGCTCGCGGAGCTTGCCCTGGAGGCCACGCCGGCCCGACAGCTTGCCGATCGTCAGCTGGCTGCCGGACAGGCCGACCGACTGGGGGGTCATGATCTCGTAGGTCAGTGGGTGCTTGATCACGCCGTCCTGGTGGATGCCGGACTCGTGGGCGAACGCGTTGCCGCCGACGACCGCCTTGTTCGGCTGGATCGCGAACCCGGTCAGGTAGCTGACGAGGCGCGACGCCGCGGTGATCTGCTCGGTCTGGACGCCGCTCGCGAGCTCCGGAAACTGGGTCGGGCGGGTCCGGAGCGACATCACGACCTCCTCGAGGGAGGCGTTGCCCGCCCGCTCGCCGAGGCCGTTGATCGTGACCTCCACCTGGCGCGCCCCGGCCTGGACCGCGGCGAGCGTGTTGGCCGTGGCCAGACCGAGGTCGTTGTGGCAGTGGACGCTGACCGTGGCGTCGCGCCCGACGAGGTCGACGACGCGCTTGGTGAGCGCCCCGAACTCGGACGGGATCGCGTAGCCGACGGTGTCCGGGATGTTGACGGTCGAGGCGCCGGCCGCGACCACGGACTCGTAGACCTGGAGGAGGAAGTCGGTGTCCGTGCGCGAGGCGTCCTCGGCGCTGAACTCGATCTCAGCGTCGGCGCCGAGCGCCTCCCGCCCGTAGCGGACCCAGCGGACCGCCTCGGCGAGCGCCTGCTCGCGGCTGATCTTGAGCTTGTGCTTGAGGTGGATATCGCTCGTGGCGATGAAGACGTGGAGGTGTGGCCGCTCGGCGGTCCGGATCGCCTCCACGGCTCGCTGCGGGTCGCCGTCGCGACAGCGCGCGAGGGCGGCGACCGCGATCCCGCCCCTCGTCTCCTGGGCGATCCGGCGGACGGCCTCGAAGTCGCCCGGCGAGGCGGCCGGGAATCCGGCCTCGATGACGTCGACCTTCAGGCGGACGAGCTGGCGGGCGACCTCCAGCTTCTCGGCCGCGGTCAGCCCGGCGCCGGGCGCCTGCTCGCCGTCGCGGAGGGTGGTGTCGAAGATCCGGACGCTGCCGGCGGCAACGGCCGAGCCGCTCATCCCTTCGCCCCCGCCCCGACGGAGCCCTGGGCCTCTCCCGCCTCGACCACGACCGGATTGAGGAACGTCATCTGGGCCCGCAGGTCGCGCCCGACCTGCTCGATCTGGTGCTCCTTGTCCTGCTGCCGGAGCCGTGCGAACTCGGCTCCGCCCGACTCCTGCTCCGCGACCCAGCGGCTCGCGAACGCGCCGCTCTGGATGTCGGCGAGGACGTCCTTCATCGTGGCCTTCACGCCCTCGGCGATCCGCGGGCCCGAGACGTAGTCGCCGTACTCGGCGGTGTCGCTGACGCTGAAGCGCATGAAGTTGAGCCCACCGCGGTACATCAGGTCCACGATCAGCTTCAGCTCGTGCATCGTCTCGAAGTAGGCGAGCTCGGGCTGGTAGCCGGCCTCGACGAGCGTCTCGAACGCGGCCTTGATCAGCGCCGAGACGCCGCCGCAGAGCAGGGCCTGCTCCCCGAACAGGTCGGTCTCGGTCTCCTCCTTGAAGGTCGTCTCGAGGACGCCGGCCCGGGTCGACCCGATGCCGCGGGCATAGGCGAGGACGCGGTCGCGGGCCGTGCCGGACGCGTCGTTCTCGACGGCGAACAGGGCCGGTACGCCGCCCCCCG
Organism: Candidatus Limnocylindrales bacterium; assembly: GCA_035699725.1. Taxonomy (GTDB): domain Bacteria; phylum Chloroflexota; class Limnocylindria; order Limnocylindrales; family CSP1-4; genus CF-46. The sequence goes on along the minus strand of DASSPG010000062.1, from coordinate 2,636 downwards.
CCTCGTAGACCGAGCGGAGGAGATGGCCGGGACCCTTGGGGGCGACCATCCCGACGTCGACGTGGCTGGGCGGGCTGATGCGCCCGAACCGGATGTTGAAGCCGTGGGCGAACATCAGGAGCTGGCCCGGGCGCAGGTGCGGCTCGATCTCGGCGTCGTAGACCGACTTCTGGAGCGTGTCGGGGACCGCGATCATGATCACGTCGGCGGCCTGCACGGCCTCGGCGACGTCGGCCACGCGAAGGCCCGCCTCCTCGGCCAGCGCCCGGCTCTTGGACCCGGGCTTGAGCCCGACGACGACGTCGATCCCGGAATCGTGCAGATTCCGGGCGTGGGCGTGGCCCTGTGACCCGTACCCGATGATCGCGACCGTCTGGCCCGCCAGGGCCTCGGGCCGGGCGTCGTTGTCGTAGTACATCCTCGCCGTCATCGCTTGATAGCCTTCCTCGGGGCGATGGAGTCGCGGAGCTCCTCCTCGCGCCTCGGAGAGCGGGCGTCGACCCACCGTCGAGGTTGCCCGTTTGTCGTCATCGCTTCACCGCCTCCTCGATCGAACTCGACCCTCGGCTCATGACCACCGATCCCGTCCGAACGATCTCCTTGATCCCATAGCCCCGGACGAGCGCGACGAACGCGTCGATCTCGGACTCGGGGCCGGTCACCTCCACGATCACCGACTCCCCGGCCAGGTCGACGACGCGGCCCTTCGAGAGCTCGACGAGCTTGAGGATCTCGGCCCGGTTCGAATCGGTCGCCCGGATCTTCACCAGGGCCAGCTCCTGGGCGACGACGGCCTCGGCGGTCACGTCCTGCACCTTGAGCACGTCGATCAGCCGATAGAGCTGCTTGGCCGCCTGCTCGACCGCCACGTCGTCACCGTGGAGCGTGATCGTCATCCGGCTCGTGTCGGGCTGGTCGGTCCGGCTGACCGCGAGCGAGTCGATGTTGAAGTTACGGGCGCGCATCAGCGATGCGACCCGATTCAGGACGCCGGGCTTGTCGAGGACGATGGCGATGAGCGTGTGGCGGCGCATCTCGCCGCCTCCGGGCAGGGCCCGGGCCGGCGGCGGTCCGGCGACGTGGGCGGGCGCCGGTGTCGCGGATGCGGGTCCGCTCGGCATGACCCCGTTCGAGCTCGCGTCCCCGCTCACTCGTCGGCCCCTTCCCACTTCTCGATCAGGTCCGACAGACCCTTGCCGGCGGGCATCATCGGGAAGACATTCTGTTCCTCGGCGATCTCGAACCAGACGAGCGCCGGGCCGTCCACGGCTTGGGCGCCGCGGATCGCGTCGTCGACCTCGTCGGGCGTCGAGGCCCGGAAGGCGGGGATGCCGTACGCCTCGGCAAGCTTGGCGAAGTCTGGTCCCGGCAGGTGGGCGGAGTGGTAGTTGCCCGCGTAGATGATCTCCTGCCACTGGCGGATCATCCCGAGCTTCTTGTTGTCGAGGAGCGCGATCTTCACCGGGATCCGATCCGCGGTGAGGGTCATCAGCTCCTGCGAGGTCATCTGGAATCCGCCGTCGCCGGTGATCGCCCACGTCTCGCGATCCGGCCGCCCGAGCGCGGCCCCCATCGCGGCCGGGACGCTGAACCCCATCGTGCCGAGGCCGCCCGAGGAGACGTGGGAGTTCGGATGGCGGAAGCCGGTGTAGCGGGCGAGCCACATCTGGTTCTGGCCGACGTCGGCGACGTACGTCGCATCGTGGCCGCTGAGCTCCCCGATCCGCGCGATCACGTAGTCGGCCGAGAGCAGACCGTCACGCCAGGCACCCGAACCGTGCCACGACGAGCCCTCCGACTCGCGCCGCCACTCGGCGAGCTCGGCGAGGTAGTCGGCGCGGTCCGCCGGGTCGACGGCCTCGACCATCGGCAGGAGGGCGGCCAGGACGCGCTTGGCATCGCCGACGATCGGAACCTCGACCGCGACGTTCTTGCCGATCTCGGCCGGGTCGATGTCGACATGGACGATCCGGGCGTACGGGGCATAGGTCCGGACGTTGCCGGTGACCCGGTCGTCGAAGCGCATCCCGACCGCGAACAGGAGGTCGGCCGACTGGATCGCCCGATTGACGTGCTTCCAGCCGTGCATCCCCATGAAGCCATAGCTGAGTGGATGAGTCTCGTCGATCGCGCCGATCCCGAGGAGCGTGTGCGCGACCGGCGCCTGGGTCTTCTCGGCAAGGGCGACCAGCTCATCCCAGGCCTCGGCGTGGAGAACGCCGTGCCCGGCCAGGATCACCGGCCGCTTCGCCTTCGCCAGCTCCGCCGCCGCCAGCTTGAGCTGGCGGCCGTTGGCGTCGAGGTTCGGGCGGAAGCCGGGCAGGCCGGCGACGATCTCGTCGTGGGTGGGATGTGGCGCGCTCGTCTCCTGCTGGAGGGCGTCCTTCGTGATGTCGACGTGAACCGGTCCCGGTCGCCCGCTCCGGGCGATGTGGAACGCCTCGGCCAGGACGCGCGGCAGGTCGTTCGCATCGCGGACGAGGTAGTTGTGCTTGGTCATCGGCAGGGTGATGCCGTTGATGTCGATCTCCTGGAAGGCGTCCTTGCCGATCAGGGCCGACGGGACGTTGCCGGTGATCGCGACCATCGGGACCGAGTCGAGCATCGCGGTCCCGATACCGGTGACGAGGTTGGTT
>DASSPG010000061.1:0-36914 GCA_035699725.1 Candidatus Limnocylindrales bacterium | reverse complement strand
GCGACGGAGGTATGCGTCGATGCACAGCTCGTTGATCGGCAAGGTCGAGAAGGCGAATCGCTACGCCCGGGAGCTCGATCGGATCAGCCTGGACCGTCTCTCGCTGACGTTCCGCGGCGACAACGACACGCATCACGTGAGTCTCGATTCCGGCCAGTGGCACTGCACCTGCCACTACTTCGACAGCTGGCGGACCTGCGTCCACGTCCTCACCCTCCAGAAGATCATGGGCGTGATGCTGCCCGACGACGCCCAGGAATCGATCTTCTCGGCGCAGAGCGCCGTTCCCGCCTGATCCGCGGCCGGTCGGGCCGGTCCGTCACCGTCGAGGGCGCCGACCCGCTGGCCGGCGCCCTTCCGATTCCCGGCGCGCTCAGCGCAGCCACGCGATCGACACGGGACCGTCCGTCGACAGCGGAATGACGTGAACGCTGTCCCAGTTCGCCGCGCGGCGGGCAAGCAGCTCGATGACGGTCCCGCTGTCCGTGGGCCGCACGATGGCCAGCCAGCTGCCGTCCGCGTCCATGCTCAGCTCTGTGACAGCGCCTCCTGCGTCGTTCGGAACGTGCGCCATCCCATCGAGCCGGGCGGCCAGCCAGTCGGCCCGGCTCCCCACCCGAATCGTTCCGCTGACGGGATCATCGAACGCAACCGTGGCACCGTCGGCCTTGGCGGCGATCGAGTAGCCGACGGACTCCCGACCGGCGCTGAAGCTGGCCACGTCCAGGGTCGTCATCGCCGATCGCTGGTCAGGTCCGAGCGTGTGCACGGCGACCAGGTCGTTTCCGAGCCAGATCGGAGGTCCGTCGAGCCCGCGGGCGATCGCGAGCGTCCTTCGGTCGCCCGAGAGGATGTCGTGCAGGACCAGGTCGAATGCCCTGCCCTGGAGGTCGCCCTCTGCCATCGCCAAGGTCGCTCCGTCGGGCGAGATCGCGGCGAGTCGAACCGACGGTTCCTCGACGCTGGGCAGGTCGAGCATCCTCCACGATCGTGGCTCGCTTCCCGGATCCGACGACAGCCAGACGCCGCCGGTGGCGTCGACCGCGACGACTGAACGACGTCCAGCCGAGACGGAGATCGGGAGCGCATCCGGCTGGCTGAACGGCACGAGGAAGCCGACAGAGTCGGTGACGTGGATACCCGCCTCGGTCGCGACCAGCAGGCCCTCGAGGGCGGCGGGCGGCGTGGCTGTCGGCGACGTCGCCGGGGACACGGTCGGGCTCGGCGGGGCGCTGCCGCAGGCGCTGACGAGGACCGCCACCGCAATCGGCCACGATCGAGTGCGACGGAGCCGCCCCGACGCGAGGCGCCGGGACGGCTCGATGGTCGGGTTCGGCGGGTGGCTGGTCATGCGGCGACGTCTCCTCCGAGCAGCCGGCCATCGCCGGCATCGATCCAGACCTCGACCGACCGGAGACGCTCGGCGAGCGGGCCGTGCGCCTCGAAGCGGATGATCCATGCGAGGCGCAGGGTCTCGGCCGGCGCGTCAGGCGCGGCCGGCTCGAACAGGTCGTTCGGGGCGACCCACGCCAGCTCGGCGTCGGTCACGCGCAGCCCGTCCGAGGCGCTCCCGACTCGCTCCGCCACCGCGCGCTCGGCGACCGTGAGCGCCTGGGCGCCCGACAGCGTTGCGGATGGAGCCGCGGCGAGCGGCCGCTCGGTCCGGACCAGGCCGTGGAACGTCCCGTCGGGCCAGAGGTGGATCCGCAGGCCGTCGCCACGAACAGCGACGCCGCCCACGGTCCGTTGCCACTGGACGGACCAGCCGCCCGCACCGGCGGAGCGGCGGGCGACGGGCGGTCCGTCCGGCACGAGCCCCGCGACCCGGGCGAGCGCGGCGGCGCTCCGGGTTGCGCCGGCTGCGTCAACGGGCGGCCCGCCGCCCGCTCGCCAGCCGAGCGCGGCGACCATCGCGACCCGGCCGTCCAGCTCGAAGCGGCTGACGGCCGCCTCGCGACCCTGGCCGTCGAGCGAAGTGACCTCGTCGACGACCCGGTGCTCGAACCGGTCGTCCAGCCGCGCGGCGCGATGGCTCGTGGCCGGGATGCCCAGGGCGGCGATCAGGGCACGGCCGCGGGCCTCGGCCCGGGCCAGATCGCCGGCCGCGGCCGCGACGGGGCGGGTGGATCGACCGCCGGCGACGAACGGATCGGCGGCCTGGCCGCCCGACGCCCCGATCGCGAGCAGGGCCGCGATGGCGAGTCCGGCCAGCGACAGTCGTCGTGACCGGAAGGTGAGGGTGCGCATCATCGGCTCCTAGCTGCAGTTGTCGCAGACGTCCCACGGGCCGGCGGCGCCCGACCAGTGGTACGTGCCCCACCAGTCCGCGTCGAACCCGGCGTCGTTGAACGCCCCGAGCATCGCGACGTTGAACGCCGCGCCCACGGACTTCCCGCCGGCGAGCGCGTTCCAGAAGCGCTGCTCGAACGTCCACTCGTCGCTGTCCCACTGGACCCCGACATAGCCGGTGTAGAACTCCGGCCCCTGGTTGCCGTTGATCGTCTTCGTCTTCGCGATCGCGAACGCGTCGGGCATCGTGGTCGCGGCGTCGGCGCCGTGGCAGGTCGAGACGAAGACGAGGTTGCTCTGGCGGCCCAGGCGCTTGGCCTTGATGTCCTTCGAGAACACGACCAGCTGGTTGCAGTCGCCCGAATCCTCCCGGAACCCGGTGTAGCGCTTCCCATCCGAGTTCAGGTAGTTGTCGCCATGCGAGTGCACGTAGTAGCCCCAGTCGCTGGGAGTTCGCTTGAGGGTCGCGGCCTTCGTGAACGCGGCGCCGGTGTAGGCGCTGGCCGCGTGGCCGAGGCGCGCGTACGCGGCCTTCGCGGCGGTCTGCATCTTCGGGACGATCCCGTTCCAGTCGCCGTCGCAGGGCGGGTTGAAGGCGGTCGTGTTGACATCGATCGAGGCCGGTTCGGCGGCCATGGCCGGGATCGTGGTGCCGGTCACGAGGAGCGTGACCGCAAGGAGCGGTGGAGCAAGTTGACGCCACCAACGAGCAGGGATCACCTGGACTGGACCTCCTCCGGCGGACGAGCTGGGTGGCGGGAGGAGGGCGAGAGGCGAGGGCGATGGCGCATCCTCGCAGGCGCCACTCATCTGCGGCTTATCTGCCGAGGCTCACGCGGCCCGCGGCGGTGGCGGCGCCCGTGGCGGCTCGTGGTAGCATCGCCGGGCAACCTCGACATGCCGCGGGGTCGCGAAGCCGGTGCAAGTCCGGCACAGTCCCGCTACGGTGCACCACCGCCCTCCGAGGGCGTTGGAAGTCCGGTCGCCGGGCCCGCGGTCGATGCTCTACCTTCGAGAGAAAGGGCAGGCAACGATGCGACCGTTCGGCTGATCCCACCCCTCCTTCTGAGTCTGAAGCGAGGGGTTTCGCGTGTCCGGCCACCGAATCGGCTGCCGGGCCCGCCCCCGCTCCGTCCCCCCGCCTGGAGCCCTGAACGTGTCCGCCATCCGCCCGTCCCGTCCCGCCCGCCGCGGGGCCCGCGCCCCGCTCTCGATCGCATCCGCGCTGGTCGCCGCGCTCGTCCTCCTCGTCGCCTGCTCCGGGGGCGCGACTCCGCGACCCACCGTCGGCCCCGACGCCACCGGCTCGCTCCTCCCGCCGGCCACCGCGACGCCCCTCGCCTCGCTGACCGCGCCAGCGTTCCCGATCACCCTGACCGACGACGAGGGCACGAAGGTCGAGCTCGCCGCCGAGCCGCAGAAGATCGTGTCGCTCACGCCGGCCACGACCGAGACCCTGTTCGCCCTCGGGGTCGGCGACCGCGTCGTCGGCAAGGTCGAGGACTTCACCCCGTACCCGCCCGAGGTCACGGCCATTCCCGACGTCGCGAAGTTCGGCGAGGTCGACGTCGAGCGGATCGTGTCGCTCGGGGCGGATCTCGTGATCGCCGGCGGCAACAGCTTCAACCCGCCCGACAAGATCGCCCAGCTCCGGACGCTCGGCGTGCCGGTGATCGTCGTCTACGCGTCGGACGTCGCGGGCGTGCTCAAGGACATCGAGCTGACCGGCGCCGCGGTCGGCCGCTCGGCCGAGGCTGCCGATCTCACCGCCTCGATGCAGGCCGCCTTCGACCAGGTCGCCGCCGCGACCGCGGACTTCGACAAGCCGCGTGTCTTCTACGAGCTCGATGCCAGCCAGAAGATCTACACCGCGGCCGACGACTCCTTTCTCGCCGAGATGATCACGCTCGCCGGTGGCGAGCCGATCACCACGGGGAGCACGACGAACTTCGAGATCCCGCTCGAGACGCTCGTGACCGCCGACCCCGAGCTCATCCTGCTCGGCGACGCGGCCTACGGCACGACCGCCGAGGTCGTGAAGGCCCGCAACGGCTGGGCCGGGATGACCGCGGTGAAGACCGGCGCCATCCGCCCGGTCGACGACGTGATCATCAGCCGGCCGGGGCCGCGCCTGGTTGACGGGCTGCGCGCCCTCGCGCTCGCGATCCATCCCGATGCCGCGGTGCCGTCGCCGGCCCCGCCGGCCTCGGCTGCGCCCGCCCCGGCGGCCTCGAGCTCCGCCGCGCCGTGACCGTGGGCGCTCGCCGGTGATCGCCGAGGCCCGGCCGCGATCCGTGCCGCGCGTCCTCGGACGGCCGCGCGGCCGGATGCCGATCCTGTTCGGCGGCGGCCTGGGCCTCCTGGCGATCGCCCTGGTCCTGGGCGTCGGGCTCGGGACCGTGTCGATCGCGCCCGGCGAGACGCTCGCGATCCTCGCCCATCGCATCGTCGGGCTCGACGTCGGCGTCACGTGGGCGCCCGCGACCGAGACGATCGTCTGGGACCTGCGCTTCCCGCGGGTCCTGACCGCGATGACGGTCGGCGCCGGGCTGGCAATCGCCGGCGCGACGTTCCAGGGCCTGCTCCGCAACCCGCTCGCGGACCCGTACGTGCTGGGCACCGCGAGCGGCGCCGCGCTCGGGGCGGCGATCGCGGTCGTGATCCCGATCCGGGCGACGATCCTCGGGTTCGGGCTCGTTCATGCCTTCGCCTTCATCGGGGCGCTGGCCGCCGTGTTCACGGTCTACCGGCTGTCACGGATCGGCGGGCTGTCGCCGCTGACGAGCCTGCTCCTGACCGGATATGCGGTGGGCTCCCTGCTCGCGGCGGGGCTCGCCATGGCGATGTACCTGTCCGGCGCCGCGCTCCGCCAGATCTTCGCCTACCTCCTCGGCGGGTTCGATACGGCGGGCTGGGCCCAGCTCGGGGCGGCGCTGCCGCTGGTCGTCGTGGGCTCGGGGCTGATCCTGCTGCGCGCCCGCTCGCTTGACGGGCTGCTCCTCGGCGAGGAGGCCGCCGTCCACCTCGGCGTCGACGTCCGGCGCGAGCGGATGATCCTGCTCGCCCTCGCCTCGCTCGTCACGGCGGCGGCGGTCGCGGTCAGCGGGCTCATCGGCTTCGTCGGTCTCGTGGTGCCCCACGTGGTGCGCCTGGCCGTGGGCCCCGGCGCGCGACGGGTCCTGCCGCTGGCGGCGATCGGCGGCGCGGCGCTGCTGGCCTTCGCGGACCTGGCCGCGCGGATGCTCGGCGAGATCCCGGTCGGCGTGGTGACCGCGGTGATCGGCGCGCCGTTCTTCCTCTCGCTCCTGCGCCGCGCTCGGACGGGGTACGAGCTGTGATGGGGGTGCGAACGTGATCGAGCTGCGCGGCGTCACGATCGCGTACCACGGCCGGCCCGTCGTGCGCGACGTCGACCTGATCGTCGGGGCAGGGGAGCGCGTCGCCCTCATCGGGCCGAACGGCGCCGGCAAGTCCACCCTCCTGCGGGCGATGACCGGGCTCGTCCGCCCGGTCGCCGGCGAGGTCCGCCTCGATGGCGTCCCGATCGAGCGGCTCGAGCGGGTCGCGATCGCCCGTCGCCTGGCCGTGGTCCCGCAGCAGGCCGCTCTGCCGTTCGCGACCCGGGTCGAGGAAGTGGTGGCCCTCGGCCGGCTGCCCCACGAGGACCCGATCCGCGGCGCCCGCCCGGCCGACCGCGCCGCGACGGCCGCGGCCATCGAACGGGTCGGACTGGGCCATCTCCTCGGCCGCGATGCCCGCGAGCTCTCGCTCGGCGAGCGCCAGCTCGTGCTCCTCGCCCTGGCGGTGGCGCAGGCCGCGCCGGTCCTCCTCCTCGACGAGCCGACCGTCCACCTGGACCTTCGCCACCAGGTCGGGGCGATGGAGCTCCTGGCCGATCTCAACGAGCGCGACGGGACCGCGGTGGTCGCCGTCCTCCACGACCTGGGCCTCGCGTCGCTCTTCTTCCCACGCCTGGTCCTGATCGACCGTGGCCGGGTCGTGGCCGACGGGTCGCCGGCCGAGGTCCTCAGCGACGACCGGATCCGCGACGTGTTCGGCGTCGACCCGGCCATCGTCCGGCGGGTGGGATCGATCGCTCCGACCGCCCGCTGATCGGCCATCATCGGCCGATGCGCATTGCCGACTTCGCCCTCGAGCGCTTCTTCGCCCAATGGGAGTTCGCCGTTCGACACCTCCTCTGCGCGTCCGACGTCGAGGGCTGGAGGATGGCCGACCTCCTCGCCCTCGCCGACGACGAGACTGCCGCCCTCTGGGCGGACCTCCGGCTCGGCTACACGGAGGCGCCGGGCCTCCCGCTGCTCCGCGCCGAGATCGCGAGCCTCTACGACACGATCAAGGCCGACGACGTCCTCGTCTTCGCCGGCGCCGAGGAGGCGATCTTCTGCCTCTCGAACGTGCTGCTCGGACCCGGCGACCACGCCGTCGTCACGTGGCCCGGCTACCAGAGCCTGTACGAGGTCGGCCGGGCGGCCGGCGCCGACGTCAGCCTCCACGAGCTCCGCGAGGCGGACGCCTGGGCGCTCGATCCGGAGCGCCTGATCGCGGCCCTCCGGCCCGCGACGCGGCTCGTCGTCGTCAACGCGCCGCACAACCCGACCGGGATGCTGCCGACGGCGGCCGAATGGGCGCGCCTGACGACCGAGCTCCACGCCCGCGGCATCCACCTCCTCGCCGACGAGGTCTACCGCCACCTCGAGCTCGACGAGGCCGATCGCCTGACCGCCGGGGCCGACGCATACGAGCGGGGCGTCTCGCTCGGGGTGATGTCGAAGTCGTTCGCGATGGCCGGGCTGCGGATCGGCTGGCTCGCGACCCGCGACCGTGCGCTGCTCGCGCGCTGCGCCGCGTTCAAGGACTACACCTCGATCTGTTCGTCGGCGCCGTCCGAGGTGCTCGCCCTGATCGGGCTGCGGGCGCGCGACACCGTCCTTGCCCGGTCGCGTCGGATCGTCGAATCGAACCTGGAGCGCCTGGACCGGCTGTTCCTCGAGCGAGCGGATCGGCTGGCTTGGGTCCGGCCACGGGGCGGCTCGATCGGCTTCCCGCGACTCCTCGACGAGGAGCCGATCGATCGGTTCGCCGGCCGGCTGGTGGAGGCGGAGGGCGTCCTCCTCCTGCCGGGATCGCGGTTCGGCTTCGAGGGCAACCACTTCCGGGTCGGCTTCGGGCGCGAGGACCTGCCGGCCGCGGTGGCCGGGTTGGAACGGTTCCTGGAGGCTGGCTGAATGGCCGAGTGGATCTACTTCATCCATCCGCCGCGCGAGAACTTCGCGGACACGATGACCGAGGCGGAGGGGGAGGTCTGGGGCGTCCACTGGGAGCGGATCCAGCGCGAGTTCAAGGCCGGCCGGATCATCGTCGTCGGACCGACGCTGGGCCCGGGCACGAACACCGGGATCTGCATCTTCGAGGCACCGGACGAGGACGCGGCCCGCCGGTTCATGGAGGAGGATCCGGTCTTCGTCGCCGGGATCGCCACGCCGGAGCTGCGCCCGTTCCGGGTGTCGCTCCTGCGTGGTCGGGACTGACCCCGGCGCGTGGCCGCCGCGAGGCTCAGGCCCGCTTGCGCTCCAGGTCGAGGAACGGCAGGTCCACGACCGTCGCCGCGACCCGGCCGCGCCGGCCCTCCACGGTCCACTCCACGTCGACCTTCGAGCCGACCGGTTCGAGGCCCGGCGGCACCGACGCCAGCGCGATCGCCTGCTTGAGGATCGGGCTCCAGCCGACGGACGTCGCGCGGCCGACCTGGCGTCCGCCCACGAACACCGGCCGATGGGAGCGATCGACCGAGGGCGAGATCGCCGGCGGCAGGCCCTGGGCGCTGAACAGGTCCTCGATGTCGGTCCAGGCAAGCTCCAGGCCGACGAGACGCCGCGGCGGGCCGCCGGCCCGGGCCTCGCGCTCGAGGGCGAGCCGGCCGACGAAGTCCGCCTTGTCGAAGCTGACGAGCCGGCCGAGGCCGATCTCGCCGGGGCTGTAGTTCTGCTCCGGATTCATCGCGTGGCGGGCCGAGGTGTAGTCGACCTCGAGCAGGATCAGGCCAGCCTCGAGCCGGACGACGTCGAGGGCCAGCATCCCGGCCGGGCGGAGAGCGTGATCCCGGCCGGCGGACCACAGCGCGTCCCACAGGGCGACCGCATGCTCGGCGTCGATCCAGAGCTCGTAGCCGAGGTCGCCCGTGTAGCCCGTCCGCGACACGTCCAGCGCCACCTTGCGCCGCCCGACCTTGAGCGTGGTCGCCCGCCGCCGGAAGTAGCGCAGGTCCGCGAGCGAGTCGCCCGTCGCGGCCTCGAGCACCGCGCGCGCCTGGGGACCCTGGAGGGCGACGGCGGCCGTGCGCTCGGTGACGTCGTCGACCGTCACGTCGAGGCCCGCGCTGTTCATCCGGAGCCAGCGGAGCTGGGGATCGGCGGCGGTCCAGCGGAACGTGCCGTCGTCGAGGGCATGGACGGTCCCGTCATCGATGACCTTGCCGTGCTCGTCGCACCACGGCGTGTAGAAGACGCGGCCCTCGGTCAGCTTCGTCGCATCGCGGGTGATCACCCTGTCCACGAGCCGCCGCGCGTCCGGCCCGTCGACGACGTACTTGAAGAGGGGGCTGACGTCGATGAGCGCCGCGGCCTCGCGGATCGCGTTGTACTCGATGTCGTGCGCGTCGGCGTACGACGAGGACGCGAAGTAGCCCGACCACTCCCGCCATTGCTGCTTGCGGTTGAGCGGGGCGGTGACGGGATGGAACGCGGTTCCGACGCTCACGGGCGGTCGATCCTCCGACAGGCTGGGCCGGCCCTCAGTATCGCCCACGCCCGGGGCCGCCGACGGTCCTCGCCCGGAAGGTGCGACGATTCCGGGACGCAGGAGGAGGCCGCAGATGCGGATCGTCGTCACCGGTGGCAGCGGCAAGCTCGGTCGGGCGGTCGTTGCCGACCTCCTCGACCACGGCCACGAGGTCTGGAACGTCGATCTGGCGCCCCCTCGTGAGGAGCGCCCCGGCAGCCGCTTCACGAGGGTCGATCTGACGGACTTCGGACAGGTGTACGAGCTGGTCCGGGGGATCGACGAGGGCTGGACGACGACCGATGGGATCGTCCACCTGGCGGCCATCCCAGGTCCCGCCCAGGTCCCGAATGCAGCGCTCTTCGCGAACAACGTCACCGGGACCTACAACGTGTTCGCCGCCGCTCGCCACGCCGGGATCCGGAACGTCGTCTGGGCCTCGAGCGAAACGGTGCTCGGGCTGCCGTTCGCCGTGCCACCGCCGTACGTCCCACTCGATGAGACCGCGCCCCCGCGACCGGAGACGTCGTACTCGCTCGCCAAGGCGCTGGACGAGGAGATGGCGCGCCACTTCTGCCGCTGGGATCCGGGGCTGAAGATGATCGGCCTGCGGTTCTCGAACGTCATGGAGCCGGCCGACTATGCGCGGTTTCCCGCATTCGACGCGGACCCCCTCGAGCGCAAGTGGAACCTGTGGGGCTACATCGATGCCCGCGACGGTGCCCAGGCGGTTCGCCGCGCCCTCGAGCTCGACGCGACCGGGCTGGAGGTGTTCATCATCGCGAACGCAGACACCGTGATGAGCCGCGCCTCTGCCGATCTCATGGCCGAGGTATTCCCCGGCGTGGAGATCCGTCGGCCGCTCGGGGAGCATGAGACGCTGCTCGCGATCGACAAGGCCCGTCGGGTTCTCGGCTACGAGCCGGCGTACAGCTGGCGTGACCACGTCGCACAGACCGGCTGACTCGATCGGGCACGCCACGCTGAAACCGCTTCCGAACGGTGGCGCAGCCGTCGGTTGACCCGCTCGGTGTGCTGAAGGCTTGGGGGAGCCAGCCCGCGGAGCGGCGTCCCGCGGCACCGGCGTCCCGCGGCAGCGGCGTGGCTCAGCGTGCGGCGACCGCCTCGGCGCAGCGCCGGATCGCGGCCACCGACAGGTCCGCGTCGGCCTCGGTCGTGCTCCAGTTGGAGACCGAGATCCGCATCGCGGCCATGCCGTGCCAGGTCGTCCCGCCGAGCCAGCAGGTGCCGTCCTCCTGGACCGCCGCGATCACCGCGCGCGTCCGCTCGTCGGCCGCCGCCGGGTCGTCCGAGCCGTCCGGTGCGAACCGGACGAGGACCTGGTTCAGGACCACGTCGTTGAGGATCGTGACCCCCGGGGTGTCGCGCAGCCCGTCGGCCATCCGTCGCGCGAGGGCGCAGCAGCGCTCCACCATCCCGGCCAGCCCGTCGCGGCCCAGCTCCCGGAGCGCGGCGTAGATCGCAAAGCCGCGGGCCCGCCGCGACGACTCGGCGACCCAGTTGTACGGGTCGCGCTCGCCGCCAGCGGTCTCGACGTAGTAGGCGGCGCCGAGCGTCATCGCGTGGTGATGGGCGGCCGCGTCGCGGACGATCGCGATCCCCGAGTCGTACGGCACGTTCAGCCACTTGTGGGCATCGGTCGTCCACGAGTCGGCATCGGCCAGGCCGGCGGTCAGGTGGCGCAGGGACGGCGCGGTGGCCGCCCACAGCCCGAAGGCGCCGTCGACGTGGAGCCATGCGTTCGGCAGCTCGCGCACGGCCGCCACGATCTCCGGCAGCGGGTCGAAGGCGCCGGTGTTGACGTTGCCCGACTGGGCGCACACGAGGACCGGCCGATCGCGCAGCCCGGCGAGGGTCTCGCGCAGGGCGTCGGCCCGCATCCGGCCCTGCTCGTCCGCGGCGACCTTGTGGACCCGGTTCCGCCCCAGCCCGAGCATCTGGAGCGAGACGTGGATCGTGACGTGCGCCTCGGCGCCGACGACCACGGCGATCTCGGGCGCGCCGGTCAGCCCGTCCTCTTCCACGTTCCATCCGAGCCTGTCGAGGACACGATGGCGGCCGGCCGCGAGCGCGGTGAACGAGGCCATCGTCGCCCCGGTCGAGAAGCCGACCGACGAGCCGGCGGGCAGCCCGAACGCCTCGATCAGCCAGGCGGCGGCCACCTCCTCGGCAACCGACGCCGCCGGACCGATCGCGTACAGGCCCGCGTTGTTGTCCCAGGCGCTGGTCAGCCAGTCGGCCGCCAGCGCGGACGGCAGCGAGCCGCCGATGACGAATCCGAAGTAGCGCGGTCCGGCGCTCGCGATCAGGCCCGGATCGGCGATCGTCGCGAGGTGGGCGACGACCTCGCCGGGCGCCTCGCCGCGTTCGGGCAGCGGCCCGCCGAACGCCCCGACCAGCTCGTCATGCGTCGCCTGCGCGCGGACCGAGCGGCGGTCGAGCCCCTCGAGGAAGTCGGCCGCGAGGTCGGCGGTCTGGTGGAGAAGCGTGCGGCGGTCAACCATGAAGGAAGGCTCCGATCGATGCCCTGGGTGTCGCGTGGCCCGCCGCCGGCTCGGCGACGCGCCGCTGATTGTCCCGCACCGGCGTCGCGGGCCGCTCCTCTCATGCATCGTGCAGGACGGCCGCGGCCCGCCGACGGCGCCTCGGCTACCCTCACGGGTGCAATCCCAGGACGGTTGATGGAGGGGTTCGTGGCCGAGCGCTACGACGCGGTGATCATCGGTGGCGGCCACAACGGGCTGATCAGCGCCGCCTACCTCGCCCGGGCCGGGATGCGGACGCTCGTCCTCGAGCGCCGCCACGTCCTCGGTGGCGCCGCGGTCACCGAAGAGCTGTATCCGGGGTTCCGGTTCAGCGTGTTCTCGTACGTCGTGTCGCTCCTCCGCCCGGAGATCATCCGCGAGCTCCAGCTCCCGCGTCACGGCCTCGACATCCTGCCCCTCGACGGCACCTTCACCCCGCTCCACGAGGGCGCCGGCCCGAAGGCGCGGACGGGGGCACGGACGGCCGACGCCGCCGGGACCGGCGACTACCTCTGGCGGGTCAACGACCACGGCCGGACCGTCCGCGAGCTCCGGCGCTGGTCCGCGACCGATGCCGAGGCGTACGAGGAATACGGCCAGCTCATGGTCGAGATGGCCCGCTTCATCAAGCCGATCCTCGGGATCACGCCGCCGGACCTGACCTCGCTCGACCCGCGGCCGCTCCTGCCGCTGACCGGGCTCCTGCGCTCCTTCCAGCAGCTGCCGGAACGGCAGCAGGCGGTCTTCGTCCAGCTGATGACGATGTCGGCCGCGGACTTCCTCGACCAGTGGTTCGAGACCGACCCGCTCAAGGCCACGATGAGCGCGTCGGGGATCATCGGGACGTACCTGGGCGTCCGGAGCCCCGGCACCGCCTATGTCCTGCTCCACCACTACATGGGCGAGATCGACGGCGCGTTCCGGGCGTGGGGGATCCCCAAGGGCGGGACCGGCGGGATCTCAAACGCGATCGGGTCCGCCGCCCGGGCGCTCGGGGCCGAGATCCGGACTGACGCGCCGGTCGAGCGGATTCTCGTCCGCGACGGGCGCGCGGTCGGCGTCGCCCTCGAGGGCAGCGGCGAGGAGATCCTCGCCGAGATCGTCCTCTCGTCGGTCGACGCCCGCCGGACCTTCCTGTCGCTCCTCGAGCCCGGCTCGCTCGACGCGGAGTTCGAGGACGAGATCCGGCGGTTCAAGTTCCGTGGCTCGTCCGGCAAGGTCAACATGGCGGTCGACCGGTTGCCCGAGTTCACGTGCCTCCCGGGTGTCGGCGAGCACCTCCGCGGCGCGATCTCGTTCAGCCCGTCGGTCGACGACATGGAGCGGGCCTACGACGACGCGAAGTACGGCCGCTTCTCCGCGAAGCCGTACATCGACATGATCATCCCGACCCTGGTCGACCCGACGATGGCGCCCCCGGGCAAGCACGTGATCAGCTGCTTCGTCCAGTACGCGCCGTACAAGCTGGCGCCCGAGCTCGGGACGTGGGACGACCAGCGCGAGGCCTTCGGCGACGCGGTCGTGAACCGGATCAGCGAGTTCGCCCCCGGGTTCAAGGACAGCATCCTGTTCCGGAACGTCCAGACGCCGCTCGACATCGAGCGGACCACGGGCCTGACGGAAGGGAATATCTTCCAGGGCGAGCTGACCCTCGAGCAGCTCTTCTTCAACCGCCCGACGCCCGGCCACGCCCGGTTCCGGACCCCGGTCCGGGATCTCTGGATGTGCGGCAGCTCGACCCATCCCGGCGGCGGGATCATGGGCGCCAACGGCCGCATCGCAGCGCTCGAAGTCCTCCGCTCGCGCGGCCGGCGGGTCGCCTGATGGCCGCTTACGACGCGATCGTCATCGGGGGCGGGCATAACGGGCTCGTCACCGCGGCGTACCTCGCCCGGGCCGGGCGTCGGACGCTCGTCCTGGAGGCCCGCGACCACGTCGGCGGCGCGGCCGAGACCGCCGAGCTCGGCGGCGCGCGCGTGCCGCGCCTGGCGGACACCGTCGGCCGGATCCGGCCGGGCGTCGTCAAGGACCTCGATCTCCGCTCCCACGGCCTGCGGCTCGTCGCGCCGGGGGTCCGCGTGTTCGCCCCGCAGCCGGACGGACGCGCGGTGACGCTGTTCGCGGACGCCGCCCGGACGGTGGACGGCCTCCGGTCCTGGTCCGAGCGCGACGCCGCCGCCTACCCGGATTTCGACCGCCTCGTCCGCTCGCTCGGCCGGTTCCTCGCCGAGCTCGCCGCCGAGACTCCGCCGGACATCAAGGCGCCGGGGATCGGCGACGCCCTGACCGGCCTGAAGCTCGGGCGGACGTTCCGCGGCCTCGGGCGCCACGACGCGCACACGATCCTGCGCGTCCTGCCGATGGCGGTCGCGGACTTCGTCGCGGAGGCGTTCGACGGTGACGCCCTCCAGGCCGCGATCGCGTGGCGCGGAGTCCGCCACTCCTTCCTTGGTCCGTGGTCGGCGGGCTCGACCGCGATCCTGCTCGGGGACGGGGCCGGCAACGACGGCGGAGCGGCCGGCCAGACGGTGTTCGCGGTCGGCGGACCGGGGGCCCTCTCCGATGCCCTTGCCGCCGCGGCACGGGCCGCCGGCGTGGAGATCCGCTGCGGCGCCGAGGTCGGCGCGATCACCTCGCGTGACAACCGGGTGACCGGCGTGGCGCTGGCCGGCGGCGAGGAGATCGCAGCGCGGATCGTCGTCTCCGGCGTGGACCCGAAGCGGACCCTCGTGGACCTGGCCGATCCGGTGACGGTCGGGCCGACGATGCGCTGGCGGGCCGGCAACTACCGGACCCCGGGCGTCGTGGCCAAGATCAACCTCGTGCTCGACCGGCTGCCGCGGTTCACCGCCGCCGCCGGCGACGACGAGCAGCTCCTCCGCGGCCGGATCCTCGTGGCCCCCGGGATCGATGCGATCGAGCGGGCGTTCGACGCGGCCAAGTACGGCCGTCCCTCCGAGGCGCCGGTCCTCGAGGCCACGATTCCGTCGCTCGTCGACCCCTCGCTCGTGGCCGGCGCGCCCGAGGGCACCCACGTCGTGAGCATCAGCGCCCAGTACGCACCGGCCGCCCTTCGGGACGGCTCGTGGGCGGACTCCGGCCGGGCCGATGCGTTCGGCGATCGCGTCCTCGCGGTGCTCGACGAGCTGGCGCCGGGCCTGACGAGGAGCGTCGTCGCTCGCGAGGTGATCACGCCGCTCGAGCTGGAGCGCGAGTACCGCATGACTGGCGGTCACCCGCTCCACGGGGAGCAGTCACTCGACCAGTTCTTCCTGTGGCGACCATTCCTCGGCAGCGCCCGCTACCGGCTCCCGATCGACGGGCTGTACCTGTGCGGGTCCGGGGCCCACCCCGGCGGCGGCATCACCGGCCAGCCCGGACACAACGCTGCGCGCGAGATCCTGTCCGACCTGAAGCGGCGTCGCTAGTCAGACGGCGGGGCCCGGGCGGACGACGAGCGGGGTGGCTCCGCCGTCGGCGACGACCCCCGACGCAACGCGACGGATCGCAGCGGCGATGCGGCGATCCAGCGGCGCCCGGTCGGCCCGACGGGCGCCGGTGTCCCCGATCGCGGTCATCGATGCCGGCGTGGTCCGGCCGTGCCACGGGAGGAACCGGGTCGGGCGGATCCGGATCACCTGGGAGTAGGTCGCGACGAACTCGGCCGGGGTGAGCCCGATCGCGGCCATCTGGCGGCGGTACTTGGCGAGGTGGCTGGCGGGCAGGAGCGCGGATGCCGGCGTGTCCGGCAGCTCGGCGACGCCCTCGATCATCCCGACGTCAAAGTCCTCGTCCGGCTCGCCCAGCGCGAGCATGACCGATGGGTTGTCCCGGAGATTGGCGACCTTGCGGGCGCCGGGCTTGCTCGCGATGAGCACGGCCCCACCGTCCCAGCTGAACCAGATCGGGACGACGTGCGGCTGCCCGTTGGGGCAGACGGTGCTCAGCCAGACGACGGTCTCCGAGCGGAGCATCCGATCGATCCGCTGGGTGGCGAGGGCGGCCGGGTCCAAGTGGTTCATGCCGGCAGCGTGCGGGCCGGCCGAACCCGTGTCCGCCCACGCCCGACGTCGGCGGGCATGGACATCCGACGATGGGCCCGCTCGCCGATCCGGCGGGGTCGGTCCGAGGAGCCGGGGCGACCGCCGAGCCTGCCCCGGTGACGCCGCCGCACGCGTCGCCAGGGTCGCGACGTCAGCGACGTTCGGTTCGTGGCTCCTCGACGAGCCGTTCCTCGGTCGCGGCGGCCCCCGGCTCGGCGGGCCCGGGCGGCGGCGCGGCCGGCGGTGTCGCGGGTCCATCGACCGTCGCCGGCTCGGTCGGCGTCGGCCACGCCCAGGTCTTCAGGCGGCGGAGGAGGCGCCGACCGGTCAGATCGAGGTGGATCGGCGTGATCGCGATCCGACGGTTGACGACGGCGTGGAAATCGGTCCCCTCGATCGCCTGGCCCGATGGCGGCGGCCCGCCGATCCAGAAGTAGGGGATCCCGCGCGGATCGAGCCGCTCGACGAGCTGGTCCTGGTAGACACGACGGCCCAGGCGGGTGACCTCGATCCCGGCGCACTCGTCGAACGACACGGCAGGCACATTGACGTTGATCAGCTCGCCCCGCGACAGGCCGTGCTCGAGGATGTTGCGGGCCACGATCGTGGCGGCCTCGCCGGCCAAGGCGAAGTCGGGGTGCTCGTAGTACTCCTGGCTGATCGCGAAGGCCGGGCAGCCGTTGATCACCGCCTCCATCGCCGCCGACACCGTTCCCGAGTACGTGATGTCGTCACCCAGGTTCGCCCCGTAGTTGATGCCCGACGCGACGAGGTCGAAGCCGTGCCCGAAGTACCCGAGGAACGCGATGCTCACCGCGTCCGTCGGACTGCCGTCGACCGAGTAGCCGATGGATCCGTCGCCGAGCGTCCGCTCGCGCACACGGAGGGGACGCATCAGCGTCTTCTGGTGGCCGACGGCGCTCTGGTTCGTGTCGGGCGCGACGACCGTGGTGTCGCCGAAGGCGTCGAGCGCCTGCTTGAGCGCGAGGAGGCCCCGGGACTCGACGCCGTCGTCGTTCGTGATCAGGATCTTCGGCCGGGTCGACCAGTCGTGGAGGGGCTTGGCCCCCGGGTGGAGGGCCCGCGGCCCCCCCCGGCTCGCCCCGCCGGCGACGGGCTCGCCGCGCTCCTTGTCGACGTCGCGGCGCTCGGTCCGGGCCCGCTCCCGGGTCATGTCCGGACGATCGCCGGGCCCTTCGTCCGCGCGCGGCGGCGCCGACCAGTCGGGGTGACGGTCGTCCTCGCTCACGGAGCGTTCCCGGGCGAGCCCGCAGCCCCGGGCGAGCCCGCGGCACCCGTCACCTCCGCCACGTCGGAGTCGACGCCGGCCACCGGCTCATGCGGGACGCGGATCCTGCGCCCCTCGCGTTCCTCGACGCGCCGCGCGGCCCGGGCCGCGACGGGCGACGGCTCGCGCGTCAGGACGAGGAAGTGGAAGAAGAAGGCCGAGAGGACCGCCGCGATCGGGATCCCGAAGATCGCGCCCGTCACGCCGGCGACCTTGCTCCCGATCAGGACCGAGCCGAGGACGACGATCGGGTGGATCCCGACCGCCTCCTGCATCAGTCGCGGCTGCAGGACGTTCATCACCACGAACCATCCGACGCCCATCAGGACCGCGGCCGGCAGCGTCGCGTCCGGGACGGCCAGGATCGCGGCGATCAGCGGCGGCGCCCAGGCGACGAACGGGCCGAAGAACGGGATCGCCATCAGGACGCCGGCCGCGGCCGCGGTCACCGCCATGTACGGCAGGCCGAGGACGGTGCTGGTCAGGGCGGCGACCGCGGCGTAGACGAGCCCCAGGATCGCCTGGCCGCGCAGGAAGCCACCGAACGAGCGCGCCGTGCTCGTCTCGAGGAGCCGCGCCTCGTCCTTCCAGCCCGGCGGGATCACCCGGAAGAAGAACGACAGGATCGCGTCCCGGTCGACCACCATGTAGAGCGACAGGATCAGGACGATGAGGAGGTTGCCAAGGGCACCCAGGCTCGCCACCGCGAGCTGCTGGAGCGGACCGGCCAGCTCGGCGGCATACGTCGCGAGGTTGTCGAGGAAGCTGGTGCCCTGGGTCACGAGATCGACCTGCTCGAGCCCGATCCCGTTGAGGCGCGCCTGCCACGGCGCCAGGAGCGTCGGGAGGTCGTCCCGGAGCGTCGGCACGCTGGTGATGAACGCGCTGATGGACTGCGCGAGGGCCCCCGCGACGAGCACGACGACGAGGACGATCGCCCCGACGAGCGTGGCGTAGACGAGGACGACAGCGCCGATCCGGGGCAGGATCGGGACGAGCCGGGTCAGGCCGGTCACGACCGGGCTCAGGATGAAGGCGAGGAGCCAGGCCAGGAAGAAGACGAGGAGCACGTCGCCGAACGCGTAGAACACCGCCGCGACGAGATTGATCGCGATCATCGCGAGGACGAAGGCGCCGAGGACGAGGACGACGGTCAACCAGCGGCGCTGTCGTTCGGTCACCTGCACCACTCCTGGATCGAAGATCGCCTACGAGCGGACATGGTAAAGGTCGGCGAGGTCGCCGCTCGGGTCCTGAGCCGCCGCTCGGATCCTGAGCCGCCGCTCGGGTCCTGAGCCCCCACTCGAGTCATCGCCCAACGGCCCTCCCCAACACCCCGGTCTCCATCGGGCGGGCGGATCAGACGGGTGTGGGTCTGGCGTTGCCGATCCTGCGCTCGGGCCATGGTTGCCTGACATGTCCGTCGGGCGGGAGCCGGGAGCGACCGGGCGACGGGAGCGCGAGCAGCCGCGGGGACGGCGGCGCCGGGTGGGTGGGTCAGCGAAGGCCCATCTTCTCCCTGACCTCGGCGAGCGTTGCCGCGGCCACCGGGGCGAGGCGATCGGCGCCGGCCTCGAGGATGCCGTCGATCTCCGCCGGGTGGGCCATCAGCTCGGCGTAGCGCTCGCGGGCGCCGGCGTAGTGCTCGATGATCCGATCGGCCAGCAGCCGCTTCGTGTCGACGCAGCCGGTGCGCGCGGTCCGCTCGCCATCCTGGATCTCGGCCCAGTCCTCGCCGAAGAACCGGTGGAGCTGGCAGACGTTGCAGACCTCCGGTCGGCCCGGGTCGGAGCGCTTGATCCTGAGCGTGTCGGTGACCATCGACATCACCTGGCGCCGGATCTCGTCGGGCTCGCCGAGGATGTCGATCGTGTTGCCGATGGACTTGCTCATCTTGCGCACGCCGTCGGTGCCGAGCACCGTGGGGGCCTCGGTGTAGACGGCCTGCGGCTCGGGGAAGGTGTCGCCGTAGCGGCGGTTGAACGCGCGGACGATCTCGCGCGACAGCTCGAGGTGTGCCGCCTGGTCGCGCCCGACCGGCACGAGCGACGCCTTGTAGATGACGATGTCGGCCGCCTGGAGGACCGGGTAGGTCAGGAGCCCGTGGTTCACGTCGTCGGGCTGCTGCTGGACCTTCTCCTTGTATGTCGGCGTCCGCTCGAGCCAGCTGACCGGGGTCACGGTGCACAGCAGCCAGGCGAGCTCGGTGTGCTCCGGGCGGTGGCTCTGGACGAACAGCGTGCAGCGGTCCGGATCGAGCCCGAGGGCGAGGAGGCCGGCCGCCATCTCGCGCGTCCGCTCGCGCAGGACGTCGGCGTCGTGGGTACTCGTCAGCGCGTGGTAGTCGACGATGCAGTAGATCGCCTCGTACCGGGCCTGGAGCGCGACGTAGTTGCGGATCGCACCGAGGTCGTTGCCGAGGTGGACGATGCCCGACGGCTGGATGCCGGAGAAGGTCCGTGGCCCGCTCGGATTGGCCTCGAGCGGAGCGCGCGCGGAGCGGGCGGCGGCGGCAGCCGCGGGGTCGGTCGTCATGGGCGGCGAGTGTAGCCGACGCCGTTGACGGCCCGCGCCGGGTCGGCTTCCCGCTCCGCTACCATTCGGCGCGATGTCCCTGCCGTCACGAACCTGCCACCGGTGAGCCGGACGCCGCTCCGGGTGGCCGTGCTCGGCGCCGGTACCGTGGGTCGTGAGGTCGTGCGGGCGCTGATCGAGCGGCCGACGGAGCTGACGCCGGCCGACGGCGCTCCGCTCGAGCTCGTCGGCGTTGCGGTCCGGAACCTCGCTCGCGCCCGCGACGGTGGCATCCCGTCCGCCTTCCTGACCGATGCTCCGGCCCACCTCGTCGCCGCCGACGACACCGACGTGATCGTCGAGCTCATGGGCGGCGACGAACCCGCGCATACCCTGATCACGGCCGCGCTGGCCACGGGAAAGGCCGTCGTCACCGCGAACAAGCATGTCATCGCCCACCACGGCGAGGCCCTCGAGGCGGTCGCCCGGCGGACGGGAGCGGCGCTCCGGTTCGAGGCGGCGGTCGGTGGCGGGATCCCGGTCCTGGGTCCGCTGGCCGGGGAGCTCGCCGGCAACCGCGTGAGCCTCGTCCGGGGCATCGTCAACGGGACGACGAACTACATCCTGAGCGCGATGACCGACGAGGGGCGTGACTACGCCGACGTCCTTGCCGCGGCCCAGTCGGCGGGCTACGCGGAGGCGGATCCGAGCGGCGACGTCGAGGGCCACGACGCGGCGAACAAGCTCGTGATCCTGGCCCGGCTCGCGTTCGGCGTGTGGCTCGACCCGGCCGAGGTCGCGCTCCGCGATGCCGAGGGACCTGGCCACGGCCGGCCCGGGATCACCGGCGTGACCGCCGCGGACATCGCCGCGGCGACGGCTGCCGGTCAGACGATCAAGCTCGTCGCCGAGGCCCGGCGCGGTCCGGACGGCCGGGTCACCGCGCGGGTCGTGCCGCTCGCCCTGCCCGACGATTCCGCGCTGGCCCGGACGGGCGGGGTGCTCAACCGGATCGAGATCGAGGCCGAACCGATCGGGAGCGTGGCGTTCAGTGGCCCCGGGGCGGGTGGCGGCGCGACGTCCAGCGCCGTCCTCGGCGACCTGATCGCCGTGGCCCGTCGGGCGGGATCGACCTGGGCCGGGCTCGCGCCGGCGGCGGGCGTGGCAGCGGCCACCGGGCCCGGCGGCCGGTGAACAGCGTCAGCGGACGGCCCGCCGCTCGGCTGAGCCTCGTGGACCGCTACCGCGGGTTCCTGCCGGTCGGCGAGGAGACGCCGGTCATCAGCCTCGGCGAGGGCGGCACGCCGCTCGTCCATCTCCGACGGCTCGGAGCGCGCCTCGGCCTCGCCAACCTCCACGCCAAGGTGGAGGGCCAGAACCCGACCGGCTCGTTCAAGGATCGGGGGATGGTCGTCGCCGTTGCCAAGGCTGCCGAGAGCGGCGCCCGCGCGATCATCTGTGCCTCGACCGGGAACACCTCCGCCTCGGCGGCAGCCTACGGGGCAGCGCACGGGCTCGAGGTCGTCGTCGTCCTGCCGGCCGGCAAGATCGCGACCGGCAAGCTCCTCCAGGCGATCGTGGCCGGCGCCCGGATCGTGGCGATCGATGGCAACTTCGATGCCGCCCTCCGCGTGGTGCGGGCCCTGGCCGAGCAGGACGACCACCCGATCACGCTCGTGAACTCGGTGAATCCGTACCGCCTGGAGGGCCAGAAGACCGGCGCCTTCGAGGTCTGCGACGATCTGGGCCGGGCCCCGGACATCCTCGCGATCCCGGTCGGCAACGCCGGCAACATCAGCGCCTACTGGGCCGGGTTCCGGGAGTACGCGGCGGCCGGCCTGATCGCGACGACGCCCGCGATGTTCGGCTTCCAGGCTGCCGGCGCCGCGCCGCTGGTGACGGGCGTGCCGGTCGAGAACCCGGACACGATCGCGACCGCGATCCGGATCGGCAACCCGGCGTCATGGGACAAGGCGATCGCGGCCCGCGATCAGAGCGGCGGCCGGATCGATGCGGTCGGCGATGACGAGATCCTGGCCGCCTATCGCGCCCTCGCCGAGGAGGAGGGCGTGTTCTGCGAGCCGTCGTCGGCGGCGAGCGTCGCGGGGATCGCGCGCCTCGCCGGCGGGGGGGCGATCAGCCCGGAGGCGCTCGTCGTCTGCGTCCTGACCGGCAACGGCCTGAAGGATCCGGGCACGGCCGAGACGATCGTCCGCGCCGAGGGCGTGATCGAAGCGGAGCCGACGGTCGGGGCGGTGGCGGTGGCGCTCGGATGGTGAGGCGATGGTGACCAACTGGCTGGCCGAGCTCGACGGGCGACGCGTGACCGTCGAGGTCCCCGCGTCGAGCGCCAATCTCGGCGCCGGCTACGACTGTCTCGGGGTCGCGCTGGGCCTGTTCAACCGGATCGAGGTCGAGGTTCGCGGATGGAGTCGCGGCGAGATCGAGCTCACGGTGGACGGCGAGGGGGTTGGCGAGCTCGCCGCGGACCGCACGAATCGCTGCGTCCAGGGCATCGAGGCCGCCCTCCGCGAGGTCCGCGGGGAGCTACCCGAGGGCGTCGGCTGGCGGATCGAGATGCACAACGAGATCCCGCTGGCGCGCGGCCTCGGGTCGTCGGCGGCGGCGACGGTCGCGGGGCTTGTCGCCGGCAACAGCCTCCTCGGCGAGCCGCTCACCTCGGCGGATCTCCTGCGCCTCGCCACCGAGATCGAGGGCCATCCCGACAACGCGGCCGCGGCGCTCCTCGGCGGGTTCACGATCGCGACGGTCACCGACGACGGCATCGAGCACCTGCGCTTCGATGCCCCGCGCGACCTCCGGGCGGTCCTGTTCATCCCGGACCTGCGCCTCTCCACTCACGAGATGCGCGCTGCCCTGCCGGCGAAGGTGCCGCTCGCCGACGCGGTGGCGAACATCGGCCGGGTCGCGATAGGGGCGGCCGGGCTGGCCCTCGGCCGGTTCGACCTCCTGCGCGTCCTGACCGTGGACCGGGTCCACGAGCCGCACCGGGCGAAGGCCTACCCGCAGCTGCCGCGCCTCGTGGAATCGGCGCGGGCGGCCGGGGCGATCGGGGCCTGCCTGTCCGGCGCCGGCTCGACGGTCCTTGCCTTCTCGGACTCCGTGCGGACGATCACTCGGATCGAGGGGGCGTTCAGCGCCGCCGCGGCCGATACGGACCTCCCGGGCAGGATCGCGGTCGTCTCGCCGCGCAACCCGGGCGCCCACGTCGTGAAGCGGACCTGACCCGGCGACCGTCCCCGGAGCTGCCAGGTGCGGTCCGGGGGAATTGACGCCCCGTCCACACTCGGAGGCATGGACGGACTCCTCACCTCGGTCGGGAACGGACTCACGGGGCTCGTCGGCGGCGCGTTCGCCGCGATCGGGCAGGCGCTCCGCGGCATCGTCGACGCCCTCAGCCGGGCCCTCCCGGGCGCCCTCCTGCCGGCCGTGATCTTCGTGGTCCTGCTCGTGGTCGCCTGGCAGCTGATCAAGCGCTGACCACGTGGGCCACGCCTAGCGCGGGGCCTCGTCCGCGTCGTCCGCCCGTCGCTCGCCACCCTGCGCCGGCGGCGTCCAGGAGCGGGTCGCGAAGCGCTGCTGACGCCGGATCAGGTCGTTCGCCCGTTCCTGTTCGAACCGGGCAAGCTCGAGCTCGCGTTCCCGCTCCTCCTCGTCGAGTGCGCCCGGGTCGATCGGTGCCGTGGCTGGGTCGCCGTCGCCCAGGAGGCGGCGCAGGAAGCCCACGTCAGCCGACGACCGGGTTCGGAGTCCGCCCGCGGATGAAGGTGAGCGTCTCGTCCCACGCCTGGCGGCTCGCATCGGCGAACTCGTCGGCCTTGCGGTCGAAGAAGCTGTGCGGCGCACCCTCGTACGTCACGAGCCGATGCTCCACCCCGGCCTTGCCCAGGGCTTCGTCGAATGCGGCGATCGACTCCGGCGGGATCGACGGATCGGACCCGCCGAACAGTCCGAGGACCGGGCTCGTCATCTGGTTCGCCACGTCGGCCGGCGCCGGCATCCCCGCCCGACCCGGACCGACGGGGATCCCGTACAGCCCGATCGCGCCGGACAGCTCGAGGCCGAGGGTCGGGGTCAGGAACGCGAGCCGGCCGCCCATGCAGAAGCCGATCGTGAACAGGGCGCTCACGCGACCCTCGTCGTTCATCCGGAGGTGTTGGGCAGCGGCCCGGACGTCCGCTGCCAGGCCGTCCCACGTCAGCTGGTTCACATGGGACATGAACGCGAAGCCATCGCCGCGCTCCGGACCATCGGCGGTCCGTCCGAAGTAGTCGATGGCGACGGCATCCACGCCGTGCTCCGCGAACCGGAGCGCGAGCTCCTCGTAGTAGGGGTGGAGCCCGCGGACGTCGGGCAGGACGATGATGCCGGCTCCGGTCGGCTCGGTGGCCCGGGCCCGGAAGGCCCGGAGGCGGTTGCCGTCGGTCGCCTCGAGCGTCAGGTCGGCGTTGTCGAGCGCGCCACCCGCAATCGGCGTGATCGGGGGCCGGGAATCGAGATCGAAGCACATGTCGGGAGATCTCCTCGCCGCCGGGCAGGCGGGCTACCCCTCGAGGGTAACGCGCCTGCCCGGACGAGGTCGGAACCGGCGACCAGTGATGCACGGCCTCGTGGTCGTGATCGGCGTGCGGGCCCCAGGTCCGTGGCCCGTCGCCGGACCGGCCGCTGCACCGGGTGGGAGCGCTGGCGAGGCGCTGGCGCTCGAGCTCGTCGACGAACAGGTCGACGGGCAGAGGCGGTCGACTGCGGAGGGCTCGGAGCCGGGCGGTAGAATGGCTCGATGCCTGCCGCGCCGCTCGTCGTCCAGAAGTTCGGGGGGTCCAGCCTCGCCGATGCGGACCGGATCCGTCGCGTCGCCCGGCGGATCGCCCGCGAGCGTGCCGCCGGGGCCGACCTCGTGGTCGTCGTGTCGGCGATGGGCGACACGACCGACGAGCTCCTCGGCCTGGCCGCCGCCATCACCGACACGCCCGATGAGCGGGAGCTCGACATGCTCCTGGCCACGGGCGAGCACCAGAGCGCGACGCTCGTCTCGATGGCCCTCCATGCCCTCGGCGTCGCGGCCATCAGCCTCAGCGGGCCGCAGGCCGGGATCACGACCGACGGCCGGTACGGCAAGGCCCGGATCGCGAGCATCGAGCCGGCCCGGGTCCGCCAGGAGCTCGAGCGTGGGCGGGTCGTGATCGTTGCCGGGTTCCAGGGACTGGCGGCCGGCGCCGGGCCAGAGGATGGGTCGACGCCGAGCGGTCACACCGCCGACATCGCCACCCTCGGCCGCGGGGGCAGCGACACGACCGCCGTCGCGCTGGCGGCGCGCCTCGGCGCGTCGGTCTGCCAGATCTTCACCGACGTCCGCGGCATCTGCACCGCCGACCCGCGCCTCGTCCCCGACGCCCGCCAGCTGTCGATCATCGGCTACGAGGAGATGCTCGAGCTCGCCCACCAGGGCGCCCAGGTCATGCAGACGCGGGCGGTCGAGCTGGGCTGGGTGAACGACGTCGTCATCGAGGTCCTCAGCTCGTTCGAGGACGCCCCCGGAACGCTGATCAAGGAGGACCCGCTCGTGGAGCAGCGGAACAAGGTCCGTGGCATCGCCCACGATCGGAACGTGGCGAAGGTCACGATCGTCGCCGTGCCGGATCGGCCCGGGATCGCGCGGAGCCTGTTCGGGCCGCTGGCCGAGGCCGGGGTCAACGTCGACATGATCGTCCAGAACGTCGGGCACGGCGGCGAGACCGACATGTCGTTCACGGTGCCCCAGGCCGAGCTGGGCAAGGCGAAGCGGACCCTCGAATCGATCGTCCGCGACCTCGGTGCGCGCGAGATGACCACGGACGCGTCGGTCGCCAAGGTGAGCATCGTGGGGGCCGGGCTCCACAACGCGCCGGGCTACGCGGCCCGGATGTTCGGAGCGCTCGCCGACGCCGGCGTCAACATCGAGATGATCTCGACGTCCGAGGTCCGGATCACGTGCATGATCGGCGAGGACGCGCTCGAGACGGCCCTCCGCGCGCTCCACGACGCCTTCGAGCTCGCGCGTCCGGAACCGGTCGACGTCCAGGCCGCGGTCTGACCCCATTGCCTGTCCAACCGTGACCGTGGCGAGCATCCCAGCCCTCGGTCGCCAGGAGCGGTTCGCCAGCGTCGGCTCGACGAACGACGTCGTCCGCGCCTGGCTGGCCGCCGGCGAGCCCGAGATCTGCCTCGCCCTGGCCGACGAGCAGACGGCGGGCCGCGGGCGGAACGGACGGACCTGGACGGCTCCGGCCGGAGCCGGGCTGCTCCTGTCGCTCGGCTTCCGGCCCTCGTGGCTCGATCCCGACCGGACGTGGCGCCTGGCCGCGACCGCCTCCCTCGCCATGGCCGACGCCGCCGAGGAGGCCGCCGGCCTTCCCGACCGGGCGATCCGCCTCAAGTGGCCGAACGATCTCGTCATCGGCGTGGACGCCGACGGCCGGGCGCTGTCCGGGCTCGACATGGACGCGGACCCGGCACGGGCGTCGGTTCGCAAGCTCGGTGGTGTGCTCGGCGAGACCGAGGGTCTCGGGACCGACGATCCGCGCGTGGTCGTCGGGATCGGGCTCAACGCGGACTGGCCGGCGGCCGCGTTCCCACCGGAGCTGGCCGGGACGATGACCTCGCTCCGTGCGGCAGCCGGCGAGCGCCCGATCGACGGGAGCCAGCTCCTCGATGCCTTCACCTCGCGCCTCGAGACCCGGGTCGAGGCGCTCCACGGTGGCCGGTTCGACGTCGCCGACTGGATCGACCGCCAGGTCACGACCGGCCGGCTGATCGACCTCGTGCTGCCGGACGGCACGATCGAGACGGTGACGGCCCGGGGCGTTGACGCGGTCAGCGGTGCGCTCCGGATCGCCGATCCTGTCCCCGATCGACCGGATGCCGAGCGGCTCGTCCTCGTCGGCGAGATCCGCCACGTCCGGCTGGCCGGGGTGTAACGCGATGGCCCGACCGGTGTTTGGAAGGACGAGCGCCCCGGATCCGGTGGCGCCCGCCAACGGCGACGCGCCGGGACGCATCGCCCACCTCGATCGTGACCGCCCCCTCGTGGAGGCGGCCCAGCGCGATCCACTCCGCTTCGACGCCCTCTATCGCAGGTACCTCGCCCAGGTGTACAGCTACGCGTACTACGAGCTCGGCGACCATCACGAGGCCGAGGACGTGACCGAGCGGACCTTCCTCGCCGCGCTCGCCAACCTGGCCCGCTTCGAGGAGCGTGCCCGGCCGGCGGACGGCGAGGGGGCCTCCACGTTCCGCGTCTGGCTCTTCCAGATCGCCCGCAACGCCGTCGCGAACCACCGCCGAGGACGGCGCCGCCACCCGCAGGCGCCGCTCGAGGCGGCCGCCCTCGTCGCCGACCCGCTCGACGTCGAGGGCGGCGCGGCGCTGCGCGAGGAAGGCGCGGCCGCGTGGCAGGCCGTCGGGCGGCTGCCGGCGGATCGCCGCCGGGCGCTCGTCCTGCGCTTCGTCGAGGAGATGTCCACCGCCGAGATCGCGGGCGTCCTCGGCCGATCCGAGGGTGCCGTCCGCGTCCTGATCCACCGTGCCCTGCGGACCGTGGCCCGTGACCTCCGCGGCCGCACCGGGCCGGCGGCGCGGCCCCCGGAACCGGACGGCCGATGACCGGGCTCGATCGTGACTCGGCGTCGGCCGACGCGCTCCTCACCGACCTCTATCTCGACGCCATCCTGGCCGGTGCCGTCCGCGACGCGCTCGCCGGCGGGTCGCCGGACGGAATCGGGGACCGGCTCGACCCCGGCGTGCGCCGGGCGGCCGACCGCCTCCGGCGCGACCTGGTCCGGGTCCACCCCTCGTTCCGCTTCGAGGAGCGGCTGGCCGCCCGCCTGGCCGAGGCCGCGGTCGCGCTCCGGGTGCCACTGGCAGCGGGCGCCGAGGGGCGGCTCGTGCCGTTCCCCGCCCAGGGGCTCGGCCCGACGACCGGTGACGACGGCGCCGCCCTGCTGCCCGGCTCGGACATCGATGTCCCCGTCGACGCGGCGGCGGCGGACCTTGCCGCCGACCTGGCTGCGGCGGCGGCCCAGCGCGATCGGTCGCGCCCGTTGATCATCGGCGGGGCACTGACGTCGGCCGCCCTGTCGCTCGCCGGCGCCGCCTTCGTCGCCTGGCGCTTCGGTCGACCGGGACGCGCTGCCACGCCGATGGCCCGCGCCGCCCGCGCCGTTCGTGAGGCCCGGCACGTCGCGCCCCGCGCCCGCCTGGCCGTTCCCGGCGTCGAGGACCTCGTCCCGGATCGGCGCCGTCCGCGGCGGCTGGACTGACATGCCGATCAAGCTGCCCTCCTTCCGGCCCCGCCGTGACGCGCATCCGCCGGATCTCTGGACGAAATGCCCCTCGTGCTCCGAGATGCTGTTCAACAAGCAGCTCGACAAGGTCCTCCGGGTCTGCCCGTCGTGCGGCCATCACTTCCGCCTGTCGGCCGAGGCGCGCCTCGCGATGCTCGTCGACGAGGGGTCCTTCGTCGAGCGCGATCCGGGCCTCGAATCCGAGGATCCGCTCGGGTTCACCGACCAGAAGAGCTATCCGGACCGCGTCGCGGCCGCCCAGCTCGCGACCGGGATGCGCGACGCCGCGGTCTGGGGGACCGGCACGATCGATGGCCGACCCGTCGCGATCTGCGTCATGGATTTCGGGTTCATGGGCGGCTCGATGGGGGCGGTCGTCGGCGAGAAGGTCACCCGCGCGGCGGAGTACGCCCTCGAGGCGCGGATCCCGCTGCTGATCGTGTCGGCCTCGGGCGGGGCCCGGATGCAGGAGGGCACGCTGTCGCTCATGCAGCTCGCCAAGTCCGTGGCCGCACTCGAGCGCCTGCGCGCCGGCGGGGTGCCCTTCCTGAGCCTCCTCAGCGATCCGACGACGGGCGGCGTGTTCGCCTCGTTCGCGGTCCTCGGCGACATCAACCTCGCGGAGCCGAACGCCCTGATCGGGTTCGCAGGGGCGCGCGTCTCGGCGGGCACGATCGCGCAGGAGCTGCCACCCGGCTTCCAGCGCTCGGAGTTCCTCTTCTCGCACGGGTTCCTCGACCGCGTCGTCCACCGGTCCGAGCTGCGTGCCGAGATCGCCGTCCTCCTCCGCTACCTCGTCGCGCGGCCCGTTCCCGCCGGGATCGACGGTCCCGATGGCGACCCGCTGGGCCTGCCGTCCTTCCGGCCGCTGTCGTTCCTGTCCAACCTGGCCGAACGCGTCCTGCCGGCAGAGCCCGATGACACCGGTCCGGCCGCCGGCAACGGCCGGACGCCGGGGGAGGACCCGCCCCGTGGTTGACCGGATCCTCGGGCGCGGACGCGACGACGCGACCCCGGCCGACGACGATGCCCCCCCGCTGACGCCGGACGCCGCGGACCCCAAGGCCGCGACCTGGGCACGCGTCCAGCTCGCCCGGAACCTCCGCCGTCCGCGCATCCTCGAGCTCGTCGCCGAGCTGGCCGACGAGTTCGTCGAGCTGCACGGCGACCGACTCTTCGGCGACGACGAGGCGGTCGTGACCGGCTTCGCCCGGATCGGCGAGCGGCGCGTGGTCGTGGTCGGTCAGCAGAAGGGGGCCGACACCGACGAGAACATCCGGCGCAACTTCGGGATGCCTCACCCCGAGGGCTACCGAAAGGCGATGCGGGTGATGGAGCTGGCCGAGCGGCTCGGCCTCCCGATCGTGACGTTCGTGGACGTGCCGGGCGCCCATCCCGGTCCCGAGTCGGAGGAGCGTGGCATCGCCGAGGCGATCGCCCGCTCGATCGGGCTGATGAGCCGGCTCCGGACGCCGATCGTGGTCGTCATCACGGGCGAAGGCGGCTCGGGCGGCGCGCTCGCGATCGCGGTCGGCGACGTCGTCGTCGCGCTCGAGAACGCCGTGTACTCGGTGATCAGCCCGGAAGGCTGCGCGGCGATCCTGTGGCGGAGCGCCGACGAGGCCGCGACGGCGGCGCTCGCGATGAAGATGACGGCCCGCGAGCAGCAGTCCCTCGGGGTCGTCGACCTGGTGATCCCGGAGCCCGGCGAGGGCGCGCACGCCGATCCGGCCGAGACCGCGCGCCGGATCCGGCGGGTCATCATCGACCAGCTCGAGACCCTCGACGGCGTCCCGCTCGACGCGCTCGTCGAAGCACGGTACCGTCGGTTCCGCGCGCTCGGGGCCTATCGCGAGATCGAGGCTCCGCCGCCGGCGCCGAGCCCGGAACGACCCGGGCTTGCCGACCGCCTCCGCAACCTGCTCGACCCGAGCCGCCGGCCCGGGATCGGGACGACTCCCGCCGGCCGTGACGACGAGCTGCCGGCCCGTGACGAGGTCTGACATCCGTGCCCCCTGACCCCCGCGCCCCGCGCTCCACCGCCGACCGCGCGGCCGACCACGCCGCGATCGACAGGCTCACCGAGGAGCTCGTCCCGGCCCTGATCGTGAAGCTCTCGGCGACCGGCCTGGGCGAGATCGAGGTGGGCGAGGATGGTTGGGCGATCCGTGTCCGGCGTCCCGGTGACGGGGTCGCCAGCCAGGCTCGCCGGGCGACCGATCGCGCGTCCCGGGCCCAGCCCGGGCACGCCGGCCACGGCCACGGTCCGGCCGGGTTCGAGGGCCATCGCAGCGCGCGCGAGACGAAGGCCGGCGTTTCGTCGAACGGCACCGGGCCGGGGTCGCACGGGGTCGCCGGCGACGGCTCCGGTCGCGATGGCGGGGACCCGCACCGGGTGATCGCGTCATCGCCGGCCGTCGGCGTCTTCCAGCCCCGATCCGACATGAAGCCGGGCAGCCGCGTCCGATCGGGCGACCGGATCGGCGCGGTCGACATGCTGGGGATCGCCCAGGAGGTCACCGCCCCGGCCGACGGGATCCTCGGAGCGAGCCTCGTCGAGGCCGGGCAGGCGGTCGAGTACGGGCAGGAGCTGATCGTCATCGAGCTGGCCGCCCGCCCGGCCGAGCGGAGCGACGCCTGATGTTCAAGAAGGTCCTCATCGCCAACCGCGGCGAGATCGCGCTGCGCATCCTGCGCGCGTGCCGGACGCTCGGCATCGAGGCGGTCGTGGCCTACAGCGAGGCGGACCGCGAGTCGCTCCCGGTCCAGCTCGCCGACGAGGCGATCTGCATCGGGCCGGCCGATGCGCGGCGCTCGTACCTCTCCGCTCCGGCGGTCATCAGCGCCGCGATCGTCACCGGCTGCGACGCGATCCATCCCGGCTACGGGTTTCTGTCCGAGGACGACGGGTTCGCGGAGGTCGTCCGGGCCCACGACCTGGTCTTCATCGGCCCGCCAGCGAACGTCCTGGAGCGGTTCGCCAGCAAGGAGGCCACGCGGCGCCTGCTGGGCTCGCTCGGCCTGCCGACGATCCCGGGCTCGAACGGGATCCTCGGCGACGACGCCCACGCGCTCGCCGAGGGCGAGCGCATCGGCTACCCGCTCCTGATCAAGCCGGCCGCCGGGGGCGGCGGCAAGGGGATGCGGATGGTCCGGACACCGCGCGAGCTCGAGGCGTCGCTGAACGTCTGTCGCTCCGAGGCCCGGGCCGCCTTCGGCGATGACTCGCTCTACCTCGAGCGCTGGCTCGACGAGACCCGCCACGTGGAGGTCCAGGTCGCGGTCGACCGCTACGGCCGCGGGATCCACCTCGGCGAGCGCGACTGCTCGGTTCAGCGCCGCCACCAGAAGATCCTCGAGGAGGGCCCCACGCCGGCGCTGTCGGTCGAGGCCCGGAACGAGCTCTGCACGAAGGCCGTGCGGGCGGTCGTGTCGGCCGGCTACGAGAACGTCGGCACCCTCGAGTTCCTCGTCGATCGCGACGGCAACGCGTTCTTCATCGAGATCAACTGCCGGATCCAGGTCGAGCACCCGGTGACCGAGATGCTGACGGGGATCGACCTGGTGGCCACCCAGATCCGGATCGCGGCCGGCGAGCCGCTCGGGATCAGCCAGTCCGACGTCGTCACCCGGGGTCACGCGATCGAGTTCCGGATCAACGCGGAGGATCCCGCCGCGGAGTTCCGCCCGGCGGCCGGGGTCGTGGAGCGCTACCTGTCCCCGGGCGGGCCCGGCGTCCGGATGGACTCGCACCTCTTCGCGGGCTACGAGGTTCCGCCCTTCTACGATTCGCTCCTCGGCAAGCTCATCGTCTGGGGCCAGACCCGCGAGCGCGCGATCGAGCGCGGCCGGGTGGCCCTCGCGGAGCTCGTGGTCGACGGCCTCGTGACGAACATCCCGATCCACCAGGCGCTGCTCTCGAGCGAGGCCTTCCTCGAGGGCCGGATGACGACGAACCTGCTCGACCGGGTGGGGTCGTCGGCGTTCCTCGCCGCCGCGGCGCGATCATGAGCCGCAGCGCCGCTCCGGGACCGCACGCCGCGCCGCTCGCGTCCTGGTGCGCCAGCCGGACCAACGAGCGAAGGACGACCCATCCCCCGATCGTTGCCCCACCCTCCTCCGTCGATTGGTCTGTCAGCCGGACCTCTCGGCGAACGAGCAGCGATCAACGGCCGCCAGGCTCGTTTCCGTTCGCCGCTTGGTCCGTCAGCCGGACCACGGGGCTGCCGCGCGTCCGTCGCCCGTGCGCCCCTGCATCCAACCGTCTGCGTGGCGGCCCCGCCGCGCGGCAGACTCATGTTCCCACCTGGAGTTGTGCGTGACCGTTGCCCCGACCGGAACCCCCCCGATCCTCGAGACGATCCACTCCACCCGCGAGATCGAGGCGCTCATCCCGCATCGCTGGCCGATCCTCCTGGTCGACCGCATCGTGGAGTACGACCCGGACGCGAAGCGGATCGTGGGGATCAAGGGGGTCGCTGCCACCGAGTGGTTCTTCCAGGGTCACTTCCCGGGCCTGCCGGTGATGCCCGGCGTGTTCCAGGTGGAGGCCCTCGCCCAGACGATGGCGGTCTACGTCGCGAAACAGCCCGGGTTCGGCAACCGGATCGGGCTGTTCGCCGGCATCGACGACTGCCGGTTCAAGCGGGTCGTGGTGCCCGGCGACGTCCTCCGGCTCGAGGTCACGATGGAGAAGCTGGGCAGCCGCTTCGGGCGCGGCCGGGCGGTCGCGACGGTCGACGGCGAGGTCGCCTGCGAGGCGACGCTCAGCTTCGTGATCCCCGGAGAGGGCGTGCTCCGATGAGCGCCCGGGTCGTGATCCTGTCCGACATCCACGGCAACCTGGCGGCGCTGGCGGCGGTCCGGGCCGCGTTCAAGAAGGAGCGGCCGGACGCGGTCGTCATCGCCGGCGACCACGTGATGAACGGCCCCGACCCGTCCGGCGTCGTCGACGCCCTGCGCGAGATGGAGGCCAGCGGCGCCACCATCGTCCAGGGCAACACGGACGTGGCCGTCGCGGACTTCGACTACGCCGCCGCGTTCCCCTGGATGGTCGACGGCGTGCCGGACACGTTCCGGGCGGCCGCCGAGTGGGCCAACGACGAGCTCGGCGACGAGCGCCTCGCCTGGCTCCGCCGCCTCCCGAGCGAGCGCCGGCTCATGCTCGAGGACACGATGCTGCTCGCCTGCCACGCGTCGCCCGGCTCGCAGACCCAGGGGTTCGACGCCCAGCTCGATCCGTCGGTCGTCCTCGAGCGCGTCGCCCGGACGGACGCCCGCGTCATCGCCTGCGGCCACACCCACCTGCCCGAGGTGCGCGATCTCGGCTGGAAGATGATCGTCAACGCCGGCTCCGCCGGCTACGTCTTCGATGGTGACCCGACCGCGTCCTGGGCCGTCGTCGACATCGATGGCAACGAGGTCGCGGCCGAGATCCGACGGACCGAGTTCGACACGATGACGGTCGCCAACGCGATCTCGGCCCGCGGCCTGGCCGGCGACGTGTACCGGGCGGCCACCGTCCGGACCGGGAAGCTCGTCCGATGACGGCGCCGACCGCCCCGTTCGTCTGGCCGACCACGCCCCGCCGGGTGGTCGTCACCGGGATGGGCGCCGTGACCGCGCTCGGCAGCAACGTCGCGTCGACCTGGCAGGCCATGGTCGAGGGCCGGTCGGGCATCGCCCCGATCGCGGCATTCGACCCGTCCCGTCTCCAGTGCCGGATCGCGGGCGAGGTCAAGGAGTTCGACGCGTCGCACATCCTGGACCGCAAGGACATCCGGCGGACCGATCGCTACATCCAGTTCGGCATCGTCGCCGCGCGCCAGGCGATGGACGAGGCCGGCCTGCCGGCCCGCCTCGAGGGCGACGAGGCCGAGCGGACGGGCGTGATCTTCGCGACCGGCCTGGGTGGGGTCGGCACGCTCGTCGACGGCATCTCGATCAACGCGACCCGCGGACCCGACCGGATCAGCCCGTTCTTCATCCCGATGGGCATCCCGAACGTCGGCGCCGGCCAGATCGCGATCAGCTTCGGGATGACCGGCCCGAACTTCACGACGGTGTCCGCCTGCGCCAGCGGCGGCCACGCGATCGGCGAGGCATGGGAGACGATCCGGCGCGGCGACGCCGACACGATGATCGCCGGCGGCGCCGAGGCCGGGATCCGCGAGCCGCTCGTCGGCGGCTTCGACTCGATGCACGCCCTGTCGCGCCGGAACGACGACCCGGAGGCCGCCTCGCGGCCGTTCGACCAGGGCCGCGACGGCTTCGTCCCCGGCGAGGGCGCCGGGGCGCTCGTCCTCGAGGAGCTCGAGCACGCCCGGGCCCGCGGGGCGACGATCCTGGCCGAGATCATCGGCTACGGCGCGACCGCCGACGCCTCGCACATCACCCTGCCGGCGCCAGGCGGGATCGGGGCGGTCCGGGCCGCTCGGCGGGCCCTCGCCAAGGCCGGCATCGGCGCCGACGCCATCGACCACGTGAACGCCCACGCGACCTCGACCCCCGAGGGCGACAAGTCCGAGCTCCAGGCGATCCGGACGATCCTCGGCGAGCGCGCGGGCGACGTGTCCATCACGGCCAACAAGTCGATGATCGGCCACACCCTCGGCGCGGCCGGGGCGATCGAGGGGATCATCACGATCCAGACGATGCGCGAAGGCTGCGTCCCGCCGACCCTCAACCTCGACGACCCCGACCCCGCCGGCGAGGGCATGGACCTGACGCCCAACGAGGCGGCCCGGCATGACGTGGCCGTGGCGCTCTCGAACTCGTTCGGGTTCGGCGGGCAGAACGCCGCCCTGATCCTGCGGCGGTGGGACGCATGACCGACGACGCACCGGTCCCGGCCGCCGAGGCGGCCGAGGCGCAGCCGGCCGTGATGGACGCGGCCGCCGGTGACGCGGGGCACGCCGTCCCGGCCGATCTCGACGCGGGCGACGCGTCGCTCCTGGCGCTCGTGGACCGGCTCGGATCGCTCCTCGAGCGGAGCGATCTCTCGGAGCTCGCCGTCGAGGCCGGCGGCACGCGCCTCGTCCTGCGCAAGCCGATCGCGGTCGCTGCCGCCGCGGCCGTTGCCGTGACGGCGCCACCGGCGACCGATGCCGGCGACGGAGCCGCCGTGCCCGCCGCGACCGCCGGACCAGGCTCGGGTCCTGCCGGATCGGGCGGAACGTCGGCGCCCGAAGTCCCGGCCCGCCCCAGCGTCAAGGCGCCCCTCACCGGCGTCTGGTACGCATCGCCGGCGCCCGGGTCCGCGCCGTTCGTGGCCGTCGGCCGGGAGGTCGCGGTCGGCCAGGTCATCGGACTGATCGAGGCGATGAAGCTGTTCAACGAGATCAAGTCCGACCTCGCCGGTCGGGTCGTCAGGGTCGTGCCGGAGAGCGGCGCGCTGGTCAAGGCGAAGCAGCCGCTGATCGAGGTGGAACCGCTGTGAATGACTCCGCGCCGGGCATGGCGCCCCGGGCCCACGTCACCGGCTGGGGCCGCTACGCCCCGGCCCAGGTCCTGACCAACGCCGACCTCGAGCGGATGGTCGACACCTCCGACGAGTGGATCACGTCACGGACGGGGATCCGTGAGCGACGCGTGGCCGCCGCCCACGAGACGACGGCCTCGATGGGTGCGGTGGCCGGACTGCGCGCGATCCGGACCGCCGGGATCGAGCCCGACGACATCGACCTGATCCTGCTCGCCACGCTCACGCCGGACTACTGGATGCCCTCGACCGCGGCCCTCGTGAAGGAGGCGATCGGCAACACGAAGGCGACCGCGTTCGACGTCATGGCCGCGTGCAGCGGGTTCGTCTACGGCTTCGCCACCGCCCAGGCCTACATCCAGGCCGGGCTTGCGAAGCACGTCCTCGTCATCGGGTCGGAGCTGCTCACCCGATTCCTCGACTACACCGACCGGAGCACCTGCATCCTGTTCGGCGACGGTGCGGGCGCGGTCGTCCTGTCCGCCTCGGACGAGCCGGGCGGCGCGCTCGGGATCGAGATGACGACCGAGCCCCAGGGCGCCTACATGATCTGGCTGCCGGCCGGCGGATCGAAGGCGCCGCCGTCGCGCGACACCATCTCGCGCGGCGAGCACTACGTCCGGATGGAGGGCAACCAGACCTACCGGTTCGCCACCAAGACGATGGCGACGACCGCCCTCGAATCGATCCGCCGGTCCGGCCTCCAGCCGGCGGATGTGGACCTGTTCATCCCGCACCAGGCGAACATCCGGATCATCGAGGCCGTGGCCAAGGGGCTGGACCTGCCGATGGACAGGATGTTCGTGAACCTCGACAGGTACGGCAACACGTCAGCGGCGTCCGTGCCGATCGCCCTCGCCGAGGCCGTCAACGAGGGCCGCGTCAAGGTCGGCGACAACGTCACGATCGTCGCGTTCGGGGCGGGTTTCACGAGCGGCGCGGTCACGATCGAGTGGACCGCCGACCCGGCGCGGGGCGCGATCGGGGATGCGGCGGTGAACCCGGAGGACGTGCGCGTCCGGCTGCCCGTCGACTGGGACTCGGTCGACCCGATCCCCGAGGCCCTCGCCGAGGTGATGCGCCGCAACCCGATCCCGGTCCCGCTCGACGATGTCGTGCCGGGCGAGCCCGAGCGCGCCGCGACGGAGGTCCACGCATGATCGAGCTGACCGGAACGACAGCCCTGGTCACCGGCGGCTCACGGGGGATCGGCAAGGCGATCGCCCTGCGGCTGGCCACCCAGGGCGCCGACGTCGCGTTCAGCTACCGCGGCAACGCCGACGCGGCCCGGGCAACCGCCGCGGAGATCGAGGCGCTCGGCAGGCGCGCGCTGGCGGTCCAGGCCGACGTGTCCGACGCCGACGCGGCCGACGGTCTCGTGAAGCAGGTCCTCGAGGCGTTCGGCCGGCTCGACATCCTCGTCAACAACGCCGGGATCACCCGCGACGACCTGATCATGCGGATGAGCCCGGAGGCGTTCCGGGAGGTGCTCGAGACGAACCTGTTCGGCGCCTTCTACATGACCAAGGCCGTGACCCGCCCGATGCTCAAGGCGAAGGGCGGCCGGATCATCAACATCACGTCGGTCTCGGGCCAGGCCGGCCAGACGGGCCA
>DASSPG010000060.1:0-20434 GCA_035699725.1 Candidatus Limnocylindrales bacterium | reverse complement strand
CGGCGCGCCGCCGATCGCGTCGATCGCCTGGCCCGGGCGGGCCGCGAACACCGGCTCACGCCCGTCGCGGACCGCGAGCGACGCGGCGACGAAGCCGTCGAACAGCGGGTGCGGCCGCTCCGGGCGGCTCTTGAACTCGGGGTGGAACTGGCTCGCCACGAACCACGGGTGGTCCCGGAGCTCCACGATCTCGACGAGCCGCCCGTCCGGTGACTGGCCGCTCAGCACGAGCCCCGCGCCCTCGAGGGTCTGGCGGTAGCGGTTGTTCACCTCGAAGCGATGGCGGTGGCGCTCGTAGATGACCTCCTGGCCGTAGACCGCGGCGGCCTTCGAGCCGGCGGTCAGCTTGGCCGGGTAGAGCCCGAGGCGCATCGTGCCGCCCTTGTCCTCCATGTCGCGCTGGTCGGGCATGAAGTCGATGACCGGGTTCTCGGTGAACATGTCGAACTCGGTCGAGTTGACGTCCTTGGACCCGACGACCTCGCGCGCGAACTCGATGACCGCGCACTGGAGACCGAGGCACAGGCCGAGATACGGGACCCTGTGGTCCCGGGCGAAGTGGGCGGCGAGGACCTTGCCCTCGATGCCGCGATGGCCGAACCCGCCCGGGACGAGGATCCCGGCGGCGCCGTCGAGCCGCTCGTGGAGGTTGTCGTGGGTCAGCGACTCGCTGTCGACCCAGCGGACCTTGGCATCGACGCCGTGGGCCCAGGCGGCGTGGCGGAGCGCCTCGGTGACGCTCAAGTACGCGTCGGGGAGCTCGATGTACTTGCCGACGAGGGCGATCTCGAGGGTCGGCTTGGGCGCCTTGATCCGGTCGACCAGGGCCCGCCACGAGGCGAGGTCCGGTGCCTGCTCCGGGTCGCCCAGGCCCAGCTCGCGGACGAGGAGCCGCCCGAGGCCGGCCGCCTCGAACATCAGCGGGACCTCGTAGATCGTCTCGGCCGTCTCGGCCGGGATCACCGCGTCGGTCGCGACATCGGTGAAGAGCGCGATCTTCTCGCGGATCTCGTCGGGCACCGGGTAGTCCGAGCGGAGGACGATCACGTCGGGCTGGATGCCGATGCCGCGGAGCTCCTTGACCGAGTGCTGGGTGGGCTTGGTCTTGAGCTCGCCGGTGGCGGCGAGGACGGGCAGCAGCGTCACGTGGATGTACAGCACGTTGGCCCGCCCGACGTCCTTGCGCATCTGGCGGATGGCCTCGAGGAAGGGCAGGCTCTCGATGTCGCCGACGGTCCCGCCGACCTCCACGATCACGACGTCCGGATCGCCGTCCCGGGCGACCCGCCCGATCCGCTCCTTGATCTCGTTCGTGATGTGCGGAATGACCTGGACCGTGCCGCCGAGGTAGTCGCCGCGGCGCTCCTTGGCGATGACGGCCTGGTAGATCCGGCCGGTCGTGACGTTCGAGAGCTGGGTCAGGTTCTCGTCGATGAACCGCTCGTAGTGGCCGAGGTCGAGGTCCGTCTCGGCTCCGTCGTCGGTGACGAACACCTCGCCGTGCTGGTAGGGCGACATCGTCCCGGGGTCAACGTTGATGTAGGGGTCGAGCTTCAGGATCGAGACGCGCAGGCCGCGTGCCTTGAGCAGCCGGCCGACGCTGGCGGCGGTGATGCCCTTGCCCAGAGAGGAGGTCACGCCTCCGGTCACAAAGACATACTTCGCCATGGGTCAGGTCCTCCGGGGGTTTTTCGAATGCTATCGAAAACGACCCCGGACGGCAAGGCGAGGCCCGGCGTCGAGACCCGCCGCCAGGGCGGCGTAGGTGAGGATCATGGCCGGGCGGCCGCTGGTCGACCAGGTTCCCGGCCGCGCGGTCAGGGGAACAGCACGATGAAAGTCCCCGCGTTGTCGGCGAGGGTGAAGGCCAGATCGTTGACGCCCAACTCCAGGACGCCGGTCGCCGGCGCCGTGATCGTCGCGC
This sequence comes from Candidatus Limnocylindrales bacterium, assembly GCA_035699725.1. Lineage (GTDB taxonomy): Bacteria > Chloroflexota > Limnocylindria > Limnocylindrales > CSP1-4 > CF-46. The sequence goes on along the minus strand of DASSPG010000060.1, from coordinate 18,510 downwards.
TCGAGCCGATCCGGAACGTCGTGCCGCCGACCCGTCCGATCAGCTCGCCGAAGTAGGCCTCGTCGAGGATGCACGGGCCGGTGATCTCGAGCACGTCGGGCGGAAGCCCGGCCTCGACGACGCCGCAGGTGTCCTCGGTCGCCTGGCCGGCCGGACCGCTCGCGGACTTGAACTCGCCTGGGCGAAGGAACGCCGGGATCGGCGCCGTGATGACGTAGCCGCGGGACGACACGTCAAGGGTCTGACCCGCGGTCACGGAGATCCCGGTGGACACCCAGCCCGTGTCGGCCGGGACCTTGACCGCCGTGGCGGCAGCGACCGACGCAGCCGAGACGACGAGGAGCAGAGCCGCCACTCCGGCGGCGAACGTCCGATGCATGTCCGTTCCTTTCCGAGGTGATGGTGTGGCGGGCGTCGCGTCCAGCCAGGCGCCCGCTCGGACTCGGCAGGTGGTCAGTCCCGGAGGCCCTGGAGACCGCACCACTCGCCATCGACGTGGAAGAAGGGATGCGCGCCGTTGTCGGCGAGGAGCGACCAGCTGTCCTCGATGGCTCGTCGTTGGACAGGTCGTCGTCGCCCTTCGTGTCGACCTGGATGGTCGTCAGCAGCCGGCCTCGATCGAAGAAGACCCGGCGGCCGTTCATGTCCGTGATCGTGTACGGACGGCCCGTCTCCCGGGCCTGGAACGGGTAGATCGTGCCCTCGACATTCGTGATCCGGGAAATCGCGGTGGACGCCGTTGCCGTCCTCCCGGAACCACCTCCCGTTGGCCGGGTTGGTCGTGACGAAGCGCCGGCTGTCACCACGGCCTCTCGTCGGAACATCTGGACTCCCCTCCGGGATCTCACGTGTCCGGTCCTTGCGGGCACGGACGCGGACGCTGCATGGACTGGATCACCACCCCTCGCACGCTGGACACGCCCTTGACGGTCGTCCCGGGCCCGAACGGTCCGAACGTCGACTGCCCGTGCGACCCCGGAACGCCGGGTTGGACGTGGCCCTGGTGAGGGGATGCCTCGCCGGCCCGGTCTGTCCCAGGCGTCCCGGCAAGAAGGTAGGCGTCGCCCGTTCGCGAATCGTCTCGAGTTCGTTCCTCAGTGACCGGCGCGGCGGCGTCCCGGGGTCGGCGAGTGGACCCGAGTGGTTGTGGTGCCCGAGCCGTTCAGCCCGTTCGCGCGGACCCGCGCGTCACCCGGAACGGAGCCCCGCGGCGGGTGATCAGGACGCCCGCCACGATCACGAGCCCGCCCACCACCTGGCCGATCCGGATCGGCTCCTGGAGGAGGACGGCAGCCAGGGCGACCGCGAGCGCCGGGACGAGGAACTGGTAGGCGGAAGTGCGGGTCGGGCCGACCAGCCGGATCCCGTTCTGGACGATCACATTCGACAGGCCGGCGGCGATGAAGCCCGAGTACAGGATCGCGCCGATGACGCCGGGGGTGATCGCGCCGGCAGCCACCGTCGTGAGCTGCACGGTCGCCAGCGGGGCCAGGACCACGGTGCCCGCGACCGTGGCCCAGGCCGTGGTCCGGAGCGGCGAGTGGCGGCGCAGGAACGGCGCTCCGAACGCGGTGTAGATCGACCAGAAGATCGCGGCCAGGAGCGTGATCCCCTCGCCGACCAGCGAGCCGCCGAGGCTCAGCCCGGGACCGCTGGCGATGACGACCGCGACGCCGACGAAGGACACGATGCCGCCGCCCAGCTTGGCGGGCGTCAGGACGTCCGAGCGCGCCACGACGGCCAGGAGCGCGACCAGGACCGGCGTCGAGGCGATGATCAGCGCCGAGTCTCCCGCGGCCACCTCCTGGAGGCCGGTCGTCCACAGGATCTGGTACAGCCCGAATCCCATGGCGCCCAGGCCGCAGATCGCGACGAGGTCGCGGCGGGGCAGCCAGATCGAGCCTTCACGCCAGCGGAGGAGGAGGAGCAGGGTCGTCGCGGCGAGGGCGAAGCGGAGGAACGTGAACCCGACCGGCGGCAGGACGGCCACCGCGGACTTGACCACGATGAAGTTCGCCGCCCACACGACCATGACGGCGAGGACGGCGATCTCGGCGAGGCGCCGCTCGGAAGCGGGTACGTCGACGCCCGCCGGCTGGCCGGCGGGCGTGCGCGGCGGCGATCCGGCCATGCCGGCCGGCCCGGGAGGCAGAAAGCTACGCGCCGTCGCGGTCGAGCTCGAGGAGATCCTCTTCCTGCTCCTCGGTGACCTTCAGCCACACGAACAGTCCGGCGAGGACGATGAGCGGGATGACGATCAGGGCGGCGAGGGTGATGCCGAGGGCGACGGCAACGGTCTTGAGGGCCTTCATGGTCGATTCCTCCGTGCGATGGCTGTGAAGCTGACGTCCATTCAGCCGTGGGCGGTCAGGCGCCGGCCGGCTTGGGCTCCGGCACCGGGATCCGGAGCTCCGGCCCGCGTGCGACGAGCGTGGCGATGTCGTCCCGGGTGAACTCGGCGAGGGTGTGGTGCGACCCGGCGTGGGTGCTCACGAAGAGGCGGACGACGAACGCGCCCTCCTGCTCGAAGAAGAACACGTCGCGCGGTCTCTGCTCATCGACGTAGCGCCCGATCACCCGGAGCGCGGTCTCGTAGAACCCGGCGTCACGCTGCGGCTCGGGGCCCGGGTTCCCGCGGCGCGCGAGCGATTCTTCCATGAACCGCGCGATGTCGTCGTCGAGGAAGGTCAGGGTCTCCTTGCTCTGCGAGCCCATCGACTCGGACCACGTCCCGCCGGCCGCGCCGGCCGTCACGACACCCTGGACGATGAAGCCGTCCGGGGCCTCGACGAGGAGCACCTCGCGCATCCCGCGCTGATCGATGAAGGCCCCGATCGAGCGGAAGACCTCCTCGAAGTCCTGGCGCGGGCTTCCCTCGTAGATGCGCATGGGCGTTCCTCATCAGCGGCCGGTCACGGCGTCGTCGCGGCTGCGTCCGCCGGCGATCAGGAGCCGGTGGTCTGGTCGAGCAGGCCTCGATCCTTCGCCCGCCGGTCGCTCGCCCGGAACACGGCCACTGCACCGAGTGTAGCCACCGCCCCGGTCCCCAGCAACACGAGGATGATCGCCGCGCTGCTCGGTGCCGCCTCGCCGGTCCACTGGGTCCAGACCGAGCCCGGTCCGCCGATCGCGGTCACGCCGCCCGGGAAGAGCGAGCGCCGGATGCCCTCGATCCACCAGGTCAGGGGGGTGATGAGCCCGAGTGCCTGGACCGGCGCCGGGAGGACGGCCAGGGGGAACACGACGCCCGACACGAGGAACAACGCCCCCGCGGCGGCCTCCGGGTACGACCACGACTCCTGACGGGTCTGCATGCAGATCGCCGCCAGCAGCAGGCCGATCGCGAGGCTCGAGAGGATCCCGAGGGCGAGGACCGGCACGAGCATCGGCCAGTCGATCCGACCGATGTCGAACGGCACGCCCAACGCGACGACCCCGACGCCGAGCGTGATCAGGGCGCCCATCGCCCCGACGCCGACCCGGGCCACGCCGCGCCCGAACACGAGCGCCAGGAAGTCGCTGGGGCTGACGTAGAGGTATTTCAGCATGCGGTAGCGCTCGCGGTCGTCGAGGATCATCCAGGCGAGTCCGCTGACTCCGGCGATCACGAACGACCAGAGCGCGCTGCCGACGACGACGAAGGCGCGGTACTCGGGCCGGGCGCCGCCGCTGATGACGTCGAGCATGACGACCAGGATCAGGGCCGAGGCGAGCGGCTTGGCGACCGAGTAGATGAAGAACAGGACCGGGTCCGTCCAGTTCGCCTCCATCTGCCAGCCGAGCCGGACCGCGGTCGCGAAGCTGCGCCGGACGTCGCGCCAGCCGCCGCCCCGGGTCCGGGCCATGTCGAAGCCGCCCCACTCCGGCGAGGCCAGGCCGCCGGCATCGGGCCGAATCGCGGGCTCGCTGGCAGCGCTCACTGCCAGCGCACCGACAGCCGGCCCTCCTGCCGCGCCCGCCGCTCCAGGGTCACGAGCGCCCAGCGGGCGAGGACGAGGAAGACGACGACCATCACCGCCAGGATCAGGGCCTCGATCGCCGGCGAGGGCGTCCCGATCGGATAGGGGTCGTCCGCGAACGCCAGCTGGCGCATGGCGTCGAGGCCCACCGCGAGCGGCAGGATGCTGATCGCCACGGACCCGAGGACCCCGAGCCGACCGACCGGGAAGTTGAGCCCGGACACGAAGTAGACGGGCTCCACGAGGAGCTGGGTCAGATGCCAGGCCTCGCGTCCCCACATGAGGAAGAGGCTGGCCAGCACCATCCCGAGCCCGTAGAGCGCGGCCAGGGTCAGGAAGAACACGCCGATCAGCAGGGCCCACTGGTCGATCGCGAACGTCACGCCGTAGAGCGTCGTGGCGATCACCAGGACGGCGACCGCCCGGGTCGAGCTCATCACGAAGCCGCCGAAGGCCATCCCGAACAGGACGGCCATGATGTTCATCGGCGCGGCGAAGTAGAGCTCGAGGTTGCCCTGGCTCTTCTCCCACCACAGCTGCTGGGCCATCATCCAGATCACGTTCAGCCAGAACGCGGTCATCGCCCCGCCGAGGACGACGAAGCCGATGTACTGCTGCGGCGCCTCGAGGGCGCGGTAGACGAAGACGAACGCCGACGTCGAGAGGAACGGCAGCAGGATCTCGAAGAAGACCCAGCTCTTCTCGCGGAACAGGCCCGTCACCCGCGGGTAGGCGCGACCCATGACGGTCCGCAGGTCCGTCATGGCGACCTGGCGCGGCGACCAGATCGCTGCCTCCTGGGGGCTGGCAGTCGGTCGGTAGACGAAGGCGTTGCGGCCGGGCGCGGCGCTCGTCCGACGCGTCGCGCCGGGGGCGCCGGGTGCGCCGGGTGCCGACGCGGTCATCCGACGAGCTCCGTCTCGCGCTCGCGCGCCTCGTCGGTCGTGTCGGTCCGGTTCGGCTGGTCGGCAGCCAAGGTCTCGTCGCCGCCCGGCGTCCCGTCCTCGTCCGTGCGCTCGTCGTCGAAGCCCCGCCCGACGAGCTCGACGAATACGTCCTCGAGCGACGGCTCCGACTTGCGGAGGGCGAGGATCTGGGCGCCAAGCCCGCTGAGCGCGCCGACCACGCCACCGAGCGCGCCGTCATCGACCAGGGCGAGATTGACCTGGACGGTCTGGCGGCCCGTCTTCCCGTCGGCCTGGTCGCTCGCGGCCAGGGCGGCGCTGACGACGCCGGGCAGGCGGCGGAGGGCCGCGGCGCCGCCGTCGAGCCGGTCGAGCTCGAGCCGGAACACGGACTCGCGCTGGACGCGCTTCTTCAGCTCGTCCGGCGTCCCGAGGGCGAGGATCCGGCCGTGGTCGACGATCGCGATCCGGTCGCACAGCTCGTCGGCCTCCGCCATGTAGTGAGTGGTGAGCAGGACGGTCCGGCCGGGCACCGCCGCCTTCCAGGCCAGGATCAGCTCGCGGACCGCGCGGGCGGCGGACACGTCGAGCCCGAGGGTCGGCTCGTCGAGGAAGAAGATCCACGGGTCGTTGAGCAGGCCGCGCGCGAAGTTCATCCGCTGGCGCTGGCCGGTCGAGAGCGTGCTGACCCGCTGCTCCTTCTGCTCCTCCATGCCGACGGCCTCGATCAGCTCGTCGACCCGGTTCCAGCCGTCGCGCGACGGCAGGCCGTAGAACTGGCTGAACATCCAGAGCTGCTCGCGCACGGTCAGGATCCCGTATCCGGACTGCTCGCCGCCCGCGACCATGTTCATGATCCGGCGGATCTGCTTGGTCTGACGCTGGACGTCGAAGCCGAAGATCCTGGCCGTTCCCTCCGAAGGCAGCAGGAGCGTGGTCAGGATCTTGATCAGCGTCGTCTTGCCGGCGCCGTTCGGGCCGAGCAGGCCGAAGAACTCGCCCGGCTCGACCTGGAGGTCGACGCCGTCGAGCGCGGTGACCGGCCTGGGCTTGACGTTGTAGACGCGCCGGATCCCGCGAACGTCGATGGCGAGCGGCTGATCGGAGCGGGTCGTGTCGGGCACGGGTTCCCCCGGGGGTCGTGGTTGGAGGGACCGGGAGTGTACGCCCGGCCGGTGCGTTTGGGAAGTGGCCCGTCGTCCGAATGTGAGACGTTCATCTCACACGATGGGGTGCAGATCGCTGCTCGCGGCCCCGGTTGTCTCATTTGACACTGGAGTCGGCACTAACCGGCGGGCGACCGCCTGGAGTACGGTCCCGACCGTCAGGCGGAGGCGGATCCTGCTCGAATGCGCGGCTGGTTGACATCAGCGACAACCAAGCGCCCCGACGCATTCCGCCTGATCGTTCGTGCCATCGTGAGTGTCATTAGGCGCCGATCCGTGCTCAGGAGAGGGCGGCCGCCAGCTGGCCGGCAACGCGGGCGTCGCTGACGATCAGAGCGGTGTTCGCGCGAATCGAGGCGCCGCCCGTGATCTCCGCGATCCGGGCAAGGAGCCAGGGCGTCGTCGCCGGGCCGTGGATCCCGGCCGCCTCCGCTTCGGCGACGGCGCGCTCCACGGCGTCCCGTGCCACCTCACCGGGGAGTGCCTCGGCCGCGGGCACCGGTACGCACACGAGCATGCCGCCGAGGCCCAGCTCGAGGTGGACCCGGGCGATCGCCGCCGCACCCGCGACGTCCGGCGCGGTCTGCGGCGAGGCGAGCCCGGACGACCCGGCGTAGAACCCCGGCAGCTCGGCCTGGCCGATCGTCACGACCGGGACGCCGCGCGTCTCGAGATATTCCAGGGTGGCCGGCACGTCGAGGATCGCCTTCGGGCCCGCGCAGACGACGATCATCGGCGTCCGGCCGAGCTCCTCGAGGTCGGACGAGATATCGAGCGTCGGTGACGGGCCGCCGAGCGCGCCACGATGCACGCCACCGATGCCGCCGGTCGCGAACACCCGGATCCCCGCGGCGTGGGCCGCGATCATCGTGGCCGAGACGGTCGTCGCGGCCCAGCCGCCGCCGGCGAGCGCAATGGCCAGGGACGGCCGTGCCGCCTTCCGGACCGACCCTCCCGGCGCCGTCGCGAGCGCCTCGAGCCCCGCCTCGTCCAGCCCGACCAGCAGGCGCCCGTCGCGGATCGCCACCGTCGCCGGGACGGCGCCGCTCTCGAGCACCGCGGCCTCCGACGCGCGCGCCACCTCGAGGTTCTGGGGCCACGGCAGTCCGTGGCTGATCAGGGTGGACTCGAGCGCCACCACCGGCCGACCGTCGGCGAGGGCGGCGGCGACGTCGGGTGCGACGAGGAGGCGGTCCGTGATCACGTGACCCAGCGTACCGGGCTGATCAGCCCAGCACGAGTTCGCGCGGCCCACTCGTCATCTGGCGGGTCGCAGCGCGATGACCCGCGAGGACCGAGCGACGAAGCGTTGCGGGGCGATGGCGAGCGTCCGGCGCGCTGGTCAGCCATGCGTGGAGGAACCCGGCATCGAAGGCGTCCCCCGCGCCCGTCGTGTCGTGGGCGATCAGCGGCGTCGTCGCGACGTCGAACGTGATCGGCGCGTCCGCCGTTCCGGCGAAGACCGTCGCCCCCGCTCTGCCCTGCTTGATGACGGCGATCCCCGCGAGGTCATGGAGCGAGGCGAGGCCGCGCCGGCCGGCCACGGCCTCGGCCTCGGCACGGGTGGCGAACAGGATGTCGGGGGCCGCGTCGCGAACCAGGCGCGTCGCCTCGCGCCGGCCCTCGACGAGCAGCGGCCCGATCGACGCGAGGTCGAGACTGACGAGGGCGCCGACGGCGCGCGCCAGCTCGATCGCCCGGGCGCCGGCTCGACCGAGCGGCTCCCCGAGGAGCGAATAGGCGGGAACGTGGAGGAGGTCGGCCCGCAGGTCCGCGGGCCGCAGGTCCGTGGGGGCCAGGCGATCGGCCGCCGCGCGGTCGGCGACGAACGAGCGCTCTCCGCCCGCCCCCACCAGGACCCCGATCCGGCCGGTCCGCTCCCCGGCGACGCGGGTCGCGCGGACCCGGACCCGGTCACGCGCCAGAGCCGCGACGAGCGCCCGGCCCTCCGGGTCGCGGCCGACCGCGCACACGAGGGTCGTCCGGGCGCCCAGCCGGGCCAGCCAGCGGGCGGTGTTCGCGGCGGATCCGCCCTGGCGCAGGGCGACGCGCCCCGGCACGTCGGTCCCGGTCTCGAGCGCGCGCTCGGGCGCGAGGACGACGTCCAGCATCAGGTCGCCGAGCACGGTGACGCGCGGTCGGGTTCGGGCCATGGTGCGAGCATATCCGGCGGCCGGCCGCGAGACGGACGGGCTCCCGGGCCGTGCGCGCCTACAATCGTCGCGACGCAGCGACCCCCGGGACCCGACCCTCGAACCAGCGGAGCACCCCACCCCATGCCGACCGCCACCGAGACCCTCGATCGCCTCGCGATCGACACGATCCGGACCCTCTCGATCGACGGTGTCCAGCAGGCCAACTCCGGCCACCCGGGCGCCCCGATGGGCGCGGCGGCGATGGCCTACACCCTGTGGACGAAGTTCCTGCGCCACGCCCCGACGACGCCCGACTGGCCGGATCGCGATCGATTCGTCCTGTCCGCGGGCCATGCCTCGATGCTCCTCTACTCGCTCCTCCACCTGACCGGCTACGACGTCTCGCTCGACGACCTGAAGTCATTCCGCCAGTGGGGCTCGAGGACGCCGGGCCACCCGGAGTACGGGCTCACACCCGGCGTGGAGGCGACCACCGGCCCGCTCGGGCAGGGCTTCGCGAACGCGGTCGGGATGGCGATCGCCGAGACGCGCCTCGCTGCCGAGTTCAACCGCGACGGCCACGACATCGTCGACCACTGGACGTACACCCTCTGCTCCGACGGCGACCTCCAGGAGGGGATCGCGTCCGAGGCCGCGTCGCTCGCCGGTCATCTCCGGCTGCGCAAGCTGGTCGCCCTCTACGACGACAACCACATCCAGCTCGACGGGCCGACCTCGATGGCCTGGTCCGAGGACGTGGTCGCCCGGTTCGAGTCCTATGGCTGGCACGCGATCCGGGTCGAGGACGGCAACGACGTCGAGGCGATCGCCGTCGCGATCGAGGAGGCGCGCGCGGACGACCGGCCCAGCCTGATCGCGGTCCGGACCCACATCGGCTTCGGCAGCCCGAACCGCCAGGACACCCAGAAGGCGCACGGCGCGCCGCTCGGCCCCGACGAGGTCCGCCTCGTCAAGGAGGCCTACGGCTGGGACCCGGACCGCTCGTTCCACGTGCCCGACGAGGCCCGCGCGCTGTTCCGAGGCGCGGTCGCCGCCGGCGACGGCCTCGTCGAGGCGTGGCAGGGCGCCCTCACGCGGTACGAGTCCGCGCACCCCGAGCTCGCCCGCGAGTTCCGTCGTCGGGTCATCGATCGCGCCCTGGCCGACGGCTGGGATGCCGGCCTCAAGTCCTACCCGGCCGGTGAGGAGGTCGCCACCCGGAATGCCAGCCAGGACGCGATCCAGGCCCTGGCCAGCACCGTCCCGGAGCTGTTCGGCGGCGCGGCCGACCTGTCCGAGTCCAACCTGACCGACGTCAAGGGCGGCGGCACCTTCGAGGCCGAGGAGGCCGGGCGCAACGTCCGGTTCGGCGTCCGCGAGCACGCGATGGGCGGCATCGCCAACGGCATCGCGTACCACGGCGGGTTGATTCCGTACGTGGCCACGTTCCTGACGTTCAGCGACTACATGCGCGGCGCGGTGCGCCTGTCCGCGCTGAGCGGGCTCCACGTGATCGATGTCTGGACGCACGATTCGGTCGGGCTTGGCGAGGACGGCCCCACCCATCAGCCGGTGGAGCACTACGCCGCTCTCCGCGCGATCCCGAACCTGTGGTTCATCCGGCCCGGCGACGCCAACGAGACCGCGGCGGCCTGGGCGCTGGCCGTCGAGCGCGGGCAGGAGGATCCGTCCGGCCCGGTCGCGCTGTCGCTCACCCGGCAGAAGCTGCCGACGCTCGCGGGCACGGCCGAGCATGCGCGCGAGGGCGTCCGGCGCGGCGGGTACGTCCTGCGCGAGGCCGGTGGCGGCCGGGATCCCGAGGTGATCCTGATCGGGACCGGATCGGAGCTCCAGCTCGCGTTCGGGGCGGCGGAGAAGCTGGACGCCGAGGGCGTCGCGGCTCGCGTCGTCTCGCTCCCCTGCTGGGAGCGGTTCGAGCTCCAGGACGCCGCCTATCGCGAGTCCGTTCTGCCGCGCGCCGTCCGGGCACGGGTGGCGGTGGAGGCCGGGGTCTCGCTCGGCTGGGATCGCTGGGTCGGGGACGAGGGCGCGATCGTCGGGCTCGACCACTTCGGTGCCTCCGCCCCGGCCGGGACCGTGTTCGAGAAGTTCGGGTTCACGATCGATCGGGTCGTGGCGGTCGCGCGCGACGTGCTGGCCGGCACGGTGCGGGGCGCGCTCCCGACCCTGGAGCCGGGTCACCTGCCCGCACCGCGCGGCGGGCACGGCCCGTCGGGCGACCACGGGGGAGGCGACGGCAGTCACCCGACCCTCGACCATGGCGAGTCCGGCGTGAACCGCACCGGCGGTTCGGACCCGGGCCACAGCTGAGGGCGTTGACGATGCGCGTCGCGTTCGCCGCAGATCATGCCGGAGCCGCCCTGAAGGACGAGCTCATGCGCCGCCTGGCAGGTGCCGGCGCGGAGCACGAGGCGATCGACCTCGGCGGCGACGGCTCCGACCCGACCGACGACTACCCCGACTTCGCCGGCCGCCTGGCCTACGCGATCCGCGACCGCGAGGCGGACCGGGGGATCCTGATCTGCGGCTCGGGCGTGGGCGCGAGCATTGCCGCCAACAAGGTCCGCGGCGTGCGCAGCGCGGTCTGCCACGACACGTACTCCGCCCACCAGGGCGTCGAGCACGACGACATGAACGTCCTGACCCTCGGCTCGCGGGTGATCGGGCCGGAGCCCGCGTGGGAGTGCGTCGTCGCGTTCCTGGCGGCCCGGTTCAGCGGCGAGGAGCGCCACCGCCGCCGCCTCGACAAGGTCCTCGCGATCGAGGCCGCCGAGCGCGACTGAGCTGCTCGCCCGTCCGGCTGCAACGGGTTGCCACGCCACCGCAACGTCCGGTCGATCCGAGTCGGACTACCATGGGCGCGATGCCTGACAACACGACCACCGCGCTCACCCCGAGCGCCCCGGAGTTCCGCCTCGGTGACGCGGCCGCCGACTACGATGCGGCCGTGGCCCGGGCCCGCGACGAGCGCTGGGCGGAGCGCCTCTGGGACCGCGACCCGAGCCTCTGGTCGACGAGCCCGAAGGTCCAGGAGGCGATCGCGGACCGACTCGGCTGGCTCGACGCGCCGGCCCACTTCGCCGACCGGATCGCGGCCCTCGAGGGCTTCGGCGAGGGCGCGCGTGACGCGGGGTTCCGGACCGCGGTCGTGGGCGGCATGGGCGGCAGCAGCCTCGCGCCGGACGTCCTGTTCCGGACCTTCGGCTCGACCGAGGGCTGGCTCGACCTGCGCGTCCTCGATTCGACCGACCCGGCAGCCGTCGCCACGGTCGTCGACGATCTCGACCCGCTCGCCACCCTCTGGATCGTCGCCAGCAAGTCCGGCACGACGACCGAGCCGCTCGCCTTCCAGGCCGATGCCTGGGACCGCGCCGAGCGCGCCCTCCGCGCTCGGAACGCGCCTCGCGGCGAGCACGCCGGCGAGCTGATGATCGCGATCACCGATCCCGGCCGGAGCGTCGAGGCCATCCCCCACCACGACGAGCTCCGCGAGGTCTTCCTGAACCCGCCCGACATCGGCGGGCGCTACTCGGCGCTGACCTACGTGGGGCTGGTGCCGGCGAGTCTCATCGGGCTCGACCTCGACGCGCTGCTGGCCTCGGCGCTGGCGATGGCGGGCGCGTGCCGCCAGCCGGACCCCGAGGCCAACCCCGGGGTCAGTCTCGGACTGGCGATCGGGAGCCTGGCGAAGGCCGGGCGCGACAAGCTGACGATCCTCGCCGACCCGGCGATCGACAGCTTCGGGGCATGGCTCGAGCAGCTGATCGCGGAGAGCACGGGCAAGCACGGGACGGGGATCGTGCCGGTCGACCGCGAGCCGCTCGGATCGCTCGAGGCGTACGGCGACGATCGCGTGTTCGTCCGGCTCACGCTCGCGGGGTCCGACGACTCCGACGGCTCCGACGGCGGCGGGGGCGCCACCGCGGGCGACGCCTTCGTCGATGCGGCGGCCGCCGCCGGCCACCCGGTCATCCGGATCCCGATCGCCGATCCCATCGACCTCGGCGCCGAGGCCTTCCGCTGGGAGGTCGCGACCGCGATCGCCGGTGCGGTCCTCGGGATCGACCCGTTCGACCAGCCGAACGTGGAGGAAGCGAAGAACCTGACCCGCAAGGTGCTCGCCGCCGCCGAGTCCGGGGCCACCCCGCCCCCGGCGCCGGCCCCGATCGTCAGCGATGACGCCTCCGGCCTGACGCTCCACGGCGACGCCGTGCTCCGCCTCACCGGCGGCGACGGGACCGTCGTCGGCGAGCTCGCGCGCCACCTCGCCCGCCGTCGGCCGAACGCCTATCTCGCGCTCCAGGCGTTCATCGCCCCGAGCCCGGCCGCCGACGCGGCCCTGGACCGCATCCGGGTCCTCCTCCGCGATGCGACTCGCTGCGCGACGACCGCCGGCTACGGGCCACGCTTCCTGCACTCGACGGGCCAGCTCCACAAGGGCGGACCCGCCACCGGCTGGTTCCTCCAGCTGACTTCGGACCACCTCGTCGATCGCCCGATCCCGGGTTGGCCGTACAGCTTCGGGCAGCTGATCGACGCCCAGGCCGAGGGCGACTTCGCCGCGATCGAGTCGCACGATCTGCCGATCCTGCGCGTCCACCTGGCCGATGTGGAGGCCGGACTGGCCGCCCTCGAATCGGCGCTGCGCGAGGCGCTCGCCGCCGGCTGATCGATCCGGACCGCCGCCCGGCGGCAGCCACACCACCCACGGGAGGCCACTCACGATGCGCATCGGTTTCGTCGGACTCGGTCGGATGGGGGCCAACATGGTCCGCCGCCTCCTGCGCGACGGGCACGAGGTCGTGGCCCACAATCGGACGCCGGAGAAGACGAAGGAGATCGAGGGCGAGGGCGCCATCGGCTCGTACTCGATCGCGGAGCTCGTCTCGAAGCTCGAGAAGCCGCGCGCCGTCTGGATCATGGTCCCGGCCGGTGACGCGACCGAGGCGCAGATCGAGGAGCTGATGGAGCACCTCGAGCCGGGTGACACGATCATCGACGGTGGCAACACGAACTTCCACGACGACCAGCGCCGCCACGCGGATCTGGCCGCGAAGGGCATCCACTACGTCGACGCCGGCACGTCGGGCGGGATCTGGGGCCTCCAGGTCGGCTACTGCCTGATGGTCGGCGGCGACGAGGCAGCCGTGAAGCCGCTCGAGCCGATCTTCAGGTCGCTCGCACCCGAGGGCGGTTACCTCCACGTCGGCGGGGCCGGTGCCGGCCACTACGTGAAGATGGTCCACAACGGGATCGAGTACGGGCTGATGCAGGCCTACGCCGAGGGCTTCGAGATCATGCACGCCTCGTCGTACCCGCTCGACCTGGCCGCGATCTCGAACCTGTGGATGCAGGGCTCCGTGGTCCGCTCCTGGCTGCTGGAGCTGCTGGGCCGGGCGTTCACGGCCAACGGGCAGGATCTCCAGCACCTCAAGGGATTCGTGGCCGACTCCGGGGAGGGCCGCTGGACGGTCCAGGAGGCGATCGATCACGACGTCCCGGCGCCGGTCATCACGCTCTCCCTGCTGACCCGGTTCCGCTCCCGCCAGGACGATTCGTACGGCGCGAAGGTCCTCGCCGCGCTGCGCAACGAGTTCGGCGGGCACGCCGTGAAGACCGAGTGAGCGGTCGGGCATTGACCGTGACCCTGGCTCGGGCAACCCGATGACCGACACCGCGACGCCCAGGCGACGCAAGACCGCGGACCGGCCGGACGCGCCCGAGGTCGCGCCGGAGTCGGCGCCGGACAAGCCACCGCACCCGGCGCCGCGGCCCAAGGACGCACCGCGCACGATGCGCGACCTGCGGCTGGCCCGGCAGGGGAAACGCAAGGCCGCCCAGCGCCAGGACGAGAACCCGCTCCGGGAGGGCCTCCGCCTCGAGCGCGTCCCCGACCCGAGCGTCCTCGTCCTCTTCGGCGCGACCGGCGATCTCGCCCATCGCAAGGTCATCCCCGCGCTCTACCAGCTGTGGCGGACGAACCTCCTGCCCCACGAGTTCGTCGTCCTGGCCATCGGCCGACGCGACCATGACGACGAGTCGCTTCGGACGGAGCTGCGCACCTCGCTCGAGAAGTACTCCCGCGTCCTCCCGCTCGACGACACCGCGTGGCGCTCCTTCGCGGCCAGGATCCGCTACCTCAAGCTCGACTTCGCGAACCCCGCCGACTTCGACGGCCTCGTCACCGTCCTCGACGGCATCGACAAGGAGCAGGGCTCGCGGGGCAACCATCTCTACTACCTCGCGACCCAGCCCTCGGCGTTCGCCGACATCGTGGCCCAGCTCGGCCGGGTCGGGCTCGACCACGAGCGTCAGGACGGGGGCTGGCGGCGGATCGTCATCGAGAAGCCGTTCGGCCACGACCTCACGTCGGCGATCCGCCTGAACCGCGAGGTCGGCAAGGTCTTCCGCGAGTCGCAGGTCTACCGGATCGACCACTACCTGGGCAAGGAGACCGTCCGCAACCTGCTCGTCTTCCGGTTCGGGAACGGAATCTTCGAGCCGATCTGGAACCGCCGCCACATCGACCACGTGCAGATCACCGTCGCCGAGTCGATCGGGGTCGAGAATCGCGGTTCGTTCTACGAGGAGACCGGTGCCAGCCGCGACTTCCTCCAGAACCACCTCCTCCAGCTGATGAGCCTGGTCGCGATGGAGCCGCCAGCCACGTTCGACGCCGACGCCCTGCGTGACGAGAAGGTCAAGGTGATCCGGGCGATCGGGGAGCTCAGCTCGGACCAGATCCGGAAGGACGTGGTGCGCGGCCAGTACGGACCCGGCTGGGTCGCGGCCAAGCAGGTCCCGGGCTATCGCCAGGAATCGGAGGTCAGCAAGGAGTCCGAGACCGAGACCTACATCGCCGCCCGCTTCGAGGTCGACGACTGGCGCTGGTCCGGCGTGCCCTTCTACCTCCGCACCGGCAAGCGTCTGCCGAAGCGGGCGACGGAGATCGCGATCCAGTTCAAGGAAGTGCCGCATCGGCTCTTCCGCGAGTCGCACAGCGACCCCGATCCGAACCTGCTCGCGATCCGGATCCAGCCCGATGAGGGGATCATGCTCCGCTTCGGGGCCAAGGTCCCGGGCCTCGGGATCGACGTCCGGAGCGTGACGATGGACTTCACGTACGGGTCGGCGTTCACGGTCGACTCGCCCGATGCCTACGAGACGCTGATCCTCGACGCCCTTCTCGGTGACGCGTCGCTGTTCACCCGCGCCGACGAGGTGGAGGTGGCATGGTCGCGGGTGACCCCGATCGTCGAAACCTGGATGGACGACGAGCCGCCGGACTTCCCGAACTACGAGGCCGGATCGTGGGGCCCGGACGCCGCCGACGAGCTGCTCGCGCGCGAGGGAAGAAAGTGGCGGCGAATCTGATGATCGGATCGAGGGGTCGGGAATGACCGCCGTCGCGGAGGGTCGGGTCGCGCCGGACGCGGCGGCCCGACCCAACGAGCCGGAGCTGCGCTGGCGGTCGCGCGCCCGCAGCATCGAGGAGGTGGAGCAGGAGCTCGCCCGGATCTGGTCCCAGTCCGAGCTCGAGGGCAGCCGAGCCGACGTGGACGGCGATCACGTCGCGGACCGCCACGTCAGCGCCCGGACGAGCGTGATGAACCTCGTCGTCATTGCCGCCCGGCCGGAGGTCGGCGAGCGCTGCTCGGCGACGATCCAGCGCCTCGTCGGGCGCCACCCGTCGCGCACGACGATCGTCCAGCCGGCCGACCCCGACGGCCCGTCCTGGCTCGACGCCCAGATCGTCGCCCACTGCATCATGCCGCGTCCGGACGCGCCGGAGACCTGCGCCGAGACGATCCACCTCGTGTGCGGCGGCGAGTCCGGGCGCCACCTCGACGCGATCGTCGCGCCCCTGCTGATCCACGACCTGCCGGTGACGGTCTGGTGGCCCGACGAGCCGCACTTCGGCAGCACCCCGGTGAACGACCTGCTCGAGATGGCCGACCGGCTCATCGTCGACGGATCCGGGTGGCACGGGACGGGGCTCGGGCAGCTCCGCCGGATGGCCGAATCGAGCCGGCGCTTCCCGATCGCGATCTCCGACTTCGCCCTGGTCCGCCAGTCGCGCTGGCGCGAGGCGATCGCCGCGATCTTCGACATCCCGGAGTTCCTGCCCTACCTGCGCCACCTCCGCCGGATCGCCGTGACGTACGGCGTCCGCGACGAGCACGGGGCCGAGACCACGAACATCGTCAAGCCGCTCTACCACGCGGCGTGGCTCGGCTCGCGGCTCGGGATGCGCGTCTCGAAGCCGCTGGCGCCGATGACCGTCGGGCTCGCCCGGAAGCCGGCGGGCCGGTCCGCCGGGGGCGGGCGGACGGCGGCCCTCGCCAACCCCGGGCACGGCCTCGCCGCCACCCTCCGGCTGGATCGGACGGACGTCTCCGTCGTCATCCGACCGGTCCTGTCCGAGATGCCGGCCGGGACCACGCTCCGGATCGAGCTCCTCGCCGACTGGCGCGGCTCCGAGCTCCGCGCCGACGTCACCGCCGAGCAGGAGGCCGTCCACGTCCGCGCCTGGCAGGACGGCGTCCATGCCCTGGAGCGAGGCTTCAACGCCCCCCGTCGGACGGACGTGGACCTCCTCGCGGAGGCCATCGAGGCGGGCGGCCGGGACCCGGTCGCGGCCGCGACCCTCGAGCTCGCATCGGACCTGGCCGAGGGAGCGCCCGAGTGAGCCGACCCGACCGTCGGGGCGAGCCGACGATCGTGACGCTCGCGGACCCGGATGCCTGCGCCCTGGCCGCCGCCGAGCGGATCGTCGAGATCCTCGACGTGGCGATCGACGACCACGGCGAGGCCCATTGGGCGACCACCGGCGGTTCGACCCCGGCCGGGATCTACCGGCATCTCGTGGAGGCGCCCCTGCGCTCGGAGATCGATTGGCGGAGGGTCCACCTGTGGTGGACGGACGAGCGCTTCGTCCCGGCCGACCATCCGCTCTCGAACCAGAAGATCGCGAACGACATCCTGCTTGCCATGGCCCATCGCTCCGGCCTGTCGGGTTCCGGCGGGCTGCCGGCGGACGCCGGGAGCCGCGGGGCCGGTGGCCTCCCGATCCGGACCGACCAGGTCCACCCGATCGAGGCCGGCTCGGCGATCGGGGCCGGCCATGACCAGGGATGGGCCGCGGCCCGCTATGCCGACGAGCTCCACGCCGACGGCCCGGACCCCGACGACGACGGCTGGCCCGCGTTCGACCTGATGCTCCTGGGCGTGGGTTCGGACGGGCACATCCTGTCGGTCTTCCCGGGGTCGCCGGCCTTCGACGCGGCCGCCTGGGCGGTCGGCGTGCCGGCCCCGACCCACATCGAGCCTCACGTCTCCCGGATCACCCTGAACCCGGGGCTCGCGGTCGCCGCCCACGAGCTCCTCGTGGTCAGCCACGGCGAAGGCAAGGCGGAAATCCTGCGCGACATCCTGCGCGGCGAGCGCGACGAGCGCCGCCTTCCGGCGCAGCTGGCCCGTCGCCCCGGCGCGACCTGGATGATCGACCGGGCGGCCGCCCGACTCCTGTGAGCGCTCCGGCGATCGGCGACGGAGCGGACAACGGGGAACGCCAGCCGGACGTGCGCTACGTCTGGCGGCCGGACGGCGCGTGAGCCCAGGCCAGGCACTCGGCCCGGACGCGGGACCCCGCCCGGACGCGCTCGTCCACGGGCCGGACGGCGTCGCGATCGCCGTCTTCCGCTCCGGGGCGGCCACCGGACGGCCGGTCGTCCTGGTCCACGGCGCGACCGCCGATCACACGACGTGGCGGACGAGCGGACCGCTGCTGGGCGCCCGCCATCCGCTCCACGCGATCGATCGCCGCGGGCGCGGCGCGTCGGGCGACGGCCCGCCGGGGCAGGCGTATGCGATCGAGCGCGAGTTCGACGACCTCGCCGCGGTCGTGAGTGCGGTCGCCGACGCGACGGGCGCGCCGGTGGACGTCGTGGGCCACTCGTACGGCGGCCGGGTCGCACTCGGTGCGGCGCTCCGGACGGATCGCCTGCGCCGCCTCGTCTGCTACGAGGGGGCGCCGGCGGCGCCCGGCACGGCCGGCTACCAGGACGCCGACCGGGCCACCCTGCGGCGGGTCGAGCGGCTGGTCGCGGCCGGTGATCGCGGCGAGGCGCTGGCGGTGTTCATGCGCGAGATCGTCGGCATGCCCGACGCGGACCTCGCCGCCTTCCGGGCCGATCCGGTCTGGCCACGCCGGGCGGCGGCGATGGACACGACCATCCGCGAGCTGCGAGCCGAGACGAGCCCCGCCGGCTCGCTGGACACGCTCGGGTCCGTTCGCCAGCCCGTCCTCCAGGTCCTCGGCGGG
>DASSPG010000059.1:0-14071 GCA_035699725.1 Candidatus Limnocylindrales bacterium | reverse complement strand
GAGGCGCGGCACCGCATCGGTCTGGTTCGGCTCGAAATCGACCGCGCTGTTGGGCTTCGGGCGGAGGAAGAAGAAGCGGAGCTGCTCGGGCGGGATGACCTCCACGATCTCGTGGGCGGCGGCTCCGCGGCCCTTGGAGGTCGACATCTTCTTGCCGCCGATGTTGATGAACTCGTACGGGACGTTGAGCGGCGGCTCGCGCTCGAAGACCTCGCGGGCGATCGCGTCGGACCGGTCGCGCGACCCGCCGGCGGTCGAGAGGTCCTTGCCGCACGGCTCGATCGTCACCCCGAACAGCGACCACTGGGCGGCCCACTCCAGGTTCCAGGGCAGCTTGGCCCGGCCGCCGAACGGCGACACCCGGCCGCGATGGCCGCAGCCGCGGGCCCACGTGACGAGGCGCTCGCGGCACTCGTAGACGACCCGCTCCCCGTCCCAGGCCGTGACGATCGTCGTCCCGATCTTGCCGCAGCTCTCGCAGATCACGTTGAGCGGATGCCACGAATCCGGGTGCTGGACGTTGGCGACGCGGCGGTAGATGTCGCGGACCAGGTGTGCTCGATCCAGGGCGATCCGGATGTACTCGTCGAGATCCCCGGTCGGGTAGATGTCGCTCATCCAGTAGTAACGCTGGGGCACGATCCCGAGGCCGCGGAAGGTCTCGATGAAGATCCCGGCGAAGTGGCGGGCGTAGCTCTCGTGGCAGTCGCCGAAGGGATCGGGGACGTGGGCCAGCGGGCGGCCCATCTCGCGCTCGATGGCGTCCTCGGTCAGGAGGGCCTGGGCATCCATCGGGTCGAGGTCGTCGACGCCGTACAGGAGCGTCGCCTCGACGCCGCGGGCACGGAGCGCGCGCCAGATCGTGTCGAGGATGACGGGACCGCGCAGCGAGCCGACATGGACGGTGCCCGACGGCGTCTTGCTGTCGTTGACGACCTGCGGTCCGCTGACGCTCGCCGCCAGCTCATCGGCCCAGTCCATTGCCGCGCTGCTCTCCCTGTTGGCCCGCGCCGACCGGGTGGCCGCGCGGCGGCCGGGCCTCGGTTCAGCTGATGCTGACGACCTTGTACGTGAAGTCGCCGGCCGGCACCTTCACGACGACCTTCTCGCCCTTCTTCTTGCCGAGGAGGGCGCGCCCGACGGGGCTCTCGTTCGAGATCCGGCCCTCGGTCGGCTTGGCCTCGGTCGAGCCGACGATCGTGAACGACTCCTCGCCGTCGTCGCTCGAGACCTTCACGGTCGAGCCGATCTGGACGTGCTCGGTCGAGTGGTTCTCGTCGATGATCGTGGCGTTCTTGATCAGCGCCTGGAGCGTCTGGATCCGCCCCTCCACGAATGCCTGCTCGTTCTTGGCGTCCTCGTACTCGGCGTTCTCGCTGAGGTCGCCGTGCTCCTTGGCATCGTGGATCCGCTGGGCGACCTCGGGCCGCTTCACGGAGGTCATCTCGTCGAGCTCGGTCCGGAGCTTGTCGAGACCGTCCCTGGACAGGTACGTGGGCTTGTTCTGCATCGGCTCAAGAGCCCCCAGACGGCGGGTGACGAGGGCCACGGGCCCAGGTCGGAGGGTTCGGATAAACGAAAGAACTCCAGGCTGCACGCTGCTCGCCGCGCCTGAAGTTCGACCGGCCGAAATGCTAGCGCGGGCCCGGTCCGGTGTCAAAGCACGGGGAGCGTGGGAGCCCGTCCGCAACCGGCCCCCGAGCGCCGCTCCGCGGGCGCCCAGGACACAGTCCCGCACGTCAGCCCGCGTACTCGCGGATTCGGTCCGACACGCGGCGCAGGGCAGCCGCGTTCGAGCAGGCGACGAAGACGGTGTCATCGCCGGCGATCGATCCCGCGACCTCGGGCCAGCGCGCCCGGTCCAGGGCCGCGGCGATCGCGTGGGCCGATCCCGGCAGCGTCCGGACGACGAGCAGCAGCCCGGCCTGGCGAATCTCGACCGGGAGGTCGCGCAGGAGGGCCCGGAGGCGGTCCTCGCCCGACGACTCCGCCTCGACGAGGCGGCGCGGCAGGGCATAGGCCTGCATCCCGTCACGGGCCACCTTGACCAGCCCGAGCTCTGCGACATCGCGCGACATCGTGGCCTGCGTCGTCCGGAAGCCGCGCTCGCGAAGGGCGGCGGCGAGCTCCTGCTGGGTCCGGATCGGACGCGACCCGACGAGGTCGCGGATCGCCCGCTGGCGGAGCTGCTTCATGACCGAGATCAATTGCCGGGCAGCGGCTGGTGGACAACAACGGACCGTTCGGTGATCGTCAATTTGCCAGTTGACAACTCTCGCAGCCGAGTCAGTATCTCCTGACGATGAGGACGGTCAAAAGCACAGGCATGAGGCGGCTCATCGCGCTGGCATCGGCTGTATGGCTGGCTGTCGGAGTGCCGCTCGCACTTCCGGGGACCGTATCCGCGAACCACACCGCGCCTTGCGCCGAGGCGGACTACCACGCTCGGTTTCGGTGGGCTTCGAAGTTGCCGGGCGTCGCGCCAACAGGCGCCCGAGGAGTAACTGAATCACAGGCTCTCGACGTGTGCACCTCGGCTACCGATGCCATCCGGGCAAACCATGCCTGGGTAGCCGTCGATGACAATGGGGGCCACGAAAATGACCTGGTACAAGCGGGCCGTATCACCTGCGAGGGAGTTCAGGCCGTCTGCAACTTGCAGCAGCACCGATTTTGGGCTTGGGGCCGGCACAATTCGCGCCCCGGCTGCGCCGGATTTAGCAACGTGCAACCGATCGCACAAGACCTCGGTCAGTGGACGACCGGAGCTGACTCGTTCATTGTCGCCCGTTCGGGTGGGGAATGGAAGGTGTTCCTGAACGGCTCATATGTGAACGGCGTCGCCGAAGGATCCATCTGCTGGGCCAAGGTCCGAGCGTTGTGGGCAGGCGAAACCTGGGATATCGGAGATGCCATGGGTGGACTTGCCGGCAACAAGTACGCCCTGACACAGGCCGCATATCAGACGGCGATCGCTGGGCCCTGGCTGAACCCAGGCTTCACCGCCGGCGCCCAATGTGAGAACAATCCCGATGTCGACCCCCCGTACAAGTGCGTTACGCCATCCAACAATTCCCTAAGTATCTGGACAGAACATTGATCAGATATCGTCTGGCACCCGTACTCGCGGTGGCGCTCGGGCTCGGTCTGGCCGGCACGGTTGCCGTGGGCGCGCTTGGTCAAGACAACCGGCTCGCCCTCTGTCCCGTCGACGGCAACAGGGTCCTCGCCGCATTCGAGGTTGAAAGAGCGCGTGACGTCGCACGAGTTCTTCCCCGGATGTTGAGGTCTCCCGAACTGGAGGTCGATACGGCAGCCTTCATCGTGTTGTTTGACGGACCAACCCAGCTGACCGTCCACGGCGCCCCGCCGGCGGACGATGCTCCGCCCGTCGACACCCGCCGCGTTGGTATGTACGACGGAGTCGTGTGCGTGGTCGTTGGCGGCAGCGCGACCGTCTACTCAGACGTCGACATTACGGGGTGGGCGAAGCCTAGGTAATGGTGTGCCCTCCGTTTCGTGGAGTCGGATAGCTGGAGTCATGCTGCCGTCCACCAGGGGAGGCAGCCATGGGCCTGAGTTGGCCCGCTTTCATGGACAGCCAGCTCAGCTGGATTTGGATTCCGCTTGGCCAGCGAGCCCGTCCCGATGGTGGTTGCCCCCAGTGGCGCATCCTGGCGGGACGGTTCGCCCATCGAGTTCCCATCGGTGAACCGGCAGACAGCAATCGGGACACCTGAGAGGCCGCTCACGGTCTTTGGTTGGATCGGTGGAGACGTCTGTTACACGTCCATGTGAGTGGTGCAGAGCCGACGCCCGGTCGGAACTCAGCGGGCGTAGTCGCGGATGCGCTCCGATACGCGGCGCAGCGCAGCCGCGTTCGAGCAGGCGACGAACACGGTGTCGTCGCCGGCGATCGAGCCCGCGACGTCGGGCCAGCGCGCACGATCGAGGGCGGCCGCGATCGCATGGGCAGATCCCGGCAGCGTCCGGACGACGAGCAGCAGCCCGGCCTGGCGGATCTCGATCGGGAGGTCGTGCAGGAGCGCCCGGAGGCGGTCCTCGCCCGACGACTCTGCCTCGACGAGGCGGCGCGGCAGGGCGTAGGCCTGGATCCCGTCCCGAGCCGCCTTGACCAGCCCGAGCTCCGCGACATCGCGTGACATCGTCGCCTGGGTGGTCCGGAAGCCACGCGCGCGGAGGGCGGCGGCGAGCTCCTGCTGGGTCCGGATCGGACGCGACCCGACGAGGTCGCGGATCGCCCGCTGGCGGAGCTGCTTCATGACCTCCATGCGGTCAGCGTAGCCACGTCACGAAGACCACGGCGGCGAGCAGGACCCGGTAGACGACGAAGACGTCGGTCGAGCGGGTGCGCAGGAAGCGGAGCAGGACTGCGATCGCCAGGAGGCCGAACACGAACGACGCCACCAGCCCGGCGGCAAGCGGACCGACCTGGACGGCCACACCGGCGCCGCGGACCACGTTGAACAGCTCGTAGGCCGCGGCGGCCGCGGTGATCGGCGTCGCCATCAGGAAGCTGAAGCGGGCCGCCTCGTCGCGCTGGAGGCCTGCGAACAGACCCGCCGAGATCGAGATCCCGGAGCGGCTGACGCCCGGGATGAGGGCGATCGCCTGGGCGCCGCCGATCGCCAGCGCCTGGCGGACCGACAGGTCGAGCGCGACCCGGCTGCGCGCCCCGGAGCGCTCGGCGAGCCACAGGATCCCGCCGCCCACGACGAGCATGACGGCCACCGGGCCGACCTCGCGGACGACGCTCTCGAGGTCGCGCAGGAGGTAGCCGAGGACGAGCGCCGGAACGGTGGCCACGGCGATGAGCAGCGCCAGGCGGCGATCCGGTTCGCCGGCAAGGGAGCGGTCGCGGAGCGTCGCGAGGAAGGCCGGCACGAGGCGCAGCCAGTCAGCGCGGAAGTAGAGCAGGAGCGCGACGAGCGTGCCGACGTGGAGGATCACGCTGAACGACAGCGACGTGATGAACGGGTCGTCGATCCCGAGCAGGTATGGCACGAGGATCAGGTGCCCGCTCGAGGACACCGGCAGGAACTCGGTGAGTCCCTGCACGATGCCCATGATCACGGCAGCGAGAAGCGTGTCCACGTCAGCGGCTGTCGCGCCTTGGCACGCCATCGCTGCGTTGGCCGGTGCGCTCCTCGCTCACGGCCGTTTGAGGCCGCTCGCTCCGGTGCTCCCGGCCGCCTTGCGCTGACGCACCCATTCGCGACGATCGCAGATGGGGGTCATCGGGGCCGATCGTCAACCCCCTAGCGAATGAACAGCGGTGCCAGCACTAGCGTGATCGTTGCCAGGAGCTTCACCAACACATGGAGTGACGGTCCGGCGGTGTCCTTGAACGGGTCTCCGACCGTGTCGCCGACGACCGCCGCGGCGTGGGCATCCGAGCCCTTGCCGAGGACGTTGCCCTGGGCGTCCTT
Source organism: Candidatus Limnocylindrales bacterium (assembly GCA_035699725.1). Lineage (GTDB taxonomy): Bacteria > Chloroflexota > Limnocylindria > Limnocylindrales > CSP1-4 > CF-46. Next base: position 8,621 of record DASSPG010000059.1, on the reverse strand, counting down.
GAGATTGCCCGACTCGATGTACTTCTTCGCGTTGTCCCACGCGCCGCCGCCGTTGTTCAGGACCGTCGCGAGCATCACGCCCGCGATCGTCCCGACCATCAGCATGCCGGCCACCGCCTCGGCGCCGAGCAGCAGCCCGACGATGATCGGCGTCGCGACCGCGACCATGCCCGGAGCGATCATCTCGCGCAGGGCGGCCTTGGTCGTGATGTCGACGACCCGGGCGTAGTCCGGGCGCTGGGTGTAGTCCATGATCCCGGGCATCTCCCGGAACTGGCGACGGACCTCGACGATGATCGACTGTGCCGTCTTGCCGACCGCGCGGATCGCGAGCGAGCTGAAGAAGTAGACGAGCATCGCGCCGATCAGGGCGGCGATGAAGACGTTGACGTTGGCGAGGTTGACCGACTCCAGGAGCGCGGCGCCGGGCACGTTGGCCGCGATCCGGCGGGCCTCGATCAGGTTGACCTTGTCGATGTAGGCGCTGAACAGGAGGAACGCCGCGAGCGACGCCGAGGCGATCGCGTAGCCCTTCGTCAGGGCCTTCGTCGTGTTGCCGACCGCGTCGAGGCGGTCGGTGATCTCGCGGGCGCCGGCCTCGGCCCGGCTGAACTCGGCGATGCCGCCGGCGTTGTCGGTGATCGGGCCGAACGTGTCCATCGCCAGGATGTAGGCGGTCGTCATGAGCATCGCCATCGTGGCAACGGCGGTCCCGAAGATCCCGCCGACGTCGTGGCCGGCCTCGTTCACGATGCCCGCCTGCGAGCCGAGCCAGTGGCTGGCGAACAGCGCGATGCCGATCGTGACCGCGGTCACGAAGGTGGTCTCGTAGCCGACCGCCGTGCCCGAGATGATGTTCGTCGCCGGGCCGGTCTTGGAGGCCTCCGCGATCTCCCGAACCGGGCGGTACGAGCCGGCCGTGTAGAACTGGGTGATGTAGACGAACGCCACGCTCGTCGCGAGGCCGACGACGCCGGCCCCGAAGAAGTACAGCCAGACCGGGATGCCGGACGGGGCGTTGCCGTTCGTCTGAAGCATCACGTTGGTCGTGACGAGCAGCGCGACCACGGACAGGATCGTGGTGACCCAGTAGCCGCGGTTGAGCATGTTCATCGGGTCCTCGGTCTCCTTGCCGCGGACGAAGAAGATCGCCACGATCGTCGAGAGGAGCCCGAAGGCGCGGATCACGAGCGGGAAGAAGATCCAGGCAGCCGGGTTCGGCCAGCCCGCCGCGAGGGCGATCGTGTAGACACCGACGCCGAGGATCATCGCGCCGATGTTCTCGGCCGCGGTGCTCTCGAACAGGTCCGCGCCACGACCGGCGCAGTCACCGACGTTGTCGCCGACGAGGTCCGCGACGACGCCCGCGTTGCGCGGATCGTCCTCGGGGATGCCCTTCTCGACCTTGCCGACGAGGTCCGATCCGACATCGGCGGCCTTGGTGTAGATCCCGCCGCCGAGCTGGGCGAAGAGGGCCACGAACGAGGCGCCGAAGCCGAAGCCGACGATCAGGAACGGGGCGTCCTTCGTCGCCTGGCCGCCGGCGAGGCCGCCGAAGAGGCTGAAGATGCCATAGACGCCGAGGAGCGACAGCGCGACGACGAGGAAGCCGGAGACGGCGCCACCGCGCATCGCGACCTGGACCGCCTCGACGAGGCTGCGCCGGGCGGCCGCCGCCGTGCGGACGTTGGCCTTGACGCTGATGTACATCCCGATGATCCCGGACGCCATCGAGCACGCGGCGCCGACGAGGAAGGCGAGTGCGGTGCGCCAGCCGAGGTCCAGACCGAAGATGTCGGTCTCGGCCACTTCCTTCGTCTCGAAGAACGTGATGACCGCGCCGATCACGACCGCTCCGACGAGGGCGAGGATGCCGATCGTCGTGTACTGGCGGCGGATGAACGCGACCGCGCCCTCGAAGATCGTCCCGGCGACGTCTTCCATCTCCTTGGTCCCGGTATCGCGCGACAGGACGTCGCGGGCCAGGTAGAGGGCGAACAGGACGGCGATCACGCCGGCCGGCAGGATGATCAGCTGGAGCGTGTCTGCGCTCAACAAGGTGTCGGGGTCCTCCACTCAGAGCTTGGGACGGATCGCGGATCGCACGGCGAACCGTGCGTGTCGTACCGGGATCAGGGCATTCTGGCTCGCACGCGGTGTCGGCTGGCGGGCCGCCGGGAGTGTAGCAAAGCCGGACGAACCGCCGCCAGGCGAACGGGCGCCCGCGTCCTCCGGCGCGAACCCGGGCGCGACCCTATGCTTCGCCGGACGTGACGAACCGCCGGGCCAAGGGCTGCCTCATCGAGATCATCCAGACGCTCGTTCTGACCCTCGTGATCTTCGTCGTCATCCAGCAGTTCGTCGCCCAGCCGTTCCAGGTCCAACAGCTGTCGATGCAGTCGACCATCGACAACGGCCAGAACGTCCTCGTGGACCGGCTGACGCCGCGCTTCGACGGCTACCACCGCGGCGACATCGTCGTCTTCGCCCCGCCGGCCAACGCCGAGACCTCGCGCGGCGAGCCGTTCATCAAGCGCGTCATCGCGGTCGGGGGCGATACGGTCGAGCTCCGCGACGGCGCCGTCCTGGTCAACGGGATCGAGCTCGTCGAGCCATACCTCTTCGCCGTCGAGGGCACGCCCCAGCCGACCGAGCCACAGAGCGACGTCACCGAGTGGGTCGTTCCCGACGGCATGCTCTTCGTCATGGGCGATCACCGGATGCGCTCGTCCGACTCGCGCTCGTTCGGCCCGATCGAGGTCGCCACGGTCGTCGGCCGGGCCTGGCTCCGCTACTGGCCGCTCGCGGACTTCGGCGTGCTCGTGAGCGCTGAGCACCCCGAGCTGGCCGCACCCGACGCGAGCCCGGCCGCCGCGCGCCCGTGAGGCGCGCCCGCAACCGCGCCTGACCAGGCCGCACCTATACTTCCGGACTTGTGACCACCCCCGAGCCCCGCCCCGCGGGCCGCCGGCCCGCCGTCGGCTGCCTGCTCGAGATCGTCGAGACGCTGGTCCTGACCCTGATCATCTTCTGGGTGATCCAGTCGTTCGTCGCCCAGCCATACCGGGTCCAGCAGGAATCGATGCAACGGACGTTGCTCGAGGACCAGTACGTGCTGGTCGACAAGCTCACCCCGCGCTTCGACACCTACAAGCGCGGCGACATCGTCGTCTTCAAGCCACCGGTGAACTGGGTCCAGGCTTCGGGCGAGCCGTACATCAAGCGGGTGATCGGGGTCGGGGGCGATACCATCGAATTCCGCGACGGCACGGTCGTGCTGAACGGGACCGAGCTGATCGAGCCCTACGTGTACAAGGAGAACGGCGTGGCGCAGCCGACCGACGACCTCATCGGCGCCGGGCGCTGGGTCGTGCCGCCGGGCCAGCTCTTCCTGATGGGCGACCATCGTTCGAACTCCGCCGACTCACGGGAGTTCGGGCCGGTCGCCATCGAGTCCGTGATCGGGCGGGCGTGGCTGCGCTACTGGCCCATCGACACCTTCGAGGTCCTCCCGACCCCCGACCACCCGGAGCTCGCGACCCCCGCCCCGTGAGCGGGCCGACGTGACGGGCGCGGCGTGAACCCGGCCCTCGTTGCGCTCGCCGCGCTGACGATCGGCGGCGCGGTCCTCGCGGTCTCGACGCGCGACGTCCGGACCGCAACCGTCGGCCTCCTGGTCGTCCTGCTGGGATCGTCGCTGATCGCGGACCCGTGGCCGCCGCCCGTCGCGATCCTCGCCCGGGTCACCGCGGCCCTGCTCGCGACGCGCTTCCTGGTGATCGGACTGCGCGGTGGGGTGCCGACCGGCGGGACGCGGATCGGCTGGCCGGCCGAGGCGCTCGTCGCGGCGGCGGCCGGTGTCGTCGGGTTCGGGAGCCATGGCCTGGGCGCCGCCGGCCTGGGGCCCGCCGAGGCGCAGGGCGCCGGCTTCGCAGTCGTGGCCGTTGCGCTGACCCCGCTCCTGACCGGACGGGACGTCATCCGGATCGGCCTCGGGGCGTTCCTCCTCCTGGTCGGCGCCGGGCTGATCCGGAACGGGCTCGCCGCCCCCCTGTCCGACGGCGAACACCTCGTCGAGGGGCTCCTGGCGATCGGCCTCGGTGGTGCGGTCGCGGTGATCGCGACGGCGGCGCGCGCCGCGGGACGGTCCGACAGCGACGATCCCGACGGTGCCCGCCGGCGGCGCCGACCGGACGCCCACCGACCGACGGACGCGGAGCGCGTCCGGAAGCGCACGCCGCGGACCGGGTCACGGCCATGACGGTCCTGCCGTTCCTGATCGTGGCGGCCGCCGCGGGCGTCGCCTCGCTGGTCGTCCGGGGCCGTCGTGGCTGGTCGACGTCGATCGCGGCCGGTGGTCTCGTCCTGATGACCGCCACGGCCGCGGCGATCGGTCCGGCCGCGGCGATCGAGATCGGTGGTGTCGTGCTCGCCGGGTCCGAGTGGCTCCGCCTCTACGCGGTGCTGGGCAGCGTCGTCGGCCTGCTCCTCGTCGCGATCGACGTCAGTGCCATCCACGAGCCGGACGTGCCGGGTGTGATCGTCCTGGGACTCGGCGCGGCGGTGCTGGCCCTGGCCGTCCCGGAGCCAGCCGTGGCCGTGGTGGCCGCCACGGCCGGCGGTCTTGCGGGCGTCCTGGTCGCGGCCCCCGTCGGGGCGGCGGCGCGGGCGGCGTTCGTCGGGATCCGCGAGCTGCGCGCCCTGTCGGTGGCAGGAGCCCTCGCCATCGTGGCGGCCGCCTGGATCGCCCGGCCCCTCGGCGACCTGACCGACATCCCGGCCGTGTTCGGCCTGGCGTACCTGGCCTTCGCGCTCGCGGTCGCCATCCGGTTCGGGGCGATCCCGTTCCATCTCTGGGCGGCACGGGTCGCCGATGCCGCTCCGGGCGTCGCGCTGCCGCTCCTCATGGCCTGGGGCCCGGCCGCCTTCGCCGCGGTCGCGCTGACGTGGATCGACGGGTCGATCGCCCCGCTCGTGATGCCGCTCCCAACCGAGCGGGCGGTGATCGCCGCCATCGGGATCGTCAGCGTCGTCCTGGGCTACCTCGCGGCCTGGATCCAGGATGATCTCGAGCACGTGGTCGGTTACACGATCGCCGCCGACGCCGGGTTCGTGATGCTCGGCCTCGCGACCCTCGGCCCGGAGGTCTGGGAGCCGGCTCGGACGTGGCTGCTCGTGTTCGTCGTGACCCGGAGCGCCCTCGCCGCGTGGGCCGTCGCGATCGCCGGCGGGTTCGGGACCCGGCGGCTCCCCGAACTGGCCGGCTGGGCACGTCGTGCGCCGGTGCTGGCCGCCGCGTTCGTCGTCATCGCGGTCGCCGCCGTGGGATGGCCGGGCCAGGCGGCATGGCAGGCACGGGCGTCACTCGCGACGCTCGCGCTGCCGGGCATGGTCGCGGCCGTCCTGGCGATCGCCCCGCTGGCCGGACTCGCGATCCACGGCCGGATCCTGCTGGTCGGGCTCCGGCCGCCGGGGCCGGCTGTTCGCGAGGGACGGGGCGATCGTCCCGGCTGGCCGGCGCCGCTGCCGCGCCGGCCGATGGTCGGCCTGGGCACGATCGAGCGCGGGCTGGAGCGCGCCTCGCACGCCGCGGGTGGCCTGCTCGACGTCGTGTGGGTCCTCCCCGCCGCGGCGCGCCTGAACCGGATGCCGATCGCGAGCGCCGCGGTGCTCGCGCTGGCGGGCCTCGCGTTCGTGGTGGCCGGCGGTGGTCTGGGCGTGCCGGAGGCGGCGCGGGCCGTGCCGATCGCGATCCAGCCGGGGCCGGACCTCGAGCCGGCGCCGGTCGGATCCCCGGGACCGGGCCTCGACCCGGGGCCGAGCGGCCCCTAGCGTCGCGACCGGCGTCGCGGCTTCGGGCGGCCGGACCGCGCGTCCGGGCCCTGCGCCCTACTCGGCCGGGGCGAGCACCCAGCGGTCCACGTCGCGCTCGTAGTCGAGCAGCTCGGCAGCGTCGAACCACAGCGCGATCTCGGCGGCCGCGTTCTCCGGGCTGTCCGAGGCGTGGACGAGGTTCTGGGCCGTCTCGAGCGCGAAGTCGCCGCGGATCGAGCCGGGGGCAGCCTCGTGCGGCCGGGTCGCGCCGTTCATCGCCCGGACGACGGCGATCGCGTTCGGGCCCTCGAGGACCGCGGCAACGAGCGGCGCGCTCGTGATGAACTCGACGAGGCCCGCGAAGAACCGCTTCTCGCGATGGACCGCATAGTGCTGCTCGGCGAGGTCCGAGCCGACGTGGATCAGCTTCAGCCCCACGAGCTTCAGGCCGCGATCCTCGTAGCGGGCGAGGATCCGCCCGGTGAGGAGGCGCTGGACGCCGTCGGGCTTGATCAGGACGAGGGTGCGTTCGCTCACGATGTCTCCTGCTCGGATCGTTCGGTCGGGTCGAGTGGGTCAGTTCGGTCGGTCGGGTCGGTCGGGTCGGTCGGTCGGGCCGGCGCCGTCTCGGCCGGATCGGCGATGCCGCCGGCCGCGGCGGCATGATCGCGCATGGCCTCGAGCTCCCGCCCGACGATCCGCTGGGCATCGCCCCGGACGAGGACGAGGATCGGCTCCGAACGGCCCGCAAGCAGGTCGAGGACCGCCGGCGCCAGGCCGGGTGAGGCGCGCAGGGCGAGCAGCAGTCCGGTGGCCGCCTCGGGCGCCTGGCCGGCCTCGAGCGCGACCCGACCGCGATGGAACAGGGTGGTCGGATCGAGGGCGTCCTCGACAGCCGCGGCTCCGGCGGCATCATCGCCCCACAGGCTCGGACCGCCGGAGATCGCGGCGGGAACCCCTGGATCGAACGGGTCGTGGGTCGGCTCGGCATCGCCGGCCGCCGCGTGGGCCGGCGCGGCGGGAGCCAGCGGACCCGGATGGAGGTCATCGAACAGGACCCCGACCGGTCCGCTCCCGGCCCCGGGGTCCACGGGCCAGATCGAGCTCCGCTGCATGCCGGCGAAGATCGGGTCCAGCGACCCGTCCGCCCGCTCCATCGCACGGCCTGCCAGCCGCCGCGCCTCGCCGGGCCGGCCGAGGGCCGCCTGCGCCTCCGCCGCGATGACCAGGCCCAGGATGTCGTCGGGGTGACCCTCCAGCCAGGCGGCGGCCGCTTCCCCGGCCCCGGCGATGTCGCCTGTCCGCCAGCGAGCCTCCGCGAGGTCGCGGATCCCGTCGTCGTCGAGCGTGCCGTGGCCGGCGATCGTCTCGAGCTCGGCCCGGGCCAGGCTCAACGAGCCGAGCCGAAGATGGGTCCCGGCGAGGACCAGGTCGATGTCCCGCTCGCCGGCGGGCGCCACGGGCGCCACGTGCGACGCGGACGGCGCGGTCATGGGCGCGTCCTCATGCCGGCAGCCGCAGCCGCTTCTCGAGCCCGCGCAGGTGACGGGCGGGGGCGACGACCGCCAGCCGCAGGCCGTCGTCGACGAACAGCCGACGGGCGAGGGCCTGGACGGCGTCGGCATCGACCGCGGCCACCGCGGCGAGCGCCTCGTCGAGCGTCAGGACACGGTCGTGGAGGGCCTCCTGGCCGCCGATCCAGGATGCCAGGTGGCGGGTCTCGTCCATCCGGAGCTCGAGCCCGCCCGAGAGGTACGCCTTCGTCTTGTCGAGCTCCTCGGCCGGCACGGCCTCGTCGCGGAGCCGGGCGAGCTCGGCGAGGACTGCATCGAGCGCCGCCGGCAGGCGCTCCGGGTCGACGCCCGCGGAGACCTCCAGCGATCCCGCGTCGGCGTAGTCGACGAGGCCCGAGGAGACGTCGTAGGCCAGGCCCTGGGCCTCGCGGACCGAGAGGAAGAGCCGGCTCGACATCCCGTCGCCGAGGACGCCATTGAGGACGGCCAGTGTCCAGGCGTCAGGGTGGTCGCGATGAAGGGCCGGCACGCCCACGATGAGCTGGGCCTGGGTCGCGTCACGCCGCGACCGGAGCAGGGCGCGCGGCCCGGCCGGCAGCGGGGGCGCCGGCGCGAACCGCGGGACCGCGCCGTTGCCGGACCCGAAGGCCCGCGCGGCGAGCTCGACGGCCTGGTCATGACCGACGTCGCCGGCCAGCGCGACGACCGTGTTCGCCGGCCGATACATCGTCCGCCAGAAGCCGCGGATCGTGTCCGACGGCAGGGCCCGGATTCCCTCCTCGTCGCCGCAGATCTCGCGGCCCAGCGCTCCCTCGCCGAACATCGCCTGCTGGAACAGGATCTGGGCGTGCTCCGCAGGGTCGTCGAGATACGAGCGGATCTCCTCGACGATCACCGTCCGCTCGCCGTCGATCTCCTTCTCGTCGAGGTTGGGCCGGACGATCAGCTCGCCGAGGACGTCCATCGCCCGGGTCGCCTCGCGCTGGGGGACGCGGACCCAGTAGACGGTCGACTCGCGATCCGTGGCCGCGTTGAACGACCCGCCGACGCCCTCGATCGCCTCGGAGATCGCCCGCGTCGAGGGGAAGCGCTTCGTCCCCTTGAACGTGATGTGCTCCATGAAGTGGGCCACGCCGGCCTCCGCGGGCGTCTCGAGCCGCGAGCCGGCCAGGACGTACGCCGCGATGGAGACCGAACGGGCGCCGGGGAGCCGGGCGCTGATCACGCGCGGCCCCTTGGGCAGCGCGGTACGTTCGAACATCGCGGCCGATGGTACAGGAAGGCCCCGGGCGG
>DASSPG010000058.1:0-1651 GCA_035699725.1 Candidatus Limnocylindrales bacterium | reverse complement strand
GCGGCGGCGAGGAAGAAGAACGAGGACAGCATGGGTCGGGCTCCTCCTTTGTCGGGCTAGTGGTCCGGCTCGATCGCCGAGCCGATGTAGATGGCGGACAGGGCGGCGAAGATGTAGGCCTGGATCGAGACGACGATCACGACCTCGAAGAGGTAGAAGGCCGTCCCCGCGACGACGGACAGCGGGAACACGGCCCAGTGGGTCAGGAAGATGAGGCCGATGAAGGTCAGGATCAGCAGGTGGCCCGCGAGCATGTTCGCGTAGAGCCGGACGCTCAGGCTGATCAGCCGCATGAACTGGCCGAGGATCTCGAGCGGCACGATCATCGGCAGGAGCGCCTTCGGGACTTCCGGGATCCAGCTCTTGAAGTACCGCGCCGCGCCGTTCGCGCGGATGCCCTCGACGTGCGTGAACACGAAGGTCATCAGGGCGAGGGCGAGCGTCACCGAGAGCGTCGAGGTGGCGGCGAAGATGGCCAGCGTGGGCAGCCGCACGCCGCCGACGTCGACGGTCTCGTCCGAGAGCGGCAGCGGGATGAAGCCGAGCATGTTGATCACCCAGATGAAGAGCATCAGGGAGGCGACGTACGGGAACCAGCGGCTGATCGCCTTCGTCGGGAGCCCCTGCTCCGCGACCTGCACCTGCGCGATCTCGTAGACCATCTCGCCGACCGCCTGGCGCTTCGTCGGCTCCTTGCCGACCTTGACGCGCATCAGCACGATCCCGAGCACGCACGTGACGATCGTCGCGAGGATCAGGTACGCGACCGCCTTGTTGATGTCGAGCCCGAGCGGCAGGTCGATCCACGTCTTGAACTCCCACTCGTGCGCCGGGTCGAACTCCTCCTCCCCGCCCTCGCTCGTCGCCGCGAGCGCGACCGAGGGCAGCGCCACGAAGAGCGCGCCCGCCAGCGTCATGAGGCGCGTCATGCCCGGGCCGCCGCGCCGAAGTACTCCACGAGCGAGACGGCGAGCTCGACGGTGAACGCGAGCGTGTAGACGAGCGCAGCGGCAAGGCCGACCCCCTCGTCCGCGACCGCCACCACGACGAGGGGAATCCCGACCGCCATTGCCCTGAAGCTCGTGCCGATGCCCCGCATGCCTGCGGCGGCGAGGTTACCCGTGCCCAGCGGGAGCCGCGTCAGTAGCCAGGCGAACGCCTGCCCGGCGACCCACAGCGTCGCGGCGAGCAGCCAGCCGTCGACCGGCCACCCCGCGACGGCGAAGACGGGGAGCGCGAGGACGATCACCGCAGACCCCGCGAGCGCGGGAACGAGCCGGCCTGGGACCGGCCGGGGTGTCGAGAACATCCCCGTGCTCATCTGCCCGGGCGGCCGTAGACGCGGTAGACCACGACGATCGCGAGCGGGATGCCGACGATCGCGCCGACGAGGAAGCCGATCCCGCCCTCGCCGACGAGCCAGCCGAGGAGCGCCCCGACGGCGATCGACGCCGCGAGGGTCCCGAGCAGCAGGCCGGAGGCGGTCGCGAGCGAGTGCGGCGAGGAGGGTGCGGCGGCGGCCATCCGGCCGGAGCATACCACCGAGCTTGTGACACTCAGATTCCCGATTCAGAGCGGAAATCGGCTAGGTTCGTCACATGTCTCGCCCCCGTCTCGTGCTCGTCCACGGGAGCGTCGTCGGCGGCCGGGC
>DASSPG010000057.1:0-1833 GCA_035699725.1 Candidatus Limnocylindrales bacterium | reverse complement strand
CGATGAGGATGAGGTCTCGGCGCTGGACGGGGTCGTCGGCGACCGTCGTCGAGCGAAGGTCCTCCACGTTCAGGGGGTCCCTCCGGACGGCGATTCTGAGGCTCGGCGAGTCTAGCATCGGCTTCCGCCGCCAGACGCCGGAGTCACCGGGGAGGTTCCCGGGAGGCACGCCGCGCCACCGGTCGTTCGGGTCGCCCCGCGACCGAATGAGCGAAGGAGTCCGCCGCGGGCGCCACTCGTTCTCCGGTTCGGTCGGCGGGCGCCCGACATGCATCGGGTGGGGCGGCGAGAGAGTGGAGCTGTTCGGTTCGGTCGGCGGGCGTCCGATGTTCCTCCGTTACGATGCACCCCGGCCGAAGTGGCGGAATGGCAGACGCGGCGGTCTCAAACACCGCTGAGGGCAACCTCGTATGGGTTCGAATCCCATCTTCGGCACCAGCGGGTCCGGCCTTGACGGCAGCGGCGTCGTCGGTCGACTCGAGGAACGCGCAGACCGGCCAGATCCTGGCCCAGAGCTCCTGGGGCGGCCGCGAGATCGACCTCCTCAATCAGGAGCGATGGCGCACGTGGTTGGCTGCGATACTCGGGACGATGAGCACCGTCGGGACGCCCAGCCTCCAGGAGCGATTCGCGCCCGAGGGGCGCTGCTTCGGGTGCGGGCCGGCCAACCCGCTCGGGTTGCACGTCGGGAGCCGGCCCTCGGCCGACGACCCGGCCGTCCTCGTCGCGACGTTCGTCCCGCGGCCCGAGCACGAGGCGTTCGCCGGGGTCGTCAACGGGGGGATCCTCGGGACGCTCCTCGACTGCCACGCCAACTGGACCGCGACCTGGCACCTGATGCGCGCCCGCGGCGCCGACCGGCCACCGACGACCGTCACCCTCGAGTACGCGATCCGGATGCGACGCCCGACGCCGTCGGGAGCACCGTTGGAGCTGCGGGCCTGGGTCGTCGACGCCTCGGACGACCGGGCGACCGTCGAGGCCGAGATCAAGTCCGGCGGCACCGTCACCGCCACCGGGCGCGGCACGTTCGTCGCCGTGAAGCCCGATCATCCCGCCTACGACCGCTGGTAGGAGTCCGCCCCGATGTTCCGCAAGTTCCTCGGCCTCGACCGCACCGCTCCCGACCCGCGCCTGCCCATCGGCGACGAAGTGGCTCCCCTGCCCGATTCGGCGGCCGAGACGGCGACGGCCCGTCGGATCGTCGCCCGACTGGAGGCGCTGCCACCGGCCGAGGCGCGCTACCTCGCCTGCTTTGCCTACGTGATGAGCCGGGCGGCCAACGCCGACCAGGGCATCAGCGACGAGGAGACCGCGCTCATGGAGCGGTTCGCGGTCGAGTACGGCGGGCTCGACGCCGCCCAGGCGGTGCTCGTGATCGAGATGGCGAAGTTCCAGGCGCGCTTCCACGGCGGGACGGAGGACTTCGTGGTGACCCGCGAGTTCCGCTCCATCTCGACGGCGGAACAACGCCTGGCCCTGCTCCGGTGCTGCTTCGCGATCGGCGCCGAGGACGGGACGATCTCGGCCGAGGAGGCGGCGACGGTGAACCAGATCGCCCGCGAGCTCGATGTCGAGCCGGCCGACGTGAACGCCGTCCGCTCCGCGTTCCACGACCAGCTCTCGGCGGTCCAGGCCCTGCGCCGGGCGGGCGGAGGCGCCTGAGGTCCCGGCTCGTCAGGCCGACGCGACCTCGCCCAGGACCGCGTCGACCGTCTCGACCAGCCGGTCGGCGTCGGCCGCCGAGAACACCATCGGTGGCTTGATCTTGATCACGTTGTGGTCGGGGCCGTCCGTGCTGAGGAGGACGCCGCGCTCGACGGCGCCGTTGAC
>DASSPG010000056.1:0-11346 GCA_035699725.1 Candidatus Limnocylindrales bacterium | reverse complement strand
GCGTTGGCGTCGCGGACCATCCGCCCGCCGGCGGCGAGCGCCGCTGCGACCCGCGCCTCGGCCTCCTCTGCCGGTACCCAGACCGCGAGATGGATCGCACCCGTCCCACCGGGACGCGGCTCGCGCATCTGCTCGAACCAGAAGCTCACATCGCGGCCGCGCGGATCGACGAGGTCCTCGTCCGGGCTGTCCGGCCGCGGCACGTAGCCGAGCACGGCCCCCCAGAACGGCACGATCGCGGCCGTGTCGGGGCCGCCGGGGATGACGAGGAGGTGCTGGACGGCGGACGGATCGGCCGTCAGGCCGAGCTCCCGGGCGACCGTCGAGATCCGCCTGGCGAGCACGACGTCGCGCTCGGTCACGCCCGCCCAGTCGTCGGCCCGGGTGACGACGCGGAGGGTCACGCCGTCGGCCCGGATGTCGATCGTGGGCGGGTGATCGTCGATCCCGTCGAGCGCGGCGACGGCCAGCGCGAACCGGGCGCTCTCCTCGAGCGACCCGGTCGCGAAGAAGGCGAAGGCCCCGTCGCCGAGGACCCGCCAGTCTTCGACTCCCGCGGACTCCTGGAACTGCCGTGGGCTGATCCCGTCGATGGTCATCGTCACGCCTCCTCCCGGCACGTCCGGGTCAATCCCACAGGTCGATCTGGGGCAGTCCGGCGGCGCCGAGCGTCCCGTTCACGTCGGCGGAGTGATAGACATCGTGGCTGAAGACGCGCTGGATGACCGCGCCCCGAGTGTGGACCCAGGAGCCGTCCCACTCGGGCCGGCGCAGGGTCTCGTCCAGGGAGGCCACCGTCCAGGTGTCGAGGCATCGCTCGACGATGCCGAAGGTCGACTCAAGCGCCTCGACGAGGTCAGCCGCGCTCAGGACGGTCTCCAGGTCGTCGTCGCCTGGGCAGTCGTAGCCGGCGTTGGTGAACCGGGTGGTCTCGGCGCCCGGCTCGCCGGCGAAGTCGCACAGCCAGAACACGCGCTGGCAGGCGAGGTGTCCCACCGTCGCCCAGATGGGCCACCCATCCGGCGTCGGGCGGAGCGCCAGTTGCTCCTCGGTCAGGCCGGCGATCACGTCACGGAGCCGCCGCTGGTAGTCGGGCCACTTACTGAAGGCGGCCCGGATCGTGGGGGATGTCATGCACGCACGGTACCTTCCGACCCTGCCGAATCGTGTCAGCATTCGGGCCCGCGGAACCGATCGCCAGTCGCAGACGAAGGGAAGGCTGATGAACGGACGCGATCCCGGCTTCGATCTCTACGTCTGGCAGGCGCCGCGGGACGTCGACGCCGAGGGGGCGGCCGCGCTCGTGGACGGCTGGCAGGCGAACGGTGGCGATCCGGCCCGAAGCCCCTTCGAACCAAGCACCGACGTGGGCTGGTTTCACCGGGAGCTGACGGGCGACATCCCCGGCCTGGACGCCCTCTCCGACGCCGTGCCGAGTGGCAGCCGGATGCCGGTCTGGCTCGCCACGACCGACGAGCCGCCCGCGCGGGTCGTGGCGATCCGCCTGCCCGACGACGACCCTCGTGACGCGCTCGAGGTCATCCTCGGCCTGGCCACGAAGTACGACCTCGTGTTGTTCGACCCGGGCAATCGGCGGGTACACCGGCCGCTCGAGGCGCTCGCCGCCCACGCCACCGCCACGTTCTGGCCGGCGGGCGCGATCCAGGCCGGAGTCGCCGGCGTCGTCGGGGCCGTGATCGCGGTCGTCGCGTGGCTCCTCGCGATCCCGGTCATCGGCTGGATCGCCGTGATCATCGGCGGGTTCATGGTTCTGATGTCGGTCTACACGTTCATCCACGAAGGGCGCGCCGCGCTCGGTCGACGCCGGAGCTGACCCTGGCCGGTCGGGCATCGGCCGGAACGTGCGGCTAGCGCGCCTCGGCGGCCTCGCGGTGGCCGTACTCCGGCCGATCGCCGGCCGGCTCGGCCGCCCACCGGACCGCGTTGGCGATCACCCGGCGGACCATCGGCTGGTGGTACGTCGGATGCGCCTCGTGGCCGGGGCGGAAGTAGAAGATCCGGCCGCGGCCGCGCGTGTAGCAGCAGCCGCTCCGGAACACCTCGCCGCCCGTGAACCAGCTCACGAGCACCAGTCGGTCGGGAGCCGGCACGTCGAAGTGCTCCCCGTACATCTCCTCCTCCTCGAGCGTGAAGGAGTCGCCGAGCCCGGCCGCGATCGGATGCCCCGGGTCCACCACCCAGAGCCGCTCGCGCTCGCCGGCCTCGCGCCACTTCAGGTCGCAGGTCGTCCCCATCAGCGTGCGGAAGATCTTCGAGTGGTGCCCCGAGTGGAGGACGACGAGGCCCATCCCGTCGAGGACCCGGCGCTGGATCCGCGTGACCAGCGCGTCGTCGACCTCGCCGTGGGCGACGTGACCCCACCACGTGAGCACGTCCGTGGCGTCGAGGACCGCGGCGGGCAGGCCCTGGTCGGGCTCGTCGAGCGTCGCGGTCCGGATCTCCAGCCCGGCGACGGGCTCCAATCCGGCCGCGATCGCGGCGTGGATCCCGTCGGGGTAGATCGCCCGGACGGGCTCGTCCGATCGCTCCTGCCGGAACTCGTTCCAGACCGTGACCCGGATCGTCATGCCGCGCTCTCGGCCGGGTCGGTCGACCGCCGGATCACGGCGCCGCCGCGCGCCGCCGACTCCTGGATGGCGTCCCACAGGCGGGCCATCCGGAGACCGACCTCGGGCGGGCTCGGGTTCGGCTCCCGGCCGTCACGCACGCTCAGGAAGCGCCGCCAGACGTGCAGCGGCTCGATCGAGCGGACCTTTGTGAGGCGCGCCCGGCCCGCCCGCTGGACGTCGAGCCGCTCGCCCCAGATTCCGGTCCGGAGGATGCCCTGTGTCCCGAACACGCGGATCTCCGAGTCACAAGAGGGGATCGTGGCGCCGCAGGCGTGCATGGTGACCAGCGCCCCCGACGCCAGGCGGCCCATGACGACGGCCCGCAGGTCCACCGGGGCGCCGTCGTTCTCGAGCCAGGCGGCGATCTCCACGAAGTCCTCGCCGGCGAGGTCGCAGACGGTGTTCAGCATGTGGGCTCCCGTGTCGAACAGGAAGCCGCCGCCGGATAGGGCGGGCTGCTGCCGCCACGTTCCGGTCGTGATGGCTCCCCAGTCCTGCCAGACGACCGCCGAGATGCCGAGCACGCTACCGAGCTCCCCGGCGCGCAGCATCCGGGCCGCTTCGCGAACCTGGGGCGAGAGGCTGCCCTGGAAGGAGACCACGAGCAATCGGCCCGTCCGGTCGCGAGTCTGGATCAGGGACGTGGCCTCGTCCGCCGTCATCACCATCGGCTTCTCGAGGAGCACGTCGAGGCCGGCCTCCAGGCAGGCCGTCGCCTGGTCGTGGTGGAAGGCGTGGGGCGTGATGATGAACGCGACGTCGAGTCGGCCGGCGTAGGTCGTCAGGAAGCGCGTCCAGTCGGGTTCGTTGGGCGGCACCGCGACGCCGTGCTTCGCGAACAGGGAGCTCGTGGCAGCCCAGGCGTCGGCCGAGGGCTCGGAGACCGCGACGACCTCGGCCAGGCCCGTCCCGAGCATCTCGTCGAGGTGGTAGCGGGCCATCGCGCCGCAGCCGATGAACCCGACCCGGACCGGCCGCTCCACGCTCATTCCGTCGCCCCTCCTCCCGCTTCCATCGATCGCGGGAATCTTCGCCGATCCGGCCCCCGGCCGCGTCGGTCGGCGGTGGGCATAGTTCGAGGCCGGTTCCCGAAGGAACCGGCCTCGAGGCTGTCCCGGTGAAAGTCCGGCGAACCGGACGCCCGCCACGCGCCAAGGGCATCTATCACGTCGGCTGTACCGACTACCCTGACCCTACCTACCCATGACCTTGGTGCTGGGGCAGCTTGGCTGACTCAACAGCGCAGGCACATGCTATCGAACGAGGCTTCCGAAGCCAAGGGTTTTGATGCAGGCCGTGGTGTAAATTCCTTAACGTTCGTTACGTCCGCGTAACGCCGGCCTTGCGCCGGCATCGCAAACGCGTCCCCACGCTCAATCCTCGTGGATCGCGATGCCCGTGATGGCGACCGGATCGTCGGGCAGATCCCGGGCATTGCGCGGTGCCGAGACGATCGCGTCCACCACGTCGAGGCCCTTGGTGACCTGGCCGAAGAGGGTGTAGTTCTTCGGCAGCTTGCCGGTCAGGTCCTGGTGGCAGATGAAGAACTGGCTGCCGTTCGTGTTCGGTCCGGCGTTGGCCATCGCCAGCGCGCCGCGCACGTAGTCGCCCTTGACCGGCTCATCCTCGAAGGTGTAGCCGGGGCCGCCGGTGCCGACCCGGCCGGCGTTCAGCGAGGACTTCTTGCCGTGCTGGCCGTCCCCGACCTGGATGACGAAGCCGGGAATGACCCGGTGGAAGACGACGTCGTCGTAGTAGCCCTTCTTCGCGAGCTCGACGAAGTTGTTCGTCGCCTTGGGGGCATCGTTCGTGAAGAGGTCGACGTCGATGTCGCCCTTCTCGGTGGAGATGGTCGCGCTGGTCATTGGGTGTCTCCTGATCTACGGGCGGACGCTGACATCGGTCATCGGTACGGGCTGGCTGGGCTTCTCGGCGTCGGCGGCGGCGGCGATTGCGTCGGCAACCTCCATGCCCTTCGTCACCGATCCAAGAATCTGGTAGGTGTTGGCGGCGGCCAGGGACCCCTGCGCCTCATCGGACAGGACGATGAAGAACTGGGATCCGGCCGAGTTCGGGCCGCGACCACGCGCCATGGCGACCGTCCCACGCTGATACTGGGTCGTCACGGCCTCGTCGGTCAGGTCGTATCCGGGCCCGCCGATTCCGACGCGACCGGCATCGAATGCGGTCGTCCGTCCGAATTGCCCATCGCCGGCTTGGATGACGAAGTTCGGGACGACCCGGTGGAAGACGACGTTGTCGTAGTAGCCGCACTGGGCGAGTGCGACGAAGTTCCCGACCGCGATCGGCGAACGATCGGCCTGGAGGGTGAGCTCGATGGTGCCCTTGGGCGTCTGGATCGTCACGACCGGGCTGGTGCCCGCGGAGGCCGCCTCGGGCTGGGCGCTCGGGCAGCCCGCGATGCCGCCGGCAGGTCCGGCAATGCGGGCGCTCGCCGTCGCGCCATCTCCCGGCGCCCCGCCACCGAGTCGGATCGCGCCCGTGGCGAAGCCGAGCCCGACCCCGATCACGACGACGGCGACCGCGGCGAGCCAGCTGGTGGGGATCCCGCCCGACGAGCGGGCCGCCTGACGCGGGCGGGTCCGGCCCGCCGGGACCCGCTGGGTCGACGGACGCGGGGCCCCGGCTGCCGGTCCGCCGGCGGCGGTGGCGGTGGCGCGGCGCTTCTTCGAGGAGCGCGGGCGCTGACGGTTCTGATCGGGGCTCACGCGGCGGCCTCCAGGGCGGCGGTGAAGTCGATGGCGCCCGAGAGGAGGGCTTCGCCGAGGATGATGCCCGCGATTCCCGCGTCGCGCAGACGCCGGATGCCGTCGAGGGTCGTGACGCCGCCCGCGACCAGGAGGTCGAGGTCCGTCCGGGCCGCCAGCGGACCGAGGACGGCGAGGTCCGGCTCGTGCCCGCCGTGGGCCAGGACGAACCGGCTCACTCCGCGATCGGCGAGCTCGGCGACGACGCCGGCGAGCGTCGCGGCACCGGCACGCTGCCAGGGAAAGGCGGCGAGCCGCTCCGGGCGCGGGTCCAGTCCGACGGCGAGCCACGCGCCGGCCACCTCGAGGCCGGCGGCGAGGGCAGCCGGATCGTCGGCGATCGCCATGGAGGCGACGACGCGGGTCGCGCCGGCGGCGAAGGCGAGGCGGATCCCGTCGGCGGTGTCGACGCCGCCGGCGACCTGGATCGGGATCGCGACTCGCGACGCGATCGCGCCGACCGCCTCGAGATTGCCCGGAACCCCCGTCCGCGCCCCGTCGAAGTCGACGAGGTGGATCAACCGCGCGCCGCGCGCGACGAAGCTCTCGGCGATCCGCTCCGGGCGATCGGTCGGGGCGCCGACACCGGTCGAGGCGCCCGGCCAGAACACGACCCTGGAGCGGCCGCGATCGAGGTCGATCGCCGGGATGACCTGCACGTCAGGCGCGGGCTGCCCGGTTGACGCCGGTGCCGCCGCCGGCCGCGCCGCCTCGCGCCGTCACGCCGGTGCCGGATGCGCCGGCGTCGGATGCGCCGGCGGCGGTCGAGGCGGCGATCCGCTCGTCGAGGATGCGGCGATGGAAGCTGACCGGGAGCGAGCCGTTGCGGAGCAGCGTGTCGTGGAAGTCACGCAGGGAGAACGCGCTCCCGAGTCGCGCCTGCTCGTCCGCCCGGAGCCCGAGCAGGAGCACCTTGCCCAGCAGGTACGAGAGCTGGTACGTCGGCGTGTAGGTGTAGCGCCGGACCTCCGCCCGGGCATTGGCCTCCTCGAAGCTCGTCTGCTCGACGAGGAACCGGATCGCCTCGGCGACGCCGATCTCGCCGCGGTGCATCCGGACGTCGAGGATGATCCGGCACGCGCGCCAGATCGCGTCCGTGTGCATGTTCAGCCGGAAGTTGGCGGCGGCGTCGAAGCCCTGCTCGCGCATCATCTGCTCGGAGTACATCCCCCAGCCCTCGACGAACTCCGGCGCGTCGGTGAGGAGCCGGGTCAGCGAGGGATGGCTGTTGGCGACGTGGAGCTGGAGGTGGTGCCCGGGATAGGCCTCGTGGATGCTCGTGTTGCTGATCGAGCTGAAGTTGTGCTCGCGCATCGCGTTGGGGTCGTTCCCGACCGACGGCGTCACGATGTAGATGCCCTTCGGGCGAGCGTCGAACTTGGGCGGCGAGAAGTACGCGGCGAAGGGGATGACGTTGCGCAGGTACTCGGGGGTCTCGACGACCTCGATCCGCTCGTCCGGTGGGACGGTCGCGATGTCGTGGTCGATGAGGTGCTGGCGCGCCCGGACCATGACGTCGCGGTAGGCGTCGAGCGCCTCCGCGAACGTCGCCGGGTGGTCGGACTTGAGGCGGTCGACGACCTCGGCCTCGGTGGCTTGGTCGTCGATCTCGGCGGCGGCCCGGATCCGGGCGGCCTTCTGGGTCTCGAGCTGGTCCTCGCCGATCTCGAGGATCGCGTCGGCGTCGAGCCCGTCGAAGGCACGCAGCCCGACGAGCTCGTCGTAGCGCTCGCGCCCGAGGGCCCACTCGTCCGTGGCGCTCGCCAGCGACTCCTTGAGCCAGGCCCCGTACTCGCCGATCGCGGTCCTCGCGGTGTCGGCGGCGGTCTCGAGGCGGCGCCGGTCCGCCCCCGGCATGTCCTTGCCCGCGCCGACGATCTCGCCGAAGAACGACGGCAGGTCGGCGGCGGACTCGATCTCGAGCTCCTGCCAGCCGCGGACCTGGGGCACGACCGCCCGGCTGCGCGACTCCGCGAGGAATGCCGGAACGGCCTCGAGCCGGCTGGCGATCGCCCCGAGCCGCTCGGGCAGCGGCGCGAAGTCCTGGGCGAACACGAGGAAGAGGGCGTCGCCGACGAGATCGAGGGCGGTCGAGCGGCGCTCCCACGTCCGGACCTCCTCGGCATCGAAGATCGCCCGGCGCAGGTTGTGGACCTCGAGATCGCGCTCGAGGCGGGCATCGCCCGAGAGGGCATCGTCCGGCAGCGCCTCGACGGCCGCGAGGTGCGCCTTCTCCGCGGCGATCTCGGCGAGGACGGCTTCGCGGCTGCCGTCGCCGAGGCGGTGGTCCTCGGTGTGGATGCCGAGGTAGGTCCCGACGATCGGGTTGTCGGCCACGATCCGCCGGAAGCGAGCCTCGACGAGATCGTAGAGGTGCTCGTCCTCCGGCCCCGGCGACGCGGCCGGTGCGGGGCGGGTCAGGACGACGTCCTGGAGGGTCTGGGTCACGAGTCTCTCCTGGGTGCGGCTCGTCGCGCGCCCGGTCCGCATCGTCGGGCTGTGCCGCGGGGATGGCCGGGCGGGACGGGCCCGGCGCGTTGCGCCAGAGTGTCGCCCATTGCCGCGGATCGCGCCACGGCGACAGCACGCCGCCGGCTCGAGCGCCGTCGCGGGCGCCGGAACGAACGGGTGCAGCCACGAAGGGGGCGGGAGTCGCCCGCATCGTAGGGCGTCAGCGAAGGTCGGCGAGCGCTCCGCCGACGGCCGCCGCGATCCGCTCGACATCGCCCGCCGCGATGCCGCTGTTCGTGGCGGCCCGGACCTGGCCGTGCGGGTAGGACTCCAACAGGACGCCGCGCGACCGGGCCGCCGCCAGGAACGCGGAACGGTCCGCCGCCACCCGGAAGAGGACGAAGTTGGTCGTCACGCGGGTCGGGTCGAGCGGCGCGTCGTCCGGGCCGGGCTGGGCGATGTCGCCGGGCGAGCGAACGCCGGGGATCGCCGCGAGCAGCTCGGCGAGACGGCGGGCATTGGCGTGGTCGTCGGCGAGCCGCGCGATCATCCCGGTATCCCCGTCGCGCAGGGCGACGAGGCCGGCCGCGGCGAGGATCCCGGCCTGGCGCATCCCGCCACCGAGGAGCTTCCGCGCCCGGCGGGCCCGGCCGATGAAGGACGCCGATCCGACGACGATCGAGCCGGCCGGGCACGACAGGCCCTTCGACAGGCAGAACGTCACCGAGTCCGCCGGTGCGGCGAGCGCGGCCGGCGCGACGCCGAGCGCGACCGTCGCGTTGAAGAACCGGGCCCCATCCACATGGAGCGGGACCGCCCGATCGTGGGCCACCGTCGCGATCGCCTCCGTGTACGCGAGGGTGAGTGGTTGGTTGCCCGAATGGCTGTGGGCATTCTCGATCGCGACCAGGGCCGTCACCGGCTCGTGGGCATCGGTCGGGTCACGGAAGGCGGCGGCCACGTCGGCAGGATCGAGCGTCCCGTCCGGCCGATCACGGAGCTGGAGGACACTCGCGCCCACGACGACCGCGTGACCCGCCGCCTCGTCCCGGACGATGTGGCTCTGCGCCCCGGCGATGATCTCGCCCCCGCGTGGGACATGGGCCATCAGCGACACGAGGTTGCCCATCGTCCCGGTCGAGACGAAGAGCGCCGCTTCCTTGCCGAGCAGGTCAGCGGCGCGGGCCTCGAGCGCGTTGACGGTCGGGTCCTCGCCCCAGACGTCGTCGCCGACCTCGGCGGCGGCCATGGCCCGGCGCATCTCCGCGGTCGGCTGGGTGACGGTGTCGGAGCGCAGGTCGAGGACGGTCATGGCCGCCGAGTATAGGAGCCACCCGCACCGGGTCGGCGTTGTACGGTGGCGCCATGACCGAGCGGAGGGGCGACCAGGGGTTCTCGGTCGCGCCGAGCCGGGTCGACGGCTCCGGCGGCGGCTGGCGCGGTCCGCGTCGTCGGCTCACGACCTGGATGGTCCTCGCGGCAGCGGCCGCCGTGATCGTCGTCGCGGTGCTCGGTCCGCGCCTCCAGCAACGCCCCAACCTCGACCTGTCGTTCCTGGCGACGCCGACGCCGACGCCGCGCCCGTCGGCGACCCCGACCCTGCGACCCGGCGCGACGCCCCGCGCGACTCCGCTGCCGGCTCTGACACGTGGCGACGGGCCGGTCCCACCCGGAACCATCGCGATCCTGACGGAACGGGTCCAGATCCTCGATCCGACCGTGGGAACCGTGCTCGATGGCCTGCCGCTGACCATCGGGCAGGCGGCAATCGTCCGCGCGACCGAAGGTACCGGTTGGACCTGCGTCTGCCTCACGAACGAGGTGATCGACCGCTCCTACAGCCTGCTCCTGCGCATCGTGGACCTGGACGAGAACGGGGAGCAGTCGGGCATCGCGGACCCGCTCGTCCTCGGCCCGGCGGACACCCCGGACGGCCCGGCCTCGATCGGAACCGGGATCGATGTCACCGACGACGCCATGCGGGCCATCGTGGTGCTCGCCACGCGCCAGACCGATGACGCCTTCCTGTTCTCCGCCGCGGGCCTGTCACTGGTCGAGCGGCCGCTGCCGTCGTTCCGGGAGATCGCGCGCGCAGCGGGGCCTCCGGAGCCTCCGACTCCGCGACCGACGACGGGGCTCAGCCCGGAGCCGGGGGCGCTGGATCTCCTGTCGTCGTTGGTCTACGTGGACGGACCCTACGTCCGGATCGCGCCGGATGGCAGCGTCGCCTTCGCCTGGGCCCGGCTCCGGCGTCCGGCGGCGGAGGGACCCGAGCCGACCACGACCGTCGCCTGGCGGATCGCCCTGGGCCCCGACGCCTCGCCGACCGACATCGTGGAGCTCCCGGAGCTCGCCGCGATGGCGCCCGACTGTGACTACGCCGGGTTCGTGACGGCCGACCGGTTCGGCTGGCTCTGCCCGATCCCGGACGCGACGGAGTCGTGGAACGCGTGGGCGCTCCAGCTGTTCGACCTCGACGGCGGCGACGCCGGTCGGATCGCCGCGCCCGAGGCGGGCTCGGGCTACCTCGGGGAGCCGCTGATGGATCGAGCGAATGGCGCCGTGTATGCCTGGGATCCGACCCGGCTCGTCCTGCTGCGGTTCGACGTCGCACGCATGAGCGTGGAGCAGGTGAAGTTCGACCCGGCCGCGGAGGTGTCGACCGGCGTCGCGCCCGGTGGCGGCACGAACCGGCCCGACTGGCACGACGCCGGCAGCATCAACTACCCATTCGGCTACGGCGAGATCGCGGCCGCCGCCGACGGCTCGCGGATGTACCTCGTCGGGTTCCGCGAGGACATGGTTCCCGATGCCCAGGCGCAGGCGAGCCTCGGGATCTTCGTCGTCGACCGGGCGACGCTGGCGCTCGTCGATCGCTGGGCGCCGACGGCGAACTACCAGATGCTGTCGATGGTGCTCGACGACCGGGCGGTCGCGGCCTCGTCGTTCGCCGGCGCCGCCCCGGATGGACGATCGGTGCCGTGGGAGTCCTCGCTGACCCTCCACGATCCCGCCGACGGCCGGGTCGTCGTGCAGTTCGGGCGGCTCGGCTTCAACGTCCCGCCGATCGTGATCGAGCGCTGACACCCCAGCTCAAGGTGGCGACAAGGTCGGTGGCACCTGCTATCCTCCGCACTCGCCGCAACTGGACCCGTGGTGTAGCGGCCCAACATGCCAGCCTGTCACGCTGGAGATCGCCGGTTCGAATCCGGTCGGGTCCGCCATCCGCATATTCCTCACGCCCCGTCCGCCCGCCCGGACGGGGCGTCTTCCTGTCCGGGGCCCGGCCGCATGGGCCCCCGTCCCGTCGACGCGTGGCATCATCGGGCCGGTGAAGCGCCTTCCTCTCGTCGTCGTCCTTGCTGCGCTCGTCCTCGCGATCGGCGCCTCAGCCGTCGGCTCGGGATCGGTCCAGCCGCCCGTCGGCTCGCCGGGGCCGAGCGCCGTGGCGTGGGCGTCGTCAGATCCGTCGCCGAGCCAGGCGCGGGCGCCGAGCG
>DASSPG010000055.1:0-4691 GCA_035699725.1 Candidatus Limnocylindrales bacterium | reverse complement strand
GGTCCCGGGAGCAGGGTCCGGAGGTAGGCGAGCAGGGCCAGACCGAACACGGCTCCGGCCGCCAGCCCGGTCGGGCCGGGCAGCCGCCACCGGCGCGCCCCGGTCCGCGCGGCACCCGTCATTCGGTGGGGGCGTCGCTGGCGACTCGGTCGAGCGTCATCGGGTCATCGTCTCCGCGGCGGTGGTCGCGCCCGATGATAGGGCGACGTCCGGACGGCCGGGCCGCCTCACGCGGTTCGGGTGCCGGCGTTGGCTCCCCGGCGGACCGGCGGGTGGATCGCCGGCGCCGCGGAGTCGCTCAGTGGCAGACCACCGGACTCAGGCGCCCGTCCCCTCTGTCCGCTGTGGGTTCCCGAGCGGGACCCGATCGGGAGTCTGCTCAATCATGGGCTCGATCGTCGGATCGCTCACGCGCGCACGACTCGGATGGAGCGCGGACCTGAAGCGAGGCGACGAGCCCGCCGCCGGTCATGAGCCCCCGACCTCGATCGTGCCGACCATGCCCGGGTGATACCGGCACAGGTAGGGAGACGAGCCGGCGGTGTCGAAGCGCCGCTCGAAGGCCTGCCCCGGCGCACGGTTGCCCGAGTCCCACGAGCCGTCTGTCGCGGAGACGGTGTGGGGCAGGGCGTCGTCGTTGAACCAGCGGACGGCCTCGCCGACGCGGATCGTCAGCGTCGCCGGCTCGAAGCGGGAGCCGGCCATCCGGACCGACGTGTCGGCCGGCGCGGTCGGCCGGGCGCCGAAGCCCATCATGCCGCCAGGTCCCATCATCCCGCCCCAGCCCCAGTTCCAGCCGGCGGACCCGAGCCCGCTCCCGACGATCCAGGCGACCAGGGCGCTGACGATGAGCAGGAGTCCGATCAGGCCGACGCGATCCCGCTCCCGCGGCCGCTCGGTCGATCCGAGGACCCGCCGCATGTCCTCGAACTGGGCGGCGTCGATCTCGCCCCGCGCGAATCGCGACCGGAGGGCAGCCAGCGCTTCGTCCTCCGATCCACCACCGGTCCGCCCAACCGCCCAGGCGACGGTGAGCACCACGCCCACGACGAACGCGAGCCCGGCGAGCATCCACAGCCAGCCGGTCCAGCCACCACCCCAGGTCATCATCGGGCCACACCTGCCGGCTGCTGCGCCGCGAGCCAACGCTCGCCGAGCGCATCGGGATCCTCACCCGGGCCGGTGACGACGACCAAGCCGCTCTCCTCGGGCCGGCCGTCTCCACGCGCCACCACGAAGCGGTGCTGGATCTCGGCGGGTCCCGCGCTGAACGTCGCAGAGGCCGTGCAGTACTGGGTCGCCGATAGCTCGATCGCGCGCCGGACGGCGGCGACGTCCAGCTGCGCTCCTTCGAACTCGTGCACGATCTCGATCCGCTGGTAGACGTGCGGGTGGCGGTCCTCCCGCTGCTCACCCGAGACCGAGACCTCGTACGAGGTGAATGACTGGCGCTTCTTGGCCAGGATCGAGGCGACGTCGAGTGCAGTGCAGCCGGCCTGCGCGGCGAGCAGGAGCTCGGCCGGTCGGGGGGCGCTGTCGCCTGCGGCGTCGTCGACGGCGAGGGTGTGGCCGCTGCCGGTCTCGATCGCGAAGCGCATCCCGGCGTCGTGTCGGGCGCGCACGGACTTGCGCATGGTCATCACCTCATCGATTCAAGGAAGGATTCCGGGTTCGGCGCCGGCGGCCACGGGCAGGCCGGCGAGGCGCCACTCGCCGACGCCGTCCTCGAGCCGCCGGACGCGATAGCCGTGGCGGCGGAGGAGGGCGATGCCGCGGGGCGCCATGACGCAGTACTGGCCCCGGCAATAGGCGACGATCTCGGCCTCGGGCGGCAGGAGGGCGAGCTGCTCCTCGAGGTCGTCGAGCGGGATCGAGACCGCACCCGGGATGTGCCCCGCCTCGTACTCCTCGCGGGGTCGCAGGTCGAGAAGGACGACGTCACCGTTCCGGGCCCGGCGGATGAGCTCGTCACGACCGATCGGCTCGAGCTCATCGGGGGCGCCGAAGTAGGCACGGACGACCTGCTCGACCTCGGTCAGGCGGGCGTGGGCCACGGCGCGCAGGGCGGTCAACAGCTCGAGGACGTCGTCTCCGGCGACGCGGTAGAAGATCCGGGCGCCGTCGCGCCGGGTGTCGACGAGCCGCGCGCCGCGGAGGCCCTGCAGGTGCGACGAGGCGAGAGTGACGCTCATGTCGGTCTCGGCCGCCAGCGTCTCGACGCTGTGCTCGCCCTGGGCGAGCAGGTCCAGCAGCTCGATCCGCCGGGGACTCGCGAGGGCCTTGCCGATCCGGGCGAACTGTTCGTTGAGGGCGGTCTTCGTCGCGCGTGGTGTTGTCATTCAGTCATTCCAACGATGTTTGGAATAGGATCATACCTGCGCCTCCACCAGGCACCGCCAGATGGCACGTTCGGAGGGACCGTTGGTCACGATCATCGGCTTCATCGAGGAAGGGCTCGGCACCTCGTCGTCCTCCGTCGACCTCGGGGGCGATCGCGGGCACGGCACGACGCGTCATGTCACGCCGCACCCTCGTGCCCGCGAGGAGCACGGGCTGCGCCTGGCGTCCAGCCTCGGGACCCACCTCGGGACCCCGGGCCACACGCCCGAGCGCCGCGGCCCGGCCGTCTTGCGACGCCATGCCGCCGACGCTGCGCCGCCGGAGGCCCGACGCGCTCGAGGCCGGGATCCGCGATGGCGGCGAGCTCATCGAGGTCCGGCCATCGAGGCGTCTGCGGCTTCACGACCGTCGCCACCACCGTGATGCTCGGCCACGGCGAGCGCGCAGCGCCGGCGCCAGGGATGGCGGATCCAGGTGGCGTCCGGCTCGGTCTGCGGGCCAACCTCGGCCAGTTCGGGCTCCTCGTCGCCGTCAACGCGCTCGTCGGTGGGGTGGTCGGCCAGGAGCGGACCGTCCTGCCGCTCCTCGCGACGGACGTCTTCGGTCTCCAGGCGCTCAGCTCGGCGCTGACGTTCATCGTCGCCTTCGGAATGACGAAGGCAGCCACGAACCTCGTCGCCGGCGCGCTGTCGGACCGGTATGGACGAAAGCCGGTCCTCGTCGCCGGCTGGCTCGTCGGCCTGCCGGTGCCACTGCTCCTGATCTGGGCCCCGGAGTGGGGTTGGGTCGTCCTGGCCAACGTCCTGCTCGGCATCAACCAGGGCCTGACCTGGTCCACGACGGTGATCATGAAGATCGACCTCGTCGGGCCCGGGCGGCGCGGCCTGGCAATGGGGCTCAACGAGGCCGCCGGCTACGGCGCGGTGGCGCTGACGGCGTTCGCCACGGGGCTCATCGCGGAGCGCTGGGGCTTGCGGCCGGCGCCGTTCCTGCTCGGTCTCGCGTACGCCTCTCTCGGCCTCGGTCTGTCGGCGATCTTCGTTCGCGAGACGCGTGGCCACGCGCGCCACGAGGCGGCCGCCCACGTCGGGAGCGAGCACCTCCACGGCGGACTGTCGACACGTGCGGTGTTCGCCCTGACGAGCCTGCGCGAGCCTGCGCTCTCGGCAGCGAGCCAGGCCGGGCTCGTCAACAACCTCAACGACGGCCTCGCCTGGGGGTTGCTGCCGATCTATTACGCCGCGGCCGGGCTGAGTGTCGCCGAGATCGGGGCGCTGGCCGCGATCTATCCAGCCGTCTGGGGGCTCGGCCAGCTGGTCACCGGCGCGCTGTCGGACCGGCTGGGCCGCAAGGGCCTGATCGTCGCCGGGATGCTCCTCCAGGCGGCGGCGATCGCCCTGATCGCTGCGACACGCGGCTTCGCGCCATGGGCCGCGGGTGCGGTCCTGCTCGGCGCCGGCACGGCGATGGTCTATCCGACGCTCATCGCGGTCGTCGGCGACGTCGCCCACCCGACCTGGCGAGCCTCGGCGGTCGGCGTCTATCGCTTCTGGCGCGATGCCGGGTTCGCCGCCGGGGCGTTGCTGGCCGGCCTGATCGCCGATCGCCTCGGGATGGCGGCCGCGATCTGGACCGTCGCCGCCCTGACCGCCGCCTCGGGGCTCGTCGTGCTGGCCCGGATGTACGAGAGCCATCCGATCGAGAACCGCCGGGCGCGTTGATCGTCGGGCCACGGCAGATGGCGTCCAGCAGCCCAGCCGGCGAGTCGGCGCACGCCAGGGCGTTCATGACGCCTCCTGCGTGCGCTCGCACGCGTGATCCGCGGCTGAGCGCGGACCGGAAGGGACAACCCGCCGGGTCGATGCCTCCCCGCGTCAGACACGTCTGTGCTGTTCGGCCGTTGTGTGCTCATGGGCCAGACACCGCAGTGGTTGCGGCCCCGGAGCACGCTGAGTAACCTTGATTCCGACGGCGGAGTAGCTCAGTGGTAGAGCAGGGGACTCATAAGTCACTTCTTCGATCCGCTGTGCTTTACCGAGTGGGAACCAAGCACGAATCGGGTGACTTATAGGCTCTATCGATCGCCGCGCCAAGAGCACATAACTCCGATAGAGCGCATACCTAGGATCGGCTCATCGTCACCCAGACTCGAGTTCTGCCACGATGGTGTCGAGGACGAGATCGAGGCTCGTCCAGTCCTGCCCCGAGACCGGTCCGCCCGCTTCGAGGGCTGCTTCAGCCTTCAGGCGGAATCGATCGAGCACTTCGCCCTTGCCAACCAACTCTCCTTGGTATCTCCCGAGCTTGGGGTTGAATCCAGTCCACTGAACCGGGCGCAGCCCTCCATCATC
>DASSPG010000054.1:0-33117 GCA_035699725.1 Candidatus Limnocylindrales bacterium | reverse complement strand
TCCCCGGGCGGTGAACGTCATCCTCAAGGACTGGCTGTTCCTGCCCGACCCGGTCGATGTGGTCCCCGGCGAGACCGTCGTCCTCCAGGTCGTCAACGGCGGGCTCGAGATCCACGAGATCGTGATCGGGGATCAGGCCGTGCAGGATGCCTGGGAGGCGGCCGAGGGAGCTGCGGCGAACCCGCCGCCCGGTCCGACGCCGGTGGTGAGCGTGGATCCCGCCGTGGCAGGGCTGCGCGCCGTCGTCCCGTCCGGAGAGCGGGTCGACGTCACGTGGACCGTTCCCGCCGAGCGGTCGGCCGTCGCCGGGATCCTGTTCGGCTGCCATATTCCGGGCCACTGGGCAAAGGGCATGCGAGCCAGCCTGCGGGTCACCACGCCGAGCGGTTGAGGACGAGCCTGCGGTGCTACGATTCGGCCCCGCCGCCCGCGGCGCACCGACGGACCTCCATGGAGCGGGTCGAGGAGAAGCAAGTCAATGACCTATGTGATTGCCGAACCGTGCATCGACGTGCTCGACCTCTCGTGCGTCTCGGTCTGTCCGGTCGACTGCATCCACTACGAGGAAGGCACGGACCGGAAGCTGTTCATCGACCCCAACGAGTGCATCGACTGCGGCGCATGCGAGCCCGAGTGCCCGGTGAACGCGATCTTCCCCGAGGAGTCCCTGCCCGCCGAGTGGGCGAACTACACGAAGATCGATGCCACCTGGTACACGGACAAGGCGGCCGCCAGGGCCGCCGTCGACGAACTCAAACCGGCCTAGCGACGCGCGCCTGGCACGCCGGCCGACCGCGTGGCCGACGCCACGGCCGGCCCTGATCGATGCGCATCGTCTCGCTCCTCCCGTCGGCGACCGAGATCGTGTGCGCCCTCGGGCTGGGTGACGAGCTCGTGGGCGTCACGCACGAGTGCGACTGGCCGCCCGAAGTCGTGGGCAAGCCGGTCCTGACCCGGAACGCGCTCGCGACCACGGGCGCCTCCAGTCGCGAGATCCATCGCCGTGTCGCCGACGCGGTCCACGGCGGGTCGGCGATCTACGAGCTGGACGAGGCGGCGCTGGAGGCGGCCAACGCCGACCTGATCCTGACCCAGGAGCTGTGCGCCGTGTGCGCCGTCGGCTATCGCGAGGTCAACGACGCCGTCCGGGCCCTCGAGATGTCGTCGACGGTGATCTCGCTCGAGCCGACCTCGGTCGAGGGGATCCTCAACACGATCTCGACGGTCGGGGCGATGGCCGATGCCGAGGACGCGGCGGTCGAGCTGGTCGAAGGCCTCCGGGCGCGCCTCGGCGTCATCGAGGCCAAGGCCCAGGAACGCCGCGAGGGTGGCTTCACCGGCCCGCGGGTCGTCGGGTTGGAGTGGCTCGATCCGCCGTTCGCCGTGGGCCACTGGGTGCCGGACCAGATCCGGCGGGCCGGCGGCTGGGACGTCCTCGGCCACGACGGCGCCCCGGCCCGGCCGACGACCTGGGACGCGGTCGCCGACGTGGACCCGGATCTCCTCCTGGTCATGCCCTGCGGCTACCATCTCGAGGAGACGGTCGCGGACTGGCGCCGGACGACGCTTCCCGAGTGGATCGGGGAGCTGTCGGCGATCGAGCGCGGCCACCTGATCGCGCTCGACGGATCGTCCTACTTCTCCCGGCCGGGGCCGCGGGTCGTGGACGGGATCGAGATGCTGGCCGAGATCTTCGATCCGGAGGCGTTCCGCGACATCTCGCCACCGGCCGGCTGGACGCCGATCTACTGAGCGTGGCCCGCCCGACGCCCACCGCGCCCTCCCTGACCTTCGCCTGCCTGTGGTGCGGGCGGTCATGGACGGCGCGCGGCGTCGACGATCTGGAGGCGTGGGCCCGGCTGTGCCCCGACTGCCTCGGCAAGGCGGGCGAGAACGAGTTCCTGCGGTTCCGGCTGCGGGCCGCGCTCGAGGCGCGAGCCGCGGCGACGCCGGCCGCGCCCGCGTCCTCCCCGGCGCCCACCGTGCCGGCAGCGCCCCCACCCGTGCCCGCGTCCCTCGTCGGGCCGTCCGATCCCGACCTCATCGCGTACTACCAGGCCCGCGCCCCCGAGTACGACGACTGGTATCTCCGCCGTGGCCGCTACGAGCACGGACCGATCCACGACGCGGCGTGGAACGCGGAGCTCGACGCGGCCGGCCGCTGGCTGGACGGCCTGCCACTCCGCGGCCGGATCGTGGAGCTGGCCGCGGGGACCGGCTGGTGGTCGCCGCTGCTCGCGTCCAAGGCCGCGGAGCTCTGGCTGTACGATGCCGCCGAGGCGCCGCTCGAGCGCGCCCGGGACCGACTCCTCGCCCACGGCCAGCGCGCTCACATCCACGTCCGCGACGCGTGGGCACCGCCGGAAGGCGACCCGGCCGACGCGATGTTCGCCGGGTTCTGGCTCAGCCACGTGGAGCGGGACCGGACCGCGGCGTTCCTCGATGTGGCGCGGGCCTGGCTCGGGCCGGGCGGGCGGATCGTCCTCATCGACTCCCTGGCGGACCCCCGCTCCGGCGCCGTCGACCACCCGACCCCGGCCGATGACCGCGCCATCCGCCGCCTGGCCGACGGGCGCGAGTTCACGATCACGAAGGTCGTCCGCACGCCCGACGAGATCGCGGCGGACCTGCGGGCCAGCGGTTTCGGCGATGTCGCGGTCACGACGACCGGCCGCTTCTTCGTCCTCGCGACTGGGACGCGGCCCTGAGGAGATCCGCCCTGGTGGTTCGCCAAACACTGCGCCCTGGACTGCTACGGCGGGATCCCGCGGTCATTGAGGGCCTCGCGCCGCCGTCGGCCCATCCCGCACGCGCGAGGGGCGCGGCGACGTCCGGCTGCCGGAGCCTCGGAGGCGGTCGGATCCGCCGTTGCAGTCCTGCCACGACTGGTTGACCAGATCCGGGGCCCTCGGGCGCCGTTGCGCGGCGCGCCGCAGCGCCACCTCCGCCCCAGAGGGTGCGTGCGATACTCGCCCCGATGACGCCACTCAGCGGCAAGACGATCGCGACCGTGGGTTCCGGGGTGATGGCCGAGGCGATGATCGCCGGCCTCCTCCGGGGCGATCTCGTCGCGCCCGGCCAGGTCGTCGCGAGCCACCCCCGGGCCGAACGCCGCGAGCACCTCGCCTCGGAATACGGGATCCGCGTGGTGGCCGACAACCTCGAGGCGATCGCCGGCGCGGACGTGGTCCTGCTCGGGATCAAGCCCCAGATGCTCGGCCGGGTCGGTCGCGAGATCGGGCCGCACCTCGTCCGCGGCCAGGTCGTCCTCTCGGTCCTCGCCGGGGCGACGACGGCCGCCCTGACCGGCACGCTCGGCCACGACCAGGTGATCCGGGCGATGCCGAACACCCCCGCCCGCCTCGGCCGGGGCGTGACCGTCTGGTACGCCACGCCCGGCACGACCCGGGAGCAGCGCGACCAGGCTGCGGCACTCCTCGGCGCCCTCGGCACCCAGATCGAGGTGGACGACGAGAAGATGGTCGCGATGGCCACCGCGGTGTCGGGAACGGGTCCCACCTACGTGTTCCTGTTCATGGAGGCCCTGATCGACGCCGCCGTCCACCTTGGCTTCCCGCGCCACGTGGCGCACGACCTCGTGGTCGAGACGATCGAGGGCAGCACCCTGTTCGCCAAGCAGTCGGCGATGCACCCGGCGGAGCTCCGGAACATGGTCACTTCGCCCGGCGGGACGTCCGCGGCCGCCCTCCACGAGCTCGAGTCCGGGCGCATGCGGACCGTGTTGTCGGAAGCGGTCTGGGCCGCATTCCGGCGCACGATCGAGCTCGGCGACCAGCTCGAGGCCACCGTCGCGAAGCCCACCGGCGGCACGTCCGGATCGTCGTGACGGCGTCGATCGCCGATCGGCCGGTCGACCTTCGGCGCGCTCCCCTCGCCGAGTTGCGCGACATCGACTTCCGCGCCTCGAGCCGCGACTACTGGGCCGACGAGGCCGCCGTCCAAGATCGGTTCGTCGCGGTGTGGGCCGGCCTCGACGACGCCGCCTGGCGGCTCCCGGGTGCCGCGCCGTCCGACGCCGGCGGACCGGACTGGTCACTCCACGACCACGTGGCTCATGTCGTCGACTGGTGGGAGCTGGCGGCCGACTTCATCGGGGCCGTGGTGGCGGGCGGCGCCTGGCCGACCGCCACGGACTTCGGCGAGAACGGCGATTTCGACGTCATCAACGAGCAGAGGCGATCCCGGTTCGCCGACGTCTCGCCGGCCCAGCTCCGGGCGCGCGGCGATCCGGCGCACCGGGCCGTCCTGGCGGTGGCGCGGCAGCTCCCGGCCGACACGATCCGGGGCGATGCCGCGTGGGGCTGGGTCCACCAGGTCCTCCACGGGCACCTCGTCGACCATCTCCGGGTCCTGGAGCCGTGGGCCGACGGGCTCCGCGCCCGTCAGAGCGGGAACGACCCGTTCGGACCCGACCCGCAGCCCGCGCGCGCGACGCTCGCCCGGGATCGGGACCGGTTCTGGGCGGCCGAGGCAGCGACCATGGCCGCGTTCGGCGAGACAATGGACACGGTGCGAGACGACGCCTGGACCCTTCCCATCGACGGGGATTGGACGTTCGCCGATCACGTCGCCCACCTCGCCGGCTGGTTCGTGGAGGGCGCCCGCGCGCTCGAGGAACACCGGGTGGGCGAGCCGTGGGCCGACATCCCGCCGGAGGGGATCGACGCGTTCAACGAACGGCAGGTCCGCACGGCGCGCGGCACACCGCCCGGGGAGCTGCGCCGGCGCTTCGCCGACGGCCACGCCCGACTCCGGGCCGCAACCGCGGCAATGAGCGACGCGGAGTGGCTCGATCCCGAGGGGTTCAGCTGGGCCTACGAGGATCTCCACGGCCACGTCCGGGCCCATCACGCGATGATCGGCCCCTGGGCGGCCCGGCTCGGCTGGCCCGCGCCGGAGACCGGCGCCGGCGTGGCTGCCGGGAGGGCCACGGGACGATGACCGGTGGCGGTCGAGGAGGAGCGGTGAACGAGGCACGTGACGGAGCCGAGCCACGGCCGGGCGTCGGGGGTGGCGCCACGGGCGGGCTGACGATCGAGCGGATCGTCGCGATCGACACGCCGCGCGAGTTCCGTGTCCATCCCCGCGACCGCTCGGTGGTCTTCAGTCACGAGGCCGCCGGCGCCCGGCAGCTCTTCGTCCAGTCGCTCCGGCCTGGGACCGCGGTCCAGATCACGGCGTCGGAGAAGGACCTCGGCGACCCGCAGTGGTCGCCGGACGGGCGACGGATCGCCTTCACCCGCGGCGATGAGATCCGGATCGTCGACGCGGACGGCGCGCGCGACGTGCTCGTTGCCGGTCATCCGGCCGGCGTCTCGATGCCGCGCTGGTCGCCCGACGGGCTGCGCATCGCCTACCTGTCGCGGCGTCGCGGCTGGTCCCAGGTCCACGTGGTCGATGCGCCCGTCCCGAGGCGCGGACGGCCGGCCCGCGACCGGCGGCCGCCCGAGCCGCGCGTCCTGACCGTCGCCGGGTTCGACGTCCACGATCTCGAATGGTCGGCCGATGGCACGACCGTCGCCGTCGCGACCTTCCGCGGTCCCGACTTCGCGGTCGGCGAGATCCACCTCGTCGACGTGGCGGACGGCAGCGAGCGCCGGATCGCCGGCGGCGGCAAGGAGTTCGCGACCGGACCACGCGCCGTGCCGGGCGGCGGCTTTCTCTACCTGACGGACGCCGACGGCTGGTTCCAGGTCGTGCGGGTGGCCGCGGACGGCCGCGAGAAGACCGTCCTCACGTCCGGCAACCGCGAGCATGGCGAACCGAGCGGAGGGTATGGCTACGCCGCCCTTGCCTCGCCCGACGGCGGTCGCTTCGTCCACGGCGACCACCACGACGCGCTCATCGACCTCGTGGTCGCCCCGCTCGCCGCCGCGACGCCCGTCAAGCGCGGCCGGGGCCGACCGCCGAAGAACCCGCCGCCGACCCTTGCCGCGGGCGCCGGTCAGGTCGTCAACCCGTGGCCGGGCGTCTGGCGCTCGGTCGGGTTCCTGGCCGACGGCGCGTGGCTGGCCGCGATCGGCGAGAGCCAGGATCGGCCGCAGGACCTGTGGCTGCTTCCCGTTCCCGGCGTCGCCCCGGAGGGCTCACGCCCACGCCAGCTGACCAGCTCGATGCCCGCCGTCGTCGCCGCAGCCTTCCGGCCGGAGCGGACCGTGCAGGGCGAGCGGATCTCGTTCAAGGCCCGCGACGGGCTGCGGATCGAGGGCACGCTGTGGCGCCCGGCCGCCGCAACCGGCAAGCGTGGCGCGAATCGCGTCCCCACGATCGTGTACCCGCATGGCGGCCCCACCTGGCAGGCCTACCGGGCGTGGGTCCCGTTCAAGCAGCTCCTCGTCCGCGAAGGCTTCGCCTTCCTCGACGTGGACTTCCGGGGATCGACCGGCTACGGCCGGGCGTTCCGCCAGGGGAACGTCGGCGAGTGGGGCCATGCCGACGCCTTCGACATGATCGACGCCGCGCGCTGGGCGACCGCCCAGCCGTGGTCGAACGGGCGGCTCGGGATCTACGGCGGGTCGTACGGCGGCTACCTGGTCCTGTGCGCCCTGGTCGAGGAGCCGGCGATGTGGGATGCGGGAGTGGACCTCTATGGCGACTCGGAGATCGCCGAGAGCTATCGCCATGGCGACCGGCCCGGGCGGCTGGACCTCGCCCGGATGATGGGTTCGCCCGACGACCCGACCCGGGCCGAGCTGTTCCGGCGCGGTTCGCCGCTCCATCGCGCCGAACGGATCGAGGCGCCGCTCCTGATCCTGCATGGCCGCAAGGACAAGCGGGTCGTGCCGCTGATGACCGAGAAGATGGTGGAGGCGCTCGAGATCGAGGGCAAGTTCCACGAGGTCCACTGGTACGACGACGAGGGCCACGGCTGGGAGAAGCGCGAGAACCGGCGCGACGCGTTCAACCGGATCCGGGCGTTCCTGCGGCGGCACGTCATGGATGACCTCGACGTGCGCGTGGACGAGGCGATGACGCCCGACAGGCCAGGCGGCCGCTGACGCTCAGCCGACGGCTCGCGGCGGCGGTGCGCCGCCGCCCCCGGGGCGCTCATCCCGATATGGGATCACGCTGATGATCCCGGTCGTCTCCAGGAAGACGTAGCGCGCCTCCTCCGCCCGCAGCAGCCCGTTCTGGCGCAGCGCCATCCCGAGCTCGTCCGGCGTGATCCCTTCCTTTCGCAGCCGGTCGTGGTCGACCCGGCCGTCCTCGACGAGCAGCGTGGGCTGGCCCTCGAGCGCGCGGCGGGCGGGTCTGGACCGCTCGGTGAGAAAGTGCAGCGCCCGGTCCAGGACCAGGACGACGGCGGCGGCAATGAGCCCACCGACCAGCGACGTGTTCTCGCCGACCATCGCGTTCTGGACGGCGTTCGCGATCACGAGCAGGACGATGAGATCCATCGTCGAGAGCTGCCCGGTCCGGGACTTGCCCATCAGGCGGAAGGCGAGCACCAGCGCGACGTACACGATCGCGGTGCGAAGGGCGACGCCGAGGAGATCGGAGCCGAGGTCGGGGATCGTCACGTGTCGATCCTAGCCGGGCGAGCCAGCCGGTACCATCGGTCCGTGCCCGTACCGTCCCTCGTTCGTGCCGCGCCCGAGCGGGCGCTGCGGACCGCCCTCCTGTGGCTCTCGCGCCGGCGGTCCCTCGGCCGGCTCGCGACCCGGCTGCCGGTGACCCGCGGCATGGTGGCACGGTTCGTCGCCGGCGAGACCCTCGACGCGGCCCTGGCGGCCCTCGAGCGGCTCCGCGCGGCGGGCTATCGGACGACCGTGGACGTCCTCGGCGAGGCCGTGACCTCCGTCGACGCGGCGCGTGCCGCCGCGGACGAGTACCTCGCGACCCTCGATGCGCTCGCCGAGCGCGGCCTCGATCGCAACGTCAGCGTCAAGCTCAGCCAGATGGGTCTCGGCCTCGACGACGGGGTGTGCCGCGACAACGTCCGACGGATCCTGGAGCGGGCCGCCGAGCGCGAGGCGTTCGTCCGGATCGACATGGAAGACCACACGACGACCGACGCGACGCTCGCCCTGTGGCGCGAGCTCCGGCCGGTGAATGCCGGCCACGGCGAATCGGGCGTGGTCGTCCAGGCCGCGCTCCGGCGCACGCCGGCGGACGTGGATGCCCTCATCGCCGAGCGTGCCCGGATCCGCCTGTGCAAGGGCGCCTACGTCGAGCCCGCCGCCGTGGCGTTTCCGGTCAAGGCCGATGTCGACGCCGCCTACTCGACGCTGATGCAGCGTCTCCTGGCCGACGGCGCATACCCGGCCCTCGCGACGCACGACGAGCGCCTGATCGCGCGGGCCATCGTGTTCGCCCGGGAGCGCGGGATCGAGCCGGAGCGGTTCGAATTCCAGATGCTGTACGGCGTCCGGCGCGATCTCCAGGAGCGCCTGCTGAAGGCGGGCTTCGGCGTCCGGGTCTACGTCCCGTTCGGGACGCAGTGGTACCCGTACTTCATGCGCCGGCTCGCCGAGCGACCGGCGAACGTGGCGTTCCTGCTGCGCAGCGTCCTGCGCGAAGGCCGCGACCGGGGCTCGACGGCCGGCTGAACCGGCCCGGAATCGAAGAGCCGCCCGTGGAGGACGGACGGCTCATCGGGAGCGTGGAGCGGGTGGCGGTCGGAGGCCCGCCGGATGAGTGCGGTGTCGGCAGGACGGTATGGGTTACTTCCAGCGCTGAGCGGCTTCGAGCACGAGGGCCGAGCTGGCCAGCGAGGACAGGACCATGACGATCCTGAACCCCTGCGACTTGAACTTCTGCAACGGACGATTCCTTCCCACTCCCTTCGCCCCTGGGTCGGGCGGAAGCGGAAGGTACGGCGCGGATGGTCCCCCTGGGAATAGCCCGTCCGTACCAGGACCCTCCCATCCGGAGGTCCTGGTCGAGGTGACGGATTGCGGGCGCGCGGGCTTCGGCGCCGTCCGCGAACGAGCCGGGATCGTTCGCCCGGGCTCAGCCTGCCCGACGGGCGAGGATGTCCTGGAGCTGCGCCACGTGCTCTTCGAGATGACCCGCCAGGAACCGCTCGATGGCCGCCCCCACGCTCAATTCGCCCCTTGTGGAGTGGAGGCCGCGCCGCTCGGCATCCGCCGCGGACAGCCCGGCCGCGAACGCGCCCGCCCGCTCCACGCCGGCTTCGATCCCGCCGAGCAGCTCGCCGATCGGTCGCCGCCGATCGGACCCGATCCGGCCCAGCCGCCCGGGATCGGTTGCCACCCGACCGAAGGGAACGGCCTCACTTCCGTTGCCCGCGAGCACCGTCTCGAGCTGGTCCGTCCAGTAGGGGAGCATCTCGTTCACGTGGGCGAGCAGCTCGGGCGGGCCCCAGTGGGCCTCGGGCTCCGTGCCCCACGAGTCGCTGAGCGGCCAGGGTTCGCCCGCGACGAGCGCCTCCCCGAGGCCGAGGAGTGCGGTGCCGGCGTCGCGGATCCGGCGGGCAAGGTCGTCCATCCGCCCAGTCTGGCACGACCGGCGTAGCATGGACGGCCAGACTCACCCGGCCCGCCGCCGGGCGCCGATCCGCGACCGGCCCGCCGAGGCTCGCCGGTCGCCGCGAACGCAGGGAGACGGCTCCGACATGACCGACACGCTCGCCCGAGGCGCGGCCAACCAGGCCGGCGCGATCGTCAACAAGAACGCCTACGACGAGGCGCAGGACTTCCTGCCGCTCAAGGGCATCGACCATGTCGAGTTCTGGGTCGGCAACGCGAAGCAGTCGGCCCACTACTTCCGGGCCCTGTGGGGCTTCACCCCGATCGCCTACGCCGGTCTCGAGACCGGCGTCCGCGACCGGATCAGCTACGTCATGCGCCGCGACGACATCACCTTCGTCGTGACGGGCGCCCTGTCCCCGGAGGGCGAGATCGCCGAGCACGTCCACCGCCACGGCGACGGCGTGAAGGACATCGCGTTCCTCGTCGACGATGCCGCCGTGTCCTTTGCGGAGACGACGAAGCGCGGCGCTCGGGCGGCGATCGACCCGGTCGAGCTTGACGGCGGCGAGGACGGGATCCTCCGCCGCTCGGCCGTCTACACCTATGGCGAGGTCCGTCACTCGTTCATCGAGCGCGGCGAGTACCACGGCGTGTTCGCGCCCGGCTACCGCAAGGTCAAGAAGCCGGCGGCCGCGGCGCAGGGGCTGAGCCTGCTCGAGATCGACCACTGCGTCGGCAACGTCGCCCTCGGCGACATGAACCGCTTCGTCGACTACTACCGCGACGTCTTCGGCTTCGCCCAGCTCATCCACTACGACGACAAGGTCATCCACACCGACTACAGCGCGCTCATGTCGAAGGTGATGACCAACGGCAACGGCCGGGTCAAGTTCCCGATCAACGAGCCCGCTTCGGGCAAGAAGAAGAGCCAGATCCAGGAGTTCCTCGACTACTACCTCGACGCTGGGACCCAGCACATCGCGCTCCGGACCGAGGACATCGTCGGGACGGTCCGCCAGCTCCGCCAGAACGGGATCGAGTTCCTCGGGATGCCCCATGCCTACTACGAGCAGCTCGGCGAGCGGGTCGGCGACGTCGGCGTCCCGATCGAGACCCTCGAGGAGCTCGGGATCGAAGCGGACCGTGACGAGGAGGGCTATCTCCTCCAGATCTTCACCCGCCCGATCCAGGACCGCCCGACGTTCTTCTTCGAGATCATCGAGCGGCACGGATCGCGCGGCTTCGGGGTCGGCAACTTCAAGGCCCTGTTCGAGGCGATCGAGATCGAGCAGGCCCGGCGCGGGAACCTCTGATCCACGGCGAGCGGAGGGCCCTCGACCCACCGGCGCGGAAGCGAACCGCCGCCGGCCGTTGCCGGCGGCGGGGACGCTGCCTTGGTTGGACGTGGGCGCGCGCTATTGCGCGAGCTCGAACTTGAAGCTTGCGATGATCGGCATCGCCTCGGCGAGGAACGCCTCGTGGCCGGCCGAATGCAGCGAGCCGACGTTGATGATCAGGGTGCCGAGACTCGGGGTGTCGAGGAGGATGACTCGGGTACGCATGTCCCCGAGATCGAGCGACGCTGGATCGCCAGGACAGGTTTCCGTCCAGCTGGGATCGAGCCGGATGTCGACCTGCTTGCCGGTCAGGCCACCGATGGTCACGTCGACCGCCTTGGACGTCGTGATGGCATCGGTGGCCACGAGAGAGGCAACGATCTCGGCCGCCGTTGCGCCGCGATGGTTCTCCCACGCGTCGCAGAACCAGTACGGGCTTCCATACCGGAAGGCGCTGACCTCGTGGGCGAGGCCGCCGGAGGCAGCCTGTTCGGCAGCGTTGGCGGGTGTGTCCGCGATCAGATCGTATGAACTGACCCCATCGCCAACGTTGACCCAACCCTGCGGGACGCTGAACGTAAAACCGGGCCTGAAGTTCCGGGTCGACTGCTTGCCTGCCGGCAGGATGCCGGCTCCCTGACGGTCTCCGGTGAACCACGCGGGATACACCGCGCTCGCGGACGGCGACGCCGACGGCGCAGCCGACACCGAGGGTGCGGGCGAGCCTGTGCCCTGCGATGGTGACGGGGCGGACGAGGGGTTGCCGCCGACGTTCGACCCGGGCGGTCGTCCGAGAACGGCGAAGCCGGCGACGGCGACGACGATCACGGCCGCAAGGGCCGCGACGATCTTGATCGGAGCGGTCACGGTGGTCCTCCATGGGAAGGGCCAGGCGCGGCGCTGGCGCTGGACGCCGATCCGGGCGGCGACGACGTCCACGACGCGATCGGGG
Source organism: Candidatus Limnocylindrales bacterium (assembly GCA_035699725.1). GTDB lineage: Bacteria > Chloroflexota > Limnocylindria > Limnocylindrales > CSP1-4 > CF-46. Next base: position 21,373 of record DASSPG010000054.1, on the reverse strand, counting down.
ATCGCGGTCGGGCCGTCCGTCATCCAGATCTCCAGGACGCGGTCGATGTCGGGCTGCCGACTCATCGAATCGTTCCTCCGACGACCGCGGAGCGCGCGTCAGCTTCGAGGGCGGCGCGCATGGCGCGATGGGCGTGGTAGAGGCGGGAACGAACGGTCCCCGCGGGAATTCCGAGAACCTCGGCGATCTCGTTGGGCTCGTAGCCGACGTAGTGACGGAGCACGAGTATCGATCGTTCGTCCGGCGTCAGCCTTCGGAAGCCGCGGTCGAGCAGGTCTCGGTCCGCGACGCCGAGCAGCTCGTCCGGTGCTGCGGGGTCGTCGACCGGGAGCAGGTACAGGTTGGTGATCTGTTTGCGCTCCCGGCGGGCCTGGGCGATGCAGGCGTTCGTGAGGATCCGGTGGACCCACGCGTCGAACCGGTCCGGATCGCGGAGGCTCGGCAGGTCACGCCAGGCGATCACCAGCGCATCCTGCAGGGCGTCCTCGGCCCGATCGACATCGCGCAGGATGCGATGGGCGATCGCGAAGTACCGGCCACCCCGGAAGCGGACCAGGTCGACAAATGCCGCCTGATCGCCTCGCTGGGCCGCCACGACGAGGTCGCGATCCACCACCACTCCCACCGCTGGCACCCATCGGGGGCGCCGTCCACTCCTATTGGTGAATCGTGCGCTCTCAGCGTTGAATTTTTCTCCGACGGTCCGGGGCCCGGTCGTAGACTGGGCCGGCCGCGACTCGCGGCGGATGCCCGACGCGGGCGCGGATGAGGGACTCGATGGCGCGCGGAGACCGGCTGCGACAGGCCGCGACGTGGCTGGCCCTTGCCGCATCGCTCGGGCTCGGGCTCTGGTTCGTGGTGGTCCGGGCGACGGCCCCGTCGGATGGAGCGCGCGTCGAGTTCTACGGCGAGGGCTGGTCGGCGGCGGGAATCCGGATCGCGCCGATCGACATCCCCGCATCCGGGCTCCGGCCCGGCGACACGGTCGCCGCCGTGGCCGAGCGGCCGTTGGACGCATGGCTGGCTGCGGCGCTCGCTCCCTTCGGGTCGCCGCCCGAGCAGCCCCGGGTCGACCAGGCGATTGCCTACGAGGTCCTCGACGGCGGGACGACCCGCGAGGTCGCGGTCCGGTGGGCTCCCGCGGCAATCGGGGCCACGCTCCTCGACGGCTGGACGGTCGTCCTGTTCTCGATCGCAGTGGCCGCGGTGGCCGCGTTCGTGTTCGCCCGCCGGCCCCATGAGCCGGCGGCGACGGCGCTTGTCCTCGCTGCGTGCGGGGCCGCGGGCAGCAGCGTGCCATGGCTGCTCGGCGTGACGGTCAGCAACGTCGTCGGCGGCGGGCCGTTCCTGCTCCACGCGGTCGTGACCGGGCCGCTCTACATGGTCCTCTGGCCGGCGGCGGTCCACCTCGCGCTCGTCTTCCCGGCGCCGACGCCGATCGTGCGGGATCGGCCCTGGGTGATCCCGGCCCTCTACGCCGCCGTGTTCGTCGTCTACGGCGGCGCCCTCATCGCCACCCGGCTGGCGGCGGCGACCAGCCTCGAGTGGGTCGCGTCCTGGCCGACCATCCAGGGCGCCATCGTCGTGCCGTTGGTCGCGCTCAGCCTCGCGATCTTCACCCGGAGCTTCCGCGCGACCCGCGACCCGGTCCTCCGGGCGCGCATCCGCTGGGCGAGGCTGGGCGCCGTGTCGAGCGCGGTGCTCGGCCTGGCCGTCTTCCAGGTGCCCGAGCTGGTCCTCGGCCGGCCGCTCCTGCCGGCGTCCTGGATCGGACTCGCTGCGCTGCCCCTGCCCCTCGGCATCGCCATGGGCATCCTTCGCGACCGGCTCTTCGACATCGAGGTCGTCGTTCGCCGGACGTTCGTCTACGGCGGTCTGTCGGTCGGCGTGGTCGTCTGCTATCTCGGGGTGGTCTCGATCGTCGGGACCGTGCTCGGCGCGCCGTCCGGCTACGCGGCGTCGCTGCTTGCCACGGGGGTCGCCGCGCTTGTCGCCCTTCCGCTCCGGGACGTCCTCCAGCGCGCGGTCAACCGGATGCTCTACGGCGAGCGCGACGAGCCGGTCCGGGCCATTCGCCGCCTCGGCGAGCGGCTCGCGATGGCGACCGATCCGGCCCTCGCCTTCCCGGCGATCGTTGACACGGTCGCCGACGCGCTCCGCCTGCCGTACGTGGCGCTCGACGTGGTGGACGCCGACGGGGCGTCGCTCCGGGCCGCGGAGCGCGGTCGCCCGACGGACACGATCGTGACGCTCGACCTCGCGCATGGCGCGGAGCCGGTCGGCACCCTCCGGCTCGGGACCCGCAGCGGCGAGCACGGCTTTCGACCGGACGAGGACCGCCTCCTGCGCGACCTCGCCCGCCAGGCCGGCGCGGCCGTCCATGCCCTCCGGCTCCGCGAGGACCTGATCCGTTCCCGGGAGCGACTGGTGATCGCGCGCGAGGAGGAGCGGCGCCGCCTGCGCCAGGACCTCCACGACGGCTTGGGCCCGTCGCTGGCCTCGATCGGCCTGCGGGCCGAGGCCGCCGGCGAGACCCTGGCCCGCGATCCCGACCGCGCTCGTCACCTGCTCGACGAGCTGGGCGGCGAGGTCCAAGCGACCCTCGCCGAGGTACGCCGGCTCGTCGACGGCCTCCGCCCGCCCGCCCTCGACGAGCTCGGCCTGGACGGCGCGATCCGGATCCAGGCCGCCCGCCTCGACGCGGGGAGCGCCGAGACGGGCATGACGATCTCGGTCGAGACGTCGCCGACCCCGTTCCCCGACCTGCCGGCCGGCGTCGAGGTGGCCGCCTTCCGGATCGCGTCCGAGGCGCTGACCAACGCGGTCCGCCACGGGGAGGCGGGCGCGTGCCGGGTGCGGCTGGTCGTGACAGACGAGCTCCGGGTCGAGGTCGCGGACGACGGTCGAGGGCTGCCTCGCAGGATCGTCCGCGGGACGGGCCTCGACTCGATGCGAGCGCGGGCCGCGGAGCTCGGCGGCTCCGTCCGCATCGAGCGCCGCCGCGGCGGTGGAACGGTCGTCGACGCCCGGATCCCGCTCGGGGGCTCGAGCCTGTCCGCAGCGCTCGCTCCGGACGCTGCGCCGCGCACGGCATCGTCGTGACCGCCGTGACCGACTCGCCCGAGCCCATCCGCGTCCTGATCGTCGACGACCACGCCTCGTATCGGACGGGCCTGGCAGCGCTGCTGGCGACCGCGTCCGACCTCGTGCTCGTCGGCGAAGCGGCAGACGGCGACGCAGCGGTCCGGCTCGTCGGGGAGGTCCAGCCCGACGTCGTCCTGATGGACCTGGCGATGCCCGGGGTGGACGGCATCGCCGCCACGCAGCGGATCGCCGGCTCCGCTCCGCACGTCGCGGTCCTCGTGTTGACGATGGACACCGACGACGCCGCGGTGCTGGGCGCGCTCCGGGTCGGAGCCCGCGGCTACGTCCTGAAGGGAGCGCGCCGGGCGGAGCTCCTGCGGGCCATCCGGTCCGTTGTGGCGGGCGAGGCGATCCTCGGGGCCGGCATCGCCGGTCGGCTGGTCGGGTACCTGGACCGAGCGACCCCCCTCGTGCCACCGGCGCGCGACGCGTTCCCCGAGCTGACGCCGCGCGAGCGCGAGATCCTCGACCTGATCGCCGCGGGCCGCTCCAACGCCGACATCACCAGCCACCTGGTCCTGGCGCCGAAGACCGTCCGGAACCATGTCTCGAGCGTGTACGCCAAGCTGGGCGTGACCACCCGCGCCGAGGCGATCGTGCGTGGCCGCGAAGCGGGTCTGGGGGGCGGCCCGGAACGTCGGGCCTGAGGACCGCGGAGCCGTGCCTACCGTTCGGCGCGGGCGCCGGCTCCGCCGCCGCGGGCGCCGGCTCCGCCGCCGCGGATTCGGGACACCGATCGGGACACCGGTCCCATGACGGCAGGACGGTCTCCTTTCGACCCTGAGCCGGTCCACTCCATGCCGGAGACCGACCATGGTCCGCTCACGCGCCCGCCTGGCCCTGCCGATCGTCCTCGCCATCTTCGTTGCCTGTGCCGTGATCCAGGTCTTCCTTGCCGGCCTGGGCGTCTTCAACGATCCCGGTGCATTCGTCACGCATCGTGAGTTCGGCTATGCCTTCGGATGGCTGACCCTGGTCGCGCTGATCCTCGCGCTGATCGCGGGCAGCCCGCGCCGGATCACGGGCCCGGTCGCGCTCCTGCTCCTGCTCTTCGCGCTCCAGTCCGTGTTCGTCGCCGTGCGCGCCGACCTGCCGATGGTCGCAGCTCTCCATCCGCTCAACGGCTTCCTCCTGCTTGGCACCGCGTTCGTCGCGACACGCCGGGCGTGGGACGCCCGACGGGCACCGGCCGCGGCCGACACAGACGCGCCCGAGGACCCGCGGCTCGCCTCGGCCGCGGAGGCCGGCCGGTGACCCCCGCCTTCGCTCCGACAACGAGGGCGGCCGCCGCAACGGGTCCCCGCGTCGCGGCCGTGTGCGCCGTCGCGAGCGCCGCCATCGGGGCGGCCGGCGTGGCGTTCCTCGCTGGGATGTTCGGGGCGTTCGCCCTCGGCGCCAGATCCCTCGGCATGACCCTCGGGCTGATCAACGACTCCCTGGTGCTCGCGTCCTTCCCGCTCATCACACCGGCGATGCTGACCCTGCGGGCGCGTCTGCGCCCGCAGGCACCGCGCGTGATCGATCTCGCGACGCTGGTGGGGCTGGCGGCCGTGGCCGCGATCGTCGTCCTCCAGGCGCTGCTCGTCCGGGGGGACCTGACCTTCGAGGAGCAGATCGGCTGGCTGTCGATCGCGTTCGTCGCGTTCGACGCCTGGCTGCTCGTCGTGGGCTGGGTGGGTCGCCGGTCCGGCCTGCTCCCGGGCGGCATCACGATGGCCTTGGTCGGCGCCACCTATGTTGGCTACCCGGCGTGGGCCCTGTGGGCCGCGCGGCATCTCTCGGGCGGTGCGATCTTCGCCCCCGCCGATCCGTCCGCCGATCCGTCCGCCGGCTGACCGCCGTCACCGAGGAGGTTGCCCAATGTACGCCTGGATCGTCCTGCTCCACGTCGTCGGAGCCTTCCTCTTCGTCCTGTCCCACGGCGTTGCCGCGTGGATGGCGCTGGCCATCCGGGGCGAACGGGATCGGGCCCGGATCGGCGCGATGCTCAGCCTGTCGAGTCTGAGCATGGGCGGCGTCTACCTCGGTCTCCTCATGCTGCTCATCGGAGGCGTGTGGGCGGGGATCGCCGGCGGGCACTTCGGACGCGGCTGGATCTGGGCCTCGCTGGGCATCCTCGTGATCGTCATCACGGTCATGTACCTGGTCGCGACGCCGTTCTTCGTCCGGCTGCGCGGCGCGGTCGGCGTCCCGGCCCGCGGCTCGGAGCCGGACCCCACCCTGCTGGCGACCGACGAGGAGCTCGCCGCGCTCGTCGCCCGGGCCCCGGTGATCCCGATCGCCGCGGTCGGCGGCGGCGGCCTCCTGCTCATCCTCTGGCTGATGGTCCTCAAGCCGTTCTGAGTTCGGCAGCGGGGTGTGCTGACTTCAGGGTAAGTCAGGACCCCGATACGCCGACCTCCGCGGTTCGACCCCTGCGGCGGCGTAGGGAGGTATCGTCTGGGCATGGCCGGCCCCGCGGCGGCAAGCCGTGTCTTCGATCGATGGCTGGCCGTTGAGGTCAGGCCGTTCCTCGCCAAGCGCGGGTGGCACAGGCGCGCCTCGACCTTTCTCCTGCCGACCCAGCAGAACACCGGCTTGCTCGTCTTCCAGAAGTCCAAGTGGAACGACGCCCGGACCTGCCGGTTCACGATCGAGGTCGACCTATTCTCGCCGAGGCTGGCGCGCTACGACGCGGAGGACCTCGGGCTCGACTTGCCCGACCGCCCGACCCGCGGATACGGGTCCATGGCGCGCCGCCTCACCTCGCTGATGGGCGAGGAGGACTTGTGGTGGACGGTCAGGTCGTCCGCGCTCTCGTTGGAACTCGAGTCCCTCGGCTCCGGCGTTCGCGACAAGATCGAGCAGTTCGCGCTCCCCTATGTCGCGGCCCGCCTGACCGACGAGGCGATCCGCGACGAGATGCTCGCGCGGCTGGACGAGTGCGGGCCGAACGCACTCCGGCTCCTCCGGCGGCTCGTCGAGGACCTGGGGCCGCGCGGGCGGCTCCCGGACATCGAGACGGCGGCGACCGCGGCGAGGGCGCTGGTTGACGCGGAGCGCGCGCAGGCTCTCGCTGACATGGCGGCGGCCTGGGAGCGCCAGGATGAGGAGGATGTCGCGGCCGCAGACGCTGGGATGCAACGGCTGCTCGGCCGGTAGCGATCAGGGCATCCGCACTGCCCATACCTCGCCCTGGTGGACCGCCAACCGGCACCCTCGGCCACGCCCTGCTCCCACCAGAGCACCCTGACGACGGCTCGATTTACCCTGAAACAGCACACCCCGCTGCCGAACTCAAGCCGTTCTGAGGACGCTCACGACTCGCCGCTGACGAGGCGCAGGCGGAGCGCCGGATCGGTCGCCGAACGGTCGGCTTCCACGGCGGCCTCGATCGGGATGATCGTGCCCTCGCGTGCCGTCGCCTACACTCGATGGATGATCGCTCGGGTGTGTCCAAGCCAATGAAGCTCGCCCACGTCCGGGAGCGGACCGGCCCGGCCGGCACGCCACACCGTCTTGCGGCCGCGCTGGGCACGGGCGATCGACCAGGTACCTGGCTGGACCTCGAGGTCGCCAGGCGCCGCGCGGTCGCCGCTGACCCGAACCTCGCCCACGACCGGGCGCTCCACCGCCAGCCGGTCACGACCCTGGACGATCATCTCGCCCGCGGCCTTCGCGTCGAGGCCCTGGCCGACCTGGTCGACGACTTCGTTCCGCGCGGCGATCCCGGCGACGACGACGCCGTCCTCGACGCCGCCGACCTCGTCTTCGGGCCGCCGATCCTGCGTCCCGCGAGCCTGCGCGACTTCTACGCCTTCGAGGGTCATGTCCGGACGATGTGGGAGCGGCGCGGCGGCGAGGTGCCCGAAGCGTGGTTCCGCCTTCCGATCTTCTACTTCAGCAACGTGTCCGAGATCCGCGGCCCGGACGAGCCGGTCTGGGCGCCGGCGGCCTCGTCCGAGCTGGACTACGAGCTGGAGGTTGCCGCACTCATCGACACGCCGGTCGTCGACCTGCCCGAGGAGCGCGGCGAGGAGGCGATCGGCGGCTACACGATCTTCAACGACTGGTCGGCCCGCGACCTCCAGCGCGAGGAGACCGTCGTCCGGCTCGGGCCGGCCAAGGGCAAGGACTTCGCCTCGTCGATCGGGCCATGGCTCGTCACGCCGGACGAGCTCGGGATCGCCACCGCGCGGGCGGCCGGCGCGACGGGGCCGGACCTGGCGATGACCGCCGAGGTGAACGGCGTCGAGACGTCACGCGGGCGCTGGTCGGACGCCCAGTTCTCCTTCGGGGCGATGGTCGCCCGGGCGTCGGCGGACGTCCGGCTCCGGCCCGGTGACCTGCTCGGTTCGGGGACGGTCGGCACCGGCTGCCTGCTCGAGATCAGGGACCAGACCCTCGGCCGCTACCTCGAGCCCGGCGACGAGGTCGTGCTCCGGATCAACGGCCTCGGTGCGCTCCGGACCCCGGTCGTCGCCCGGCCGGAGCGGCGCTGACGCCGGGATGACGACCCACCTCGCCGCGCCCGCCGACGACCTGGCCTTCGCCGCCCTGCCCGATGGGCTGGACACGCCGCGCCTCGTCCTGGACCTCGCCCGGGTAGAGGCCAACATCGCCCGTCTCCAGGCCGAGCTGGACCGGCGCGGGATCGCCCTCCGGCCGCACGCCAAGACCCACAAGAGCGTCGCGGTGGCCCGGATGCAGCTCGCCGCGGGGGCGCGCGGGATCACCGTGGGGACGCTCGGCGAGGCCGAGGTCTTCGTGGGTGCGGGGATCCCGGACGTGTTCCTCGCGTATCCGCTGTGGGCCGCGGGGCCCAAGGCCACCCGACTCCGAGCCCTGCACGAGGCGACGCCCGCGTTGCGCGTCGGGGTCGACTCGGTCGCCGGCGCCGAACGCCTGGCGGCCGCCGTGGCGCGATCGGCCCGTCCGCTGGTCGTCCGCGTCGAGATCGATTCCGGCAACGGACGCACCGGCGTCGCCTCACCTGAATCTGCGGTCGAGATCGCCCGCGCCGCACGCGCCGGTGGCCTCGACGTGGAGGGCGTGTTCAGCCACGGCGGGCACGGGTATCGCGTCGGTGGTGCGGAGCCGGCCGGTGCCGACGAGGTCCGGACGCTCGGGGCGGCGGTCTCGGCTCTCCGGAGTGAGGGATTCGAGGCGCCCGTCGTCAGCGCCGGCTCGACGCCGACGATGCTGAGCGCCGCGACGGGTGGCGTGACCGAGATGCGTGCGGGGACGTACGCGTACGGCGACCGCCAGCAATGGGCGCTCGGCTCGATCCCGGTCGAGGGCTGCGCCCTCGCCGTCGCTGCGACGGTCGTCTCGGTCCACGCCGATCGGATCGTGCTCGACGCGGGGGCGAAGGCGCTGACCAAGGATCGGGCGACCTGGCTGACCGGGTTCGGCGCGATCGTCGGCTACCCGGACCTCGTGATCGAGCGGGTCAACGACTACCACGGGATCGTCGCCGCGCCGGCGGGGGTCGCCCGTCCGAGTCTCGGAGATGTCGTCGCCGTCATCCCGAACCACGTCTGCCCGGTCGTGGACCTGGTCGATTCGGTGACCGTCCTGCGCCCGGATGGCGCGACGGAGACATGGCCGGTCGACGCCCGCGGGCGGAGCGGCTGACATGGCGGACAGCGACGCCGTGACGATCGAGCCGATGACCGACGAGGACGGCCCCGCCGTGCTCGAGATCTACGGCGAGGGGATCGCGACCGGGATCGCCACGTTCGAGACCGTGGTTCCGGCGTGGCGCGCCTGGACCGCCTCGCACCGTCGCGACTGCCGGTTCGTGGCGCGCCTGGACGGCCGGGTCGTCGGCTGGACCGCCCTCGCCCGCTACTCGTCGCGCGAGGTCTTCACCGGCGTCGCGTGGGAGAGCATCTACGTGGCGGCGTCCGCCCGCGGGCGCGGGGTCGGCCTCGCGCTCCTCGAGGCCCTGATCCCCGCGGCGGAGGCGGTCGGGATCTGGACGCTCACCGCGGGCGTCCAGGCCGAGAACGCGGCCAGCCTCGCCCTCCACGAACGCGCCGGGTTCCGTCGGATCGGCGTCCAGGAGCGGATCGGCCGGGATTCCAGCGGCCGCTGGCGCGACGTCGTCCTCCTCGAGCGCCGGAGCCCGACCGTCGGCACCTGAACGCCCTCATCCTCGCCTGGCGTCGGCTCAGGCCCTGACCGCACATCTCCATGGCTTCTAGACTGGCCTCATCACCCCGAGGAGGCCAGTCGCTCCATGTACTACGTCCAGCGCGGCAGCATCCCGCGGCAGCGCCACACCCAGCACCGCGCCGCAGACGGCAGCCTCTATGCCGAGGAGCTGTTCGGTGTCGAGGGGTTCAGCGGCCGCAGCTCGCTCCTCTACCACCTCGTACCCCCGACGCGGACGCACCGGATCGAGCCCGTCCGCCGGATCGCCCTCGAGGCGGCCGACGACGACCTCCACCGCCACCGCCTGACGAAGACCGGCGCGGTCGCGCCGAACGGCGACATCGTGTCGGGCCGGATCCCGCTCTACTTCAACCACGACGTCGTCTTCGGGATCGTCCGGCCGGCCGAGGCCATGCCCGAGAACCGCTTCTACCGCAACGGCGTCGCCGACGAGATGCTCTTCGTTCACGAGGGCAGCGGGACCTGCCGGACGATCTTCGGGGACCTCGCCTACGGCCCCGGCGACTACCTCGTCCTGCCGATCGGGACGACCTGGCGGCTGGACCCCGACGCGGGGAGCGTCCAGCGGATCCTCTACCTCGAGGCGCCGTCGGAGATCGAGCCGCCCAAACGCTACCGGAACGACTACGGCCAGCTCCTCGAGCACAGCCCCTACAGCCAGCGTGACCTGCACGCTCCCGAGCTGCGTGACCCGGTCGCCGATGAGGGCGAGTTCGTCATCGACGTCCGCTCGTCGGACCGGATCACGGCCTACCACTACACCCACCACCCGTTCGACGTGGTCGGATGGGATGGCTACCTCTGGCCCTTCCGCTTCAACATCGCGGACTTCCAGCCGATCACCGGGCGGGTCCACCAGCCGCCACCGGTCCACCAGACCTTCCAGGCCCGGAACTTCGTCGTCTGCTCGTTCGTGCCCCGCAAGTTCGACTACCACCCACTCGCCATCCCGGCGCCGTACAACCACTCGAACATCAACAGCGACGAGGTCATCTACTACGTCGCGGGCAACTTCATGAGCCGGCGGGGAGTGGAGATCGCCTCGTTCACGCTCCATCCCGCCGGGATCCCGCACGGTCCGCACCCGGGCACGGTCGAGGCCTCGATCGGCAAGGAGGCGACCGAGGAGCTGGCGGTCATGGTCGACACGTTCCACCCGCTCCACGTGACGAAGGCCGCGATGCAGCTCGACGACGACCGCTATCCGTACAGCTGGCTGCCCTCGGAGGACCACGCCAAGGAAGCCTCCGAGCTCGCCGAGCGAGGCCCGGAGGCGTTCCCCGATTGAAGCTTCGGCTCGCCGGCTACGGTGCCTGCGAGGGGCCGGTCGACGGCGGGGTCGCCGCAAGCTGGAGCGGCCCCACAACGAATGTCGTCAGGATGTCGCCGGTCGGGCTGGTGTTGGCCGAGCAGATCACGCCGTAGGTCCCCGGCTGCCAGCGCCAGGTGCCTCCCTGGCGAAACTCCGCGGTGGGTCCCTCGCCGGCCCCCGATGTCGGCCAGCCGAGGATGGCGTCGCGGCCGGCCGTGACCTGGTGCTCCGCGACCGCGATCGAGAGGTCATTGGGCGGCCATTCCGCGCCGGTTGCCAGCCGTCGCTGCAGTTCGCCGACGTACTCGACGCCCTCCTGCCAGGTGTGCCCGGGCCTGACCCAGTGGAGGATGAACAGTCCGTGGTCGTTGGTCTCGTTCCGGAATCGGATGTTCAGGAGTCCCGGCATGTCCAGCGTCCCGGGGTTCCCGTTCCAGTTGCAGCCGGTTTCGGTCAGCGTGATCGTTCCCGCGTTGGACACGGCCGACGGACGCGGCGAGGCGGTCGCCGCGATCGTGGGGGTCGGTGATGCCGGCCCACCGACCGAGCCATTCGGGCGTGTGGGCCCGAGCAGGTACAGCCCGCCGACCGCGGCGACCACCACGGTCGCCGCCACGAGGGCGAGTCGCGTCATTCCATTCATGTTCGGTGACCTCCACGGCAGCCATGCCAGGCGCCGCGATTGACGAGTGGTTCGAGTGGTCACGACGATCGCGCGCCGCGTGGACTCGGGGAGCGCATCGGGCCCGTCCTCCAGCCAGGCAGCGAGGATCGTGTCGGGATCGCGCGAGACGGTCATGCCGGCCGTGCCTCCGTGGAATCGACCTGGCCGTCCGCGACGACCGCAGCGCGCAGGGATCGGGTGGCGTGGTGAAGGCGGGACTTCACCGTGCCGACGGGAACGCCGACGATGTCGGCGATCTCGGCCAACGGGAGGCCCGCGTGGTGATGCAGGACGAAGACCGCGCGATGCTGCGGGGTCAGCCGAAGGAATGCGCGATCGAGGGTGTCCCGGTCGTCGACCGAAACGGTGGGGTCAGCGCTGACCGGCCCGTCGACCGGCAGCACCCGGATGCGTGACGTCCACCGCCGATGGCGCCGGTGCTCCTCGTAGCAGGCATTGACGAGGAGCCGGTGGAGCCACGGCGAGAAGCGCTCGGGATCCCGGAGCCTGGGAAGTTCGCGCCAGGCGAGGAGGAATGCCTGTTGGACGGCGTCCTGGGCGCGTTCGACATCGCGAAGGATCCGGTACGCGATGGCGTAGCACCGGTCGCCGTCCAGGTCGACAAGGTCGGAGAAGGCGACGTCGTCGCCGTCCCGTGCCCGTTCGACCAGCCTCGTCCGCATGTGCAGGACCCCAGGTGCGCCCCAGCGGGCGCTTCACCCACCACTGATGGTGGCACTGGCCTCGCGGTTCAATGTGGGCCCCCGTCATCGCCTGGGCATTCGATCGGGACTTCGTGGAGCAGGGGTTCCGGATCGACCTCGCGAAACGCCGATGAACCGGCGATGATCCGTCGATGAACAACCCATTCGATCGTTCCTTCCGTGACCGGACCCTGGCCGGCGAGACCCTGTTCGGCCTGTTCCTCGACCTGGCCTCGCCGGCCTCGGCCGAGCTGTGCGCGGCGGCCGGCTACGACTGGCTGCTGGTCGATCTCGAGCACGGCGCCGGGACAGAGGCCGACCTGCTCGGGATGCTCCATGCCGTGGAGGTCGGCGGGACGGCGACTCCGCTCGTCCGGCCGCAGTCCGGCGAACGGATCCGGATCGGGCGGGCGCTCGACATGGGGGCCCGGGGAGTCATGGTCCCGCGCCTCGACTCGGCCGACCAGGCCCGTGAGGCGGTGGCGTTCCTGCGCTACCCGCCGGACGGGATCCGCGGCGTCGCGACCCGCGTCCGCGGGGCAGGGCTGGGGGCCGTGGCCCACGGTGACGTGAAGCGCCTGAACGAGCGCGTCATCGGGATCATCCAGATCGAGTCGGTCGGCGGCTTGCGCGATGCCGACGCGATCGCCGCGATCGACGGGGTGGACGTCCTCTTCGTCGGTCCCGCCGACCTGTCGCACTCCCTCGGGATCCCGGGCCAGTTCGGCCACGCGGACTACGTGGACGCCCTCGAGCGGGTCGTCGCGGCCTGCCGGGCCCACGGCAAGGCGGCCGGGATCCTCGTCTACGACACCGCGGTCGTCGCGCGCCACCTGGAGCTCGGGTTCACGTTCGTCGGGATCGGTGCCGATGGCGCCTTCGTCGCCGACGGCGCCAAGCGGTTCCTGGCCGACGTTCGCGGCTGACTGTCGGCGCGGCGACGCGGCGAGCCGGCGGCTCCGCGGCTCAACCCTGTCCGGCGACCTCGGCGTCCAGAGGCGCCGCCGGCTCCGGGGCTCCCCGCGGCCGCTTGGCGGTCTGGGCGATCAGCACCCCGATGACGATCAGCGCTGCCCCGACGAGCTGGATCGGCCCGAGGACCTCGCGCAGGAAGACCCACGCGAAGACCACGATCACGAGCGGCTCGACGGTGCTCACGAGAGCGGCCTGGGCTGCACCGATCCTGCGTGACCCGGCATAGAACGTCTGGATCGACAGGAAGGTCCCGGCGAAGCCGATCGCGAGCAGGAACGGCCAGGCGTCGAGCGGGATCTGGCCCGGCAGGTAGGGCCGGCCGGTCGCCAGCGCCGCTCCGACGAACACCGCGGCGGTCGCGGTCATCATCACGGGGCTCGCCGCCGAGGCATCGTCCACCCGGCCCGTTCCTGGGCTCGCGTCGGCCAGCCGGTCGGAGCGCTCGCCCGCCAGCCGGGCGGACAGGATGATCCAGCCCGAGTAGAAGAGCGCGGAGGTGAACACGAGCCCGATGCCGACGACCGACACATTGGCGGAGAGATCGATCCCGCCCAGGGTCAGGACGACGCCGGCGAGCGTGATCACCAGAGCGACCCACGGGCGGCGGCCGGGCAGCCGGGTCACGAACCGGATCGACAGGACCGCGACCAGAACCGGGTACATGTAGACGAGGACGCCCGCCAGCGAGGCGGGCACGGTCTCGAGGCTGGCGTAGTACGACCCGGCGTTGCCGGTGTACCAGACCCCGAGGCCGAGCGAGACGAGGATCTCGCGGCGCCCGAGCCGACGGAGCGCACGGCGTCGCGTCGACGACGCGAGCACCCAGCCCCACGCCAGGAGCGCGCCGATCGTGAAGCGCCAGGCAAGCAGCTGGACCCAGTCGAGGCCCGTGCCGTAGATCGGCTTCGACAGCACCGTCCCGGAGCCGAACCCGGCCGCGGAGATGACGATCAGGGCGAGTCCGACGACACGGCGGCGATCCACCGCCGGAGGCTAGCAGTCGGCGCGATCGATCGTCTGACCGCCGACCGACGAACGGGTCAGGCCCGGCGGGGAGTCCCGTCGCCCTGGCGCTCGGCGTCCTCCTGCGCCTCGGGGTCGCCGATCTCGCTCGTCGCCGCCGTGCCGGAGGTGATGATCTCGCGCTCGGTGCCCGTGTTCGGCTGGCCGCCGCCCGCCTCGGCGCCGTCGGGCGCGTGTCGCCCGTACTCGGTCCCGGTCTCCTCGGTCTCGAGACCGGCCGAGCCGCCGCGGAATGCCCCGGTCGGATCCGCTTCGTGCTGGTTCATCGCTCGCTCTCCTTCGCGTCGTGGCTCGGCTCCGTGCCTGGACCGGACGACTGGTCGCCACCCTGGCGCGGAGTCCAGTCCCCCTGCTCCTTGCGCTCGTCGCGCTTGGGTTCGTTGGCGCCGCTGGCACGACCCTTGCCGTAGCGCGTGCTGCCGGGATCGTTCGCGTCGCGTGGGCCGCTCGGGTTGCCCTGCGGCCCGCCCTGGCCCAGGCCGTCCGGGGCGCCGGCCCCGCCACCCGTGCGGTCGGCGGTCGGACTGCCGATGGGGTTCGCGCCGGGGCGCGTCTGCTCGTTCATTGCCCGATCGTGGGCGCCGGCCAGTTGCGTCCGGTCCCGCCAGGCGCCGTGCGGTGTCGCAGCCGGCTCTCAGCCGGGCGATCGCGTCGAAGTGGCTACACTTGCGCCCGTGAGTGACCAGACCGAGGGCGCCGTCGCCGCCCGCGTTCCCACCCTCGTCGACGAGCGGCTGCAGGTGATCGGTCGGCGTGAGCCGGTGACGGTTGCGCCCGGCACGAGCCTCGCCGACTGCCTGGCCGCGATCCGCCGCACCGGAACCGGCGACTCGGTGTTCGTCGTGGATGCCGAAGGGCGGCTCCGGGGTGTCCTGACCGAGCGCGACATCTTCGGCCGGCTCGTCGGAGGCGACGTCGCCGCGATCGACCTGGCGCAGCCCGTCGAGACCTTGATGACGACCAAGCCGCATCACCTCCACCTCGACGAGACGGTGCGCGCCGCGATCGAGCTGATGCAGACCGGGCGCTACCGGAACGTGCCGCTCCTCGACGACGACGATGTGCTCCAGGGCGTCGTCCGGCCGCAGGACATCCTGAAGTACCTGGCCGAGGCGTTCCCCGAGGAGCTCCTCAACCTGCCACCGCGACCACACCAGCTGATGGACCGACCTGAGGGGGGCTGACGACCACGTGACCACGACCCGCGAGACCGAGCCGCAGACCCAGGAGCTCGATCGCGTCACGATCCGCTTCGCCGGTGATTCGGGCGACGGCATGCAGCTGACCGGGACCCAGTTCACCCGGACCGCCGCCGTGTACGGCAACGACATCAGCACCCTGCCCGACTACCCGGCCGAGATCCGCGCACCGGCGGGCTCGCTGCCGGGCGTGTCCGGCTTCCAGATCAGCTTCTCGTCGAGTGAGATCCACACGCCGGGTGATGAGCCGGACGTCCTCGTGGCGATGAACCCGGCCGCACTCCGGACGAACATCATGGACCTGCCTGCCGGCGGCGCCCTGATCGTCAACAGCGACGCGTTCACGACCGCCAACCTGAACAAGGCGGGCTACGCCGCCAACCCGCTCCAGGACGGATCGCTCAAGCAGTACACCCTGTTCGAGATCCCGATCTCCACCCTCAACGAGCGCTCGCTCGACGGTCTCGACATGACCTCGAAGCAGAAGGACCTGACGAAGAACTTCTTCGCCCTCGGGATCATGTTCTGGCTCTACGGCCGGGAGATGGACGCGACGATCCGCTGGATCGACGAGAAGTTCGGCAAGCGGCCGGTGATCGCCGAGGCCAACACCCGGGCCCTGAAGGCCGGCTACGCCTTCGGCGAGACGACCGAGATCTTCCACACCCACTACCGGGTCGCGCCGGCCAAGCTCGCCCCGGGGACGTACCGCAACATCACCGGCAACGAAGCGACGGCCCTCGGGATGCTCGCGGCCGCGAAGCTGGCGAAGCGGCCGATCTTCTACGGCTCCTACCCGATCACGCCGGCGTCGGACATCCTGCACCAGCTGTCGGGCTACAAGAACTTCGGGGTCAAGACGTTCCAGGCCGAGGACGAGATCGCCGCGATCGGCGCGGCGATCGGGGCGAGCTACGGCGGGGCGATGGGCCTCACCGCCTCGTCCGGGCCCGGGATCGCGCTGAAGTCCGAGGCGCTCGGCCTGGCCGTCATGGTCGAGCTGCCGCTCGTCGTGATCGACGTCCAGCGGGCCGGTCCCTCGACCGGGATGCCGACGAAGAACGAGCAGTCCGACCTGCTCCAGGTGATGTTCGGGCGGAACGGCGACTCCCCCCTACCGGTCGTGGCCCCGGCCACCCCCGGCGAGTGCTTCGACCTCGCGATCGAGGCCTGGCGGCTGGCCCTCAAGTACGTGACGCCCGTCGTCTACCTGTCCGACGCGTTCCTCGCCACCGGCGCGGAGCCGTGGCTGATCCCCGCGATCGAGGACCTCCCCGACATCTCCGTCGAGAACTGGACGGAGCGCGAGGGATTCCACCCGTACGAGCGCGATCCCAAGACCCTCGCCCGCAAGTGGGCGGTGCCCGGCACGCCCGGCCTGGAGCACCGGATCGGTGGACTCGAGAAGGCCGACATCACCGGCAACGTCAGTTACGACCCGGACAACCACCACCGGATGCAGCTCCTGCGCCAGGCGAAGGTGGCGCGGATCGCCGACGACATCACGCCACTGGAGGTCTTCGGGCCGGACCGCGGCGATCTCCTGATCCTCGGCTGGGGATCGACGTACGGCGCGATCCGGAGCGCGGTCGAGCGGTTCCATGCCCTGGGCCGGAGCGTCGCCCACGCCCATCTTCGCCACCTCAACCCCTTCCCGGCCAACACGGAGAAGGTCCTCCGGAGCTACCGCCGGGTGTTGATCCCGGAGGTCAACCTCGGCCAGCTCTCGATGCTGATCCGGAGCCAGTTCCTGATCGATGCCGAGGGCTACAACCGGGTCCGCGGCAAGCCCTTCACGATCGCCGAGATCGTGGCCCAGGCCGACCGGCTCCTTGGTCCGGCCGACTGATGAGCGAGACCGTCCGATGACCGATCCTCGGGCCGATGGCGTCGGCGGAGCTCCGCCTCGGACCTCGGAGAGCGAGCGTCGGATGACCACTGAGGGTGCCCGTACATGACCGAACCAACGGTGACTCGAGCCGGATCGACCGCTCCAGCAAGCCCGCCCGAAGCCCGCGCGGGTGCCAACACGCCGCTGCCGCCCGCCCAGCCCGAGATCAGCAAGGAGAACCTCGCGGTCCTCCAGCTGACCCGCAAGGACTTCGTCTCGGACCAGGAGGTTCGCTGGTGCCCCGGTTGCGGGGACTACTCGATCCTGGCCCAGACCCAGAAGCAGATGCCCGACTTCGGCGTGCCGAAGGAGAACATCGTGTTCATCAGCGGGATCGGCTGCTCGGGCCGGCTGCCCTACTACATGAACACGTATGGCTTCCACACGATCCACGGCCGCGCCCCGACGCTCGCCACCGGGTTGAAGGCGGCCCGCCCCGAGCTGATGGTCTGGGTGATCACCGGCGACGGCGATGCACTGTCGATCGGCGGCAACCACATCCTGCACTCGATGCGGCGCAACGTCGACATCACCCTCGTGATGTTCAACAACCGGATCTACGGGCTGACGAAGGGCCAGGCCAGCCCGACGTCGGAGTTCGGGAAGCGGACGAAGTCGACCCCGGCCGGGACGGTCGACACGCCGATCCAGCCGCTCACCGTGGCCCTCGCCGCTGAGGCATCGTTCGTGGCGCGGAGCGTCGACACCCATACGGAGCACCTCCAGCAGACCCTCCAGCGGGCGGGGATGCACCACGGCTCGACGTTCGTCGAGGTGCTCCAGAACTGCAACATCTTCAACGACGGGGCGTGGCGCGACTTCACCGATCGGGAGGTCCGCGAGGACCGGATGCTCGTCCTCGAGCACGGCAAGCCGATGATCTTCGGCAAGGATCGCGACAAGGGGATCCGGCTGCGCGGCCTGCAACCCGAGGTCGTGACGATCGGCGAGGACGGGATCGCCGAGAGCGACCTGCTCGTCCACGACGAGCTTGCCGAGGAGCCGTATCTCGCGCTCATGCTGTCGCGGATGTTCTGGCCCGACTATCCGGTCCCGGTCGGCGTGCTGCGGGCCGTCCCGCGGCCGACCCACGACCAGCTGATCACCCAGCAGATCTCCGCGGCCGTCGCGGCGAACGGGGCGGGTGACCTGGCCGAGGCGCTCGCCAGCGGCGAGACCTGGACCGTCGAGCCCGGATGAGCGCGATGCGCTGCCCCACCTGCGGGTTCGAGAACCTGCTGGGCTCCGACGTCTGCGACAACTGCGGCTCGGACCTGGCCGGTCACGATGTGCCGCAATCCGCAACCACGTTCAAGGGCCAGCTCCTCGGCGAGCATCTCGAGGCGCTGACGATCGCGACCCCCGAGGTGCTCGATCCCTCGGCCGATGTCGACGACGCCATCCGGCGGATGCACGACAAGGGGATCGACTGCGTCCTCGTCGCCGAGGACGGCCGGCTCGTGGGGATCTTCACGGATCGCGATGCGGTCCTGAAGGTGGCGGGCCAGCCGGGCGAGCGCCAGACGCTGGCATCGGTGATGACGCGGGATCCGGTCGTCCTCCGCCACGATGAGACGATCGCGGTCGCGATCAACAAGATGGCGGTCGGCGGCTTCCGCCACATCCCGATCGTCGAGGATGGCCGGCCGACCGGTGTCGTCACGGCCCGGGACGTGTTCGCCCACCTCGTCGAGTCGCTGGGCTGAGCCCGGCCCGCTCGACGGTGCGCGTTCTCGTCCTCGCCGACGACCTGATCTGGTCCACCCGTCTCGCCGGCCATGTCCGGGCGGCCGGCGCCGAGCCGCGCTCGGTCCGGACCGCCGATGCGTTCGCGGCCGGCCTGTCCGGGGCCGGGGGCGCGATCGTGGACCTCACCGCTCGAGCCTACGACGGCCTGGCGGCGATCGCCGCGGCGCGTGACGCCGGCGTGGCGGTCCTCGCCGTCGGCCAGCACGACGACCACGTGCTGCGCCGGAACGCCCTCGCGGTCGGTGCCGACCGCGTCCTGGCCTACCGCAAGCTGTTCGAGGACGGTCCGGCCACGATCGCTCGCTGGCTCGCGGCGACCGGCACGTCGGACCCGCAGGAGACCCCGACCCGATGACATCCGCCGCCACCCATCCTCCGATCCCGGCCGAGCGCTACGCCGCGCGCCTTGACCGGCTGTCGGCGCTGGTGGAGGAGCGCGGCCTCGCGGCTGCCCTGATCGGGGTCGGGCCGGATCTGGATTACCTGACCGGCTACCGGGCGATGCCGCTGGAGCGCCTGACGATGCTCGTCGTCGTCGCCGGGGAGGCGCCGGTGCTCGTCGCCCCGCGACTCGAGGAACCCGCCGCGCGCGCCGGGCTGCGCACCGCTGTGGAGATCGTCACCTGGATGGAGACCGACGATCCGCACGCCCTCGTCGCGGCATGCGTGGAGCGCGCACGCGGCCGGGCGTCCGCCACGATCGCGGTCTCGGATCGGCTCTGGTCGCTCCACCTGCTGCGCCTGCAGGCCGCGGCCCCCGGGATGCGCTGGGTCTCCGCCACGCAGGTGCTGCGCGAGCTCCGGATGGTCAAGGACGCCGACGAGATCGAGCTGCTCCGGCTGGCCGGCGCCGCGGCCGACCGGGTGGTCGACCAGATCGCGTCGGGCCGGCTCGTCGGGCGGACGGAGGCCGACGTCGCCCGCGAGGTGCGCGAGCGGCTGCTCGCCGAGGGCCACGAGCATGCCGAGTTCGCGATCGTCGCCTCCGGTCCGAACTCCGCATCCCCGCATCACGAGGCGTCCGATCGGGTGATCCAGGCGGGCGAGCCGATCGTCCTCGACATCGGCGGGTCGCTTGGCGGGTACGGCAGCGACACGACCCGGACGCTGTGGGTCACCGGCGGCGACGGGGCCGACGGCCCGACCGAGGAGTTCCGCAACCTGTTCGGCGTCCTGCTCGCGGCCCAGCAGGCGGCCAGCCGCGCGGTCCGCCCGGGCGTCGCCGCCGAGGCCATCGATCGCACGGCGCGCGATGTGATCGACGGCGAGGGCTACGGCGAGAACTTCTTCCACCGGACGGGCCACGGGATCGGGCTCGAGGGTCACGAGGAGCCGTACCTCGTCGCCGGCAACGATGAGACCCTGGCGGAGGGGATGGCGTTCAGCGTCGAGCCCGGGATCTACCTGCCGGGCCGGTACGGCGCCCGGATCGAGGACATCGTCGTGTGCGGCCCTGATGGCCCGATCGTGCTCAACAACGAGCCGCGCGAGCTGCGGATCGTGGCCGGCTGAGGCGCACGCCGTCGCGCGCCGGGATCGGGCTCCGACGGTCGGGGTATCATCGCCACACGACGGGCCGGTCCGGCCCCGTTCACGGCTGACACAGCGATGACATCGCCCTCCTCGCGGCGCTCCGGCGCCGCCGTCACGAACGCAGCACCGGCCTGCCGCCGGGGCGCTGCCCGCCGATGAGTCGGCGGCATCACGGCAGCCGACCGCATCGGTCGGGCGGTTCGGCGCGTCCGCCGAATGTCGGCCACGCGCGACCGGATCCCCCCAGGACCGGGGCCGACCTCGCGCCTCGGCCACCGCGGCCCGACGACGCCGTGGACGGCCAGCCACGGATCGCCGGTCCGGATCGGTTCGCGGCCGGGCCCGACCAGGGGTCCGGCACGGAGCGCGGCAGGGGTGAGGACCGTCGGTCCGGCGAACCGATCAGCCACGTGGCGCCGCCGCCACCGGACCCGGGGTCCGACGAGGTGCCCGGCCCTGCCCTCGGCATCGCGCCGCCGCTCGGGCGGGCCTCCGGGCCGCCGTCGCCTCCGCCGAATGGCACGCAGGCCGGTCCGATCGGCGAGCGGTCCGATGCCGCCGCATGCACGGCGCCGCAGCTGCGACGGTTCATCAAGAGCCGGCCGTACGTGCCCATGCACGAGCTCCGGCGCCGGTTCGGGATCAACGGCGCCGACGATGACGTCACGGCCGTCGGTCTGAGCAGCGGGACCATCTACGTCGGGCTGCCCCTGCGCGAGGGAGCGCTCCTCGGCGAGCTCCTGCGCGGCGGCGATATCGGCTACGAGCTGTCGCTCGACCCGCGCAGCCCGATCGTCATCGGCCTGTACCCCATGCGGCCGGTCGCGCGCTCCTGACGTCCCGGGCGCTGCGTCGCTCGTCGCGGTGCACCGACCGCAACACGCCGACCGCAACCTGAGCGCCCCTGCACGGACGGTGCATCCGTGCACCGTCAACATCTTGACAGCGCGCGAGTCCGGTGTGACCGTGAGCGGGTACGTTCGTACTGGATACTGGCCGGACCAATGGGGTCGACGGTCC
>DASSPG010000053.1:0-14077 GCA_035699725.1 Candidatus Limnocylindrales bacterium | reverse complement strand
CCACCACGCGAGATCGTCGGCCGCGCTGACGCCCGACGCGAGCGTGATCCCAGCCTCGGCATCGAGACCCTTGCGCCAGCCGCGCAGCAGCAGCCCGACCAGGATCGCGATGTCGTTCTGGGTCCCCGGCTCGGTGCCGCGAGCGGCCCAGTACCGGCGCAGAACCTCGTCGGGCGGCAGCGGGAGGGCGTTCACATTGGCGACGAGGAACCAGCCGAGCTCGACGCCGGCCGGTGCGACGGTGACCATCTGCCAGTCGACCATCTCGACGGCGCCGTCCGCGGCGATACCCACATTCGCGAGCTTCAGGTCACCGTGGATCAGGGACGACCGGGTTTCGGCGAGCGCGTCAAGGAGCGGCTCGACGTTGTCCGCGAGCGCGGCGATGACGCCGCGCGCCTCGCGCGTCGCGAGGCGGTCCCAGGCGTCCCACCCGGGCAGGAGGCGGTCCGCGACCGCGTCTCGCGCCGGCCCGGGTCGTTCAAGGGATGGGCGGCAGATGAGCGTGACCCGATCGCCCCAGGCGGTCCACGCAACCTCGTCGCTCGGCGGCTCGCCGCCGCCGTGGAGCGTCGCCAGCGCCGTCAGCACGGTATCCATCTGCGCGTTCGTCAGGGGAGTGTTCCAGTCGAACAGGACGTCGCTCAGGTCCGGCATGAGGATCGCGACCTCGCCCTTGATGTCGGTCGAGCCGGCGCCGAGCGCCGGGTTCCGGACGGGCCACGGCAGCGCCGGACCGTTGACGGCGAACCAGGACTCCCGAAGGACGTCGTCGTGCGTTGCGCGGGCGATCCAATCGCGCTCGAGCGAGTCGCGCTTGAGGACGAAGGCTCGGCCGTCGGCGTCGCGCAGTCGGGTCAGGACGGCGCCGGACCAGCCGTCGTTCGGGAATGGCTCCTCGCTCGCGGGATCGATCCGATGGCGGCCGAGCAGCCCGGCGAGCGGCTCGAAGGCGCGAGTCACCCCTCGTCGAGGTAGTGGACGACCGAGCCCGGGCAGTTCCGGCTGATCACGACGACGAGCGGCTCGCTGTCCGACGCGTTCTCCTCGACGTGGACCTCTCCGGCGGCGATGTACACGAAGTCGCCTGCCTCCGCCTCCATCGACTCCTCGACACCGGTCGGCCCGAAGGTGTAGCGGGCCCGGCCGCTGGCGATCCAGATGCTCGTCTCGCACTCCCCGTGGTGGTGGATCCGGGTCCGGGCGCCGGGCGCCGTCGTGACGACCGACGAGTACAGCCCGACCGATCCGACCTGATCGGCGCCGATCGCGATCGATCGCTCCATGTCGGCGTTCTGGCCGGTCGAGGTCGAGCGGTCCTCTGGGCGGATCCGGATGGCCATGGCCGGAGCGTACCAGCGGCTACGATCCGCGGGTGATCGTTCCGCCCGGCATCGCCGCCCTGCCCCGGTTCGGGCTCCTCGACGGGCCGTCGCCGCTCGCCCCGCTTCAGCGGATCTCGTCCATGCTCGGCGGCGAGGCGGAGGTCTGGATCAAGCGCGAGGACCTCCTGCCGCTGGCCTTCGGCGGCAACAAGCTGCGGAACCTGGAGTTCCTCGTCGGCGCCGCGCTGGCGGAGGGCGCCGACACCCTGATCACATCCGGCCGGCGCTGGTCGAACCACTGCCGGCTCACCGCCGCGGCCGGGGCGCGGGCCGGGCTCGCCGTCCATCTCGTCCTCACCGGCCCACCGCCCGCGCCCGGCGACGAGGGGCCGAACCAGCGCCTGGACGAGCTCCTGGGCGCGACGATCCACGTGACGCGGTCGGAGGACCGGGCGCAGCGGGCTGCGCTGGTCGAGGCGGTCGCGGAGCGGGAGCGGGCTGCCGGGCGACGGCCGTTCGTGATCGGGGTGGGCGGGACGGGGCCGATCGGGGCGGCCGGCCAGGTCATCGCGGGGCTCGAGGTGGCCGACCAGCTGGCCGCCGCCGGGCTTGGCCGGGCGACCGTGGTGCTCCCGTCGGCGACCGGTGGGACCCAGGCGGGGCTGCTGGCCGGGCTCGCCCTGGCGCCACCGCCCGGCCACGCGGTCATCGGCCTTGCGGTGGCGGCTCCCGCCGCGGACCTGCGGCCGGCGATCGACGCGATCCTCGACGGGCTCCAGCCACTGGCCGGCGTCCGGGTCGCGCCGGACGCCGTCGTGATCGAGGACGACCAGCTCGGCGCCGGGTACGGCCGCCCGACCGCCGCCGCGGACGAGGCGACTCGCCTGCTTGCGCGGACGGAGGGCATCCTGGTCGACCCGATCTACACGGCGAAGGCATTGGCTGGGCTGATCGCCCGTATCCGCGACGGCCGGCTCACCGGTCCGGTCGTGTTCTGGCACGCCGGCGGCGGCCCGGGCCTGTTCGAGCCGCTTCCGCCACCGGCCTGAACGGCGCGTAACGGGCACAACTTCGCCAACCAGTCGAGCGGGGACTGGGACAGCGGTCGCGAGCTGAATCGAATCACGCGTTCGCCGTCGGCAGCTGACAAACGCCAGCGATCCGCCCTGGCGCTCAGGTCAAGCCGCCGTCGTCGTCATCGGGCGGCTGACTGACGAGGTTGGGCGGTCCGGACGGTCCACCCTGTGCGCCTCAGCCTCGCCCGGACGCCCGCCACGCGTCGCGGAGCTTCATCCGGGCCCCGGTCTGGAGCACGGCGCCGGAATAGACCCGTCCGCCCACCACGAACAGGACCCAGATCGCGCCGGCCATCACCACCGCGGACAGGATCATCTCCCACGGCTCGATCGCCCCGAGCGCGGCCCGCAGCGGGACGACCATCGGCGCGACCGGCGGCACGAACGTCGCGATGCGGGCGGCCGTCCCGGCCGGATCGTTGAGCGCCACGAGCAGGGCGAAGAAGTAGCCGCCCATCGCCACGAAGCTGACCGGGCTCGAGGCGTTCGACGCCTCCTCCATCCGCGACGCGAGCGCCCCGAGGACGCCGAGCGCCGTCGAGTAGAACGCGTAGCCGAGGACGAACCAGACGACGAGGTTGGCGATCGTCGGGACGGTCGTGTCGGGCAGCGTGAACCGCCCGCTCGCGACCCCGGCCGTCAATCCCACCGCGATCATCACAACAAGCTGGAGCAGCCCGAGCAGGCCGATCCCGAGGACCTTGCCGACCAGGAGATCGCGCGCCTCGATCGTCGAGAGCACGACCTCCACCACCCGGCTCTGCTTCTCCTCCACGACGCCGGTCAGGACCCACGTCCCGAACGTGAAGATCGAGATGAACAGCAGGATCACGCCCACGTTCGCGAACAGGAAGGACGTGTCGCGCCCCGGGTCGCTCGGTTCCAGCTCCTGGAACGACACCTGCGGCGGAGGCGAGAAGCTTGCAACCACGACCTGCTGGAGCAGGGCGTTGCCGCGGGTCCTGACCACGTACGTCGGGACGGAACCGTCCGGCGGGAACGCCAGGAGCGCGTCCAGTGAGCCGTCCAGGACGCGTGCCCGGCCGGTCTCGACGTCGGGGACGGACTCGCTGGCGATGACGAGCCCCGCCTGCTTCGCAACATCGGTCATCCCCTCCACGAGCCCGGCCGGCGGCGTGCCCGCGATCCCGACCCGCTGCGTCCCGGGGCCGCTGCCGATGATCGTCGGCAGGATGACGCCGGCGACGATCAGCACGACCGACACGGCGAGAGAGAGGGCGAACGCCCGGCTCCGCCCCCGTTCGATCAGCTCACGGCGCGCGACCAGCCAGACGGCCCGGAGCCGGCTCATGCGCGCACGATCTCCCGGAACAGCTCCGACAGGGTCGGCGGCTGGAATGCGAATCGGCGCACCTCGCCGGCGGCGGACGCCGCGCCGAGCAGCCCGACCAGGTCCACGTCGGCCGGCACGAGCAGGCGCGCCACGTCTCCCTCGCGGGCGACGATCGTCAGCTCCGGCCGGTCCGCCAGCCAGGCGCACCCGTTGCCGGCGACCTCGACCTCGAGATGGCGATGCGTGGCGGCCGCGCGCAGCTGGCCGATGGGCCCGGCGGCCGCGATCCGGCCGCGGTTGATGATCACGACGTCCTCGCAGACGTCCTCGACCAGGTCCAGCTGGTGGCTCGAGAACACGACCGACACGCCCGCGGCCGCGCGCTCGCGCAGGATCGACGTCATCGTGTCGATCCCGAGCGGGTCGAGGCCGCTGAAGGGCTCGTCCAGGACGAGCAGCTCCGGATCGTGGACGAGCGCCGCGCCGAGCTGAACCCGCTGCTGGTTGCCGTGCGACAGGGTCTCGAGCTTGGCACCGGCCCGGTCCGCGAGGCCGAGCCCGGCGAGCCAGCGGGCGGTCGCCGCACGAGCGTCGCGGGCCGACATCCCGTGCTGCTGGGCGAAGTAGCCGAGCTGGTCGGCGACCTTCATCCGCGGGTAGAGGCCGCGCTGCTCGGGCATGTACCCGAATCGCAGCCGATGGGCCCGGTCGATCGGCCGGCCCTCCCAGCTGATCGTGCCGCGGTCCGGCCGGGCGAGTCCGAAGATGCAGCGCATCGTCGTCGTCTTGCCGGCCCCGTTCGGACCGAGGAAGCCGACGAGCCGACCGGGCCGGACCGAGAACGTCGCCCCATCGAGGGCGACGACCGATCCGTAGCGCTTGGACAGGTCCGAGATCTCGAGCATGTTGACGGTGGGTCCCTCGGCGTTCCAGCCGACTCTACCGGCGATCGCCCGCCTTCGTCCGGCGTGCGCCGGCTCGCGCGACGGGCCGGAATCCGGGCCCGAGGGACGCCACGAACCCCGGGCCGAGGCCCGGGGTTCGGTGCGGGAACGAGGGTGCGGAGCGCGGAGCCGGTTCGCCTACCTGGCGACGATCTCGCCCTTCATGGCGGGATGGATGTCGCAGCGGAAGAAGTAGGTCCCGGCCTTCAGGGCTGGCACGACCTGGTCCTTCCTGGCCGAGGTGACGATCTCGCCGATCGAGACCTTCTGGGTGAAGCCGCTGTCGGCGTAGATCGCGACGTTGTGCGGTGCCGACTCCTGGTTGTCGAAGTGGAGGGTGAAGTTCTGGTCGGCCTTGACCTCGACCGAGGTCCTGTCGAACTTCAGGTCCTTGGCGATGATCGTCGGGCCGTCGGCGACCGGGCCCGAGGGGATCGGCGCGGCGGCCGCGGGGGAACAGGCGATGCTGATCGCAGCGAGGGTCAGGAGGGCGAACGAGAGAAGGATGCGCTTCATGGTCGTGGGCTCCGTGCTGTCGGTTGAAGGGTAGCGGCAGGGAGGGAGGACGGGACCCGGAATTCGGCCGGGTCCCGTGGGCTGAGGGTCAGACGCCGGCCGGGTCGGTGGCCGGACGCCGGCCGAGCTTCGCGGCGAGCAGGGCGAGCTCGCTCCTGACGACGTTGACCGGGTTGCCGTCCATGCGGGCGAAGTCGATGGCGAGGAGCGCGATCAGGCCGATCTCGATGGCCTTCGCGATGTACGCGGTCTGGTAGTACGGGCCCTGGACGGCCCAGGCGACGATCGCGACGGCCGCGTAGCCGACGAGCCCGAGCCGGACGAACCAGCGGAAGCGGATCGCGATGCCGAGCGGGATGACGACCGCGACGGCGGCGACCACGTAGCCGATGGCGTTGAGCGTGAAGAGCAGGCCGCCCAGGGTCGAGTGGATGTAGGCGGTACCGAGGGTCAGGCCAACGATGGCGATCCGGATGACCACGTCGAGGGGGCGCAGGCTGGAGCGAGGGTTCATGTCGGCGCGTTCTCCTGGTGTTGTCGTGACTGGTCGGTCGCCGTGAGGGGATCGGCGTCAGGACGCATCGTCAGGCCCGTGACCCGGTCGGGAACGTCGGCTCGGGTCGACAACGGCACGCCGTCGTTGGCCGGGGCGCGGGGCGGACTCGTGCCGGGCAGCCCGGCGGCAGAGCGACCACTGCCGACGCGACGAATGACGTAGCCGTCACCCGCGCCCGACGATCCCGATGCGGAAGGTCGCGTCGTATCCTCGGACCGTGGCCAGCACCCGGTCCCCGCGCACGCCCCGATCACGCGACGTCCCGCCCGCGCCCACCGTCGCGCCCGCGGATGCGGCCGGGCCCACCGTCGCGCCCTCGGACGCGGCCGGGCCCACCGTCGCGCCCTCGGACGCGGGTGCGGCCGCGGGCGCCCCCGCCTTCCCCCGCGCTACCGGATCCGTCGACGCGGCCCGGCTGATCACCCCGGAGCAGCGGGAGATCCTCCACCACGCGCTCGAGGAGGCGGCCCGGCTCCTGCGATCCGACGGCGCCATGGCCTACGTGATCGACCACGAGTCGGGCGTCCTGGGCTTCGCCGACGACGCCGGGATCACCGACGACGAGCGCCGGGCGTGGGTCCGCGGCCTCCAGGTCGAGCCCGGCGTCGGGATGTTCGGCCGGGCGGTCAGCGAGCGCCGCACGGTGATGACCGGCGACTATCCGGCGGACCCGGGCTTCGTCCACTTCGAGGGCGCCGACCGGCTCGTCGACAGCCTCGCGATCCATTCCTTCCTCGTCGCGCCCCTGATCTCGGGCGACCGCCTCTACGGCGCGATGGGGACGTACTCCTCCAGGCGCGACACGTTCGACGAGAACGACGCCGCCCTCGTCCGTGCCCTGGCCGACCACGCCGCCGCGGCCATGGCCAACGCCGAGCTCATCGACCAGCTGGCCCGCTCGCAGGCCGAGGTCGAACGCCGGGCCGATGCCGAGCACGCCCTGCGCGAGATCGGCGCCCGGATCACCGCGCTCCGCGACCCGGCCGAGGTCCTCCAGCTCGCGGTCGACGAGGCGGCTCGCGTGCTCGTCGCCGACGGCGCCCGAATCGACCTCCTGAACGAGGAGGACGGCGCGCTGTACTGGGCCTACGACGCGAGCACGGGGCGCCGCCCGGGGCTCGGTCCCATCGGTGGCAGCGGAGAGGCCAAGGCCGGGGAGGGAATCTCGGGCCGGGCCGTGCGCGAGCTCCAGGTCGTCCTCACCGGTGATTACCTGGCGGACGATCGGTTCGAGCACGCGGAAGCGCCGGACGCCCACGTCCGGGCCCACGCCATCCGCTCCGTGATCGCGGTCCCGCTCGTCGGCGACCGCGGGCCGCTCGGCACGCTGACCGTCTACACCGGCGAGGTCGACGCCTTCGGGCCCGACGACGCCCGGCTGCTCGAGGCCCTGGCCAACCAGGCCGCCATCGCCATGACGAACGCCGGGCTCATCGCCCGCCTGGCCGCATCCCAGGAAGACGAGCGGCGGCGCGCCGGCGAGGAGCGTGCGCTCCGCGAGATCGCCGCCCGGATCACCGCCATCCGCGACCCCTCGGATCTCCTCCAGGACGTCGTCGACGAGGCCGCCCGGCTGCTCTCCGCCGAGCGGGTCCGGATCGACCTGCTCGGGAAGGGGGCGGGACGCGTCGGCTACACGTTCCTCGGCGCGGGTCCCCACATCGGCGGGGCCGCCGTCGACGACGACGGGGAGCCGTACCTCGTCGGCGCGGCGGGCAAGGCGCTGCAGGAGCGCCGGACGGTGATCGTCGGCGACTACCTCAACGACCACTCGTTCACCCACGTCCCGGAGCTGGACCAGGCCGTCCGGTCCGACGGAATCCGCTCGCTCGTGGTCACGCCGCTGATCGCGGAGGACACCCTGCTCGGTGTCCTCCAGGTCGGGAGCATGGAGCGCGACGCGTTCGGACAGGACCAGGTTGCCCTGGCCGAGGCGCTCGCCCACCAGGCCGCGATCGCGATCCGCAACTCGCGCCTCATCCAGGCCCTCGAGCGGTCGGCCGAGGAGATCCGCCGGCGGGCGACCGCCGAGCAGGCCCTGCGCGAGATCGCCACCCGGATCACCGCGATCCGCGATCCCGGCGAGCTCCTCCAGCAGGTGACCGACGCCGGCCGCGAGCTGCTCGCGGGCGAGCGCTCGCAGCTCGACATCCTCGACCCGGCCACCGGCCTGATCCGCTGGACGACCGCGTCGGGCCATGGGCCATTCGGTGGTGACCTGCCCGGGACCCGCGAGGGGGTCGCCGCCGACGTCGGGATCAATGGTGCGGCGATCGAGTCGCGCTCCGTCGTGATCACCGGGGATTACCTCGGCGACGAGCGGATCAACCACCTCCGCGCCTCGGACGCGTTCGTCCGCAAGGCCGGCATCAAGTCCGTGGTCGCGGCGCCGCTGATGTCGGAGGGCGCCGTCCTCGGTGTCCTCAAGGTCGCGACGATCCGGCCCGACGCGTGGGACGACGAGGACGCCGCGCTGATGGCGGCGTTCGCCGACCTCGTCGTCGTCGCCATCCAGAACGCCCGGCTGATCGACGAGCTGGGTCGCTCGCGCGGCGAGATCTCGCGGCGTGCCGACGCCGAACGCTCGGTGCGCCAGATCGCCGCCAACATCTCGGCGCTGCGTGACGTCGGCGCGATCCTCCAGCAGACCGTCGACGAGGCGCGCCGGCTCCTCGGATCGGACGCGGCGCGGATCGACATGCTCGACGATGACGGCCGGACGATGCGCTGGGCGTACGCATCGGGCGAGGACGCGATCCGGACGCGCTCGACCGGCTTCGACGCCGAGTTCCTCGTCGGAGAGGGCATCGCCGGACGGACCGTCCAGCAGGGGATCGCCTTCCGCAGCGGCGACTACCTGAACGACGAACGGTTCGACCACGTCAAGCGCTCCGACGACCTGGTCCGCGAGACCGGCTACCGATCCGTCCTCTCTGCGCCGATGCTCGGCGAGACCGGACCGCTCGGGGCGATCTCGGTCAGCAGCGAGCGCCCGGACCACTACGACGACACCCACACCGAGCTGCTCCAGGCGCTCGCCGACCAGGCGGCGATCGCGATCCAGAACGCCCGCCTGATCGCCGAGCTGGATCGCTCGAACACCGAGGTCGCCCGGCGAGCCGAGGCGGAGCAGTCGCTGCGCGAGATCGCCGCCCAGATCACCGCCACGCGCGAGGCGGGCACGCTGCTCCAGCAGGTCGTGGACGCGGCGAAGCGCCTGGTCGGAGGCGACGGCGCGGTCCTCGATCTCGTCGAGCCCGACGGCGAGGAGTTGCGCTGGGCGTACGACGCGGGCGTCGCGCACCTCTTCAGCAAGGATGAGCTCGCCCACCTGACGATCCCGGTCGGGGTCGGGGCGACCGGCCAGGCCGTCGCCGAGAACCGGGTGATCACCGCGTCGGACGATCCGCGGACGATGTTCCCCGACTCGGAGATCAACGACCGGTTCTTCGACGCGACGGGCTTCCGCTCGATGATCATCGCCCCGATCAGCGGGGAGTTCGGTCCGCTCGGGGCGCTCGAGGTGTACTCGATCCGGCCCGCCGCCTTCGACGAGGACGATGCCGGCGTCATCCGCTCGCTGGCGGCGCAGGCGGCGATCGCGATCACCAACGCCCGCCTGATCGACGACCTCGAGCACTCCCAGCGCCAGCTCGAGGCCCGGGCCGAGACCGAGCGTTCGCTGCGCGACATCGCGGCCCGGATCACCTCGCTCGGCGATCCCGGCGAGATCCTCGCCCGGGTCGTCGAGGAGTCGCGCCGCCTGCTCGGCTCGGATGGGGCCCACCTGACCCGGATGTCCGACGACCGGACGTACCTCGTCCCGGTGATCGTCGCGGGCGGGATGGACGCCGAGACCGAGGCATGGCTGAAGGACCTGCGCTTCCCGCTCGGCGAGGGGATCAACGGACTTGCTGCCGAGCAGTTCCAGCCGATCTGGACCGGCGACTACGCGGCCGATCCGCGGATCCCCCACGAGCCCGGCGACACCGAGGCCGCCGAGCGCATGGGCCTCCGGGCGATGGCCGCGGCGCCGCTCCGGGCGCCGGCAGGCGAGGTGATCGGGACGCTCGCGATCTCGTACGCCGAGCCGCGCACGATCCTGCCGGACGAGCTCGACCTGCTCCAGGGCCTCGCCGACCAGGCCGCCATCGCGCTCGCGAACTCGAACCTGTACGCCCTGCTCGGCGAGTCGGAGGCGCGCTACCGGTACCTCGTCCAGAACTCGCCCGACCTGGTCTGGTCGATCGACTCCGAGGCCCGCTTCACGTTCGTGTCCGACACCAGCCTGCGGCTCACCGGCTGGCACGCGGACGAGCTGCTCGGCCGGCACTTCGGGGCCCTCGTCCATTCGTCGTCGCACGACGTTGCCGAGATCGACTGGACGGCCAGCTTCACCGAGGAGCAGGCAGCAGGCGAGAGCGAGCTGCGCGGCCGGATCAACCTCCTCCACCGCGACGGCCACCCGATCCCGGCCGAGTTCATCGCCTACGCCAGCCGCGACGAGGAGGGCCGCTTCGCCGGCGCCAACGGCAGCGTCCGCGACATGAGCGAGCGTGACCGTCTCGAGCGCGAGCTGCGCGAGTCCGAGGAACGCTTCCGGTTCCTGATCGAGAACTCGCCCGACATCATCTTCGCGGTCGACGCTCGCGGCCGGTTCTCGTACGTGTCCGACGGCATCCGACGCACGCTCGGCTACGAGCCGGAGGAGCTCGTCGGCCGGGAGATGACATCGCTGATCGAGTACGCGCCCGGCGACACGCCGGGTGCCCGGTTCGCGATGCTGCGCGACGATCCGACCCTCGAGATGACGAACCGCCTCATGCTCCGCCACGCGGACGGGCGGACGGTGCCGTTCGAGGTCAGCTCGGTCGGCATCAGCCACGACGGCACCTTCGCGGGGATCCAGGGTGCCGCCCGCGACATCAGCGAGCGCGAGCGGCTCGAGCGCGACCTCCGCCAGTCCGAGGAGCGCTACCGGTTCCTCGTCGAGAACTCGCCGGACATCATCTTCTCGACCAACGCCGAGGGAGTGTTCACGTACGTCTCGGAGTCCATCGAGCGGGTCACCGGGTTCACGCAGGAGGAGTACACCGGCAGTCACTTCTCCGAGGTCATCGATCCGGGGTCGATCGCGGCCGCGGTCGAGCGCTGGACGGCGCTCATCGCTGATCCCGACACGCGCCAGGTCATGAAGCTCGACCTGCGCCGGAAGGGCGGCGGCGTCGTGCCGGTCGAGGTGAGCTCGATCGGAACGGTCAACGACGGCGCGTTCTCCGGGATCCACGGCGCGACCCGCGACATCACCGAGCGGGAGCGCCTCGAGCGCGACCTCCGTCGTCAGGCGGGCGAGCTGGCGTCGAGCCAGGAGCGGGCCCACCTCGCCCGCGAGCTCCACGACTCGGTGACCCAGGCGCTGTTCTCGATGACCCTCGTGACCCGCTCCGTGGAGCTCCTGATCGATCGCGACCCGGACGTGGCCAAGGAGAAGCTCCGCTCGCTGCGCGATCTCCAGCGCGAGGCCCTCGCCGAAATGCGCGCGCTGATCTTCGAGCTCCGCCCGGGCAACCTCGAGACCGACGGCCTGCTCGCCGCGCTGCGGACCCACGCCGCGGCCCTCCAGGGACGGATCGGCCTGCCGATCGTCGTCACGAGCGAGCTGGCCGAGCGCCTGCCCCTCGCGATCGAGGAGGTCCTCTACCGGATTGCCCAGGAGGCGCTCCACAACGTGGTCAAGCACGCCGCCGCCCGCCAGGTCGAGCTCGCCCTGGACCGGCGCGGGCGGGACGTGATCCTGCGGATCCGTGACGACGGCAAGGGGTTCGAGGCGGCGGCCGTGCCGGACGGCCATCTCGGCATCACCGGGATGCGGGCGCGGGCCGACAAGATCCGGGCGACCTACGAGGTCCGCTCGCGGCCCGGCGAGGGGACGACGATCGAGGTGATCGTGCCCGAGGCGGCGATCGTCGAGGCCGGCGACCCGGTGGCCGCACCGGCCAGCCCGTCGATCCGGGGCGGCACGGGCTGAGGTCCCGTGGTGCCTCGCGGCGGCCCGCACCGACGCCGGTTCCTCAGACCGTCGCGCGATGACCGGTGAGCGAGGTCGAGCACAGGGATCTCCCGACCGGTAGCCCTCGTGAGCCACCCATGCGCCAGATTCGCACCCGGCATCGGGGGCCATCCGCCGTACCAGTCGCCAAGCGACGGGGTGACGAAGTCCTGGGCTGGGACGGCCGCTCCGCCAGGGACAACGTCATCCGTCTGGGGGAGGCGCGATCGGCGGAATGACGTAGAGACGTTGGCGACGTCCAGCCCTGCCCGCGTCGTGTCGGCTGGCCGACACTCACGGCATGTCCGATCCCGACCCCAAGCAGGCGCCGCTCCGGGTGCTGCTCGTCGACCCCGACGACTGCGTGCGCGAGAGCCTGGCGGGACTCCTCGGAATCGGCCAGCGCTGCCTGGTGGTCGGGACCGCGGGAAGCGCCGACACGGCCGTTCGCCTCGCCGCCGAGCTCGACCCCGAGGTCGTCGTCGTCGATCCGCGCGTCCCCGGTGACGGGGCCGCGGCGCTGATCGCGGAGGTTCGCCAGGCCGCGCCGCGGGCCCGTGTCCTCGTCCTGAACTGGTCCGACACCGCCGACCTGTCGAGCGGCGCCGACGCCTACATCCGCAAGACCTTCCGACCCCAGGAGCTGATCGACGCCGTCGTGGCGACCAGGCCACGTCCCTGACCGACCGCCGGAGGTTCCGACCTTGTTAGACTCGCTCGTGCCCGTCGCTCCCACGCGCAATCGCGTTCCGCAGCCCCCCGGAGGCCAGGTGGAGGACAGCCCCCGCATCCGCGTGCTCATCGTCGACGACCACTCCGTCGTCCGGATGGGCCTGCGCGTCTTCTTCGACCTCCAGGACGACATCGAGGTCGTCGGCGAGGCCGCCGACGGCAGCGAGGGCGTGGCGATGGCCCGCCGCCTCGAGCCGGACGTTGTCCTCATGGACCTCCTGATGCCGAACATGGACGGCGTCACCGCGATCGGCCGGATCAAGGCCGAACGGCCGGACATCGAGATCGTCACGATGACGAGCTTCATCGAGGAGGAGAAGGTCACTGCCGCCCTCGAGGCCGGCGCGTCGGGTTACGTGCTCAAGGACGCCGAGGCCGAGGAGGTCGCCGCCGCGGTTCGCGCTGCGTACGCCGGCGAGGTCCACCTCGATCCGGCTGTCGCCCGGCTGCTCGCCCAGCGGATGCGCACCAGGAAGTCCGGCGCGGACGAGCCCGTCGAGCCCCTGACCGACCGCGAGAAGGACGTCCTGCGCCTGTTGGGGCAGGGGATGAGCAACAAGGAGATTGGCTCCGCGCTGTTCATCACCGAGCGGACCGCCCGGACCTATGTCTCGAACATCCTTGGCAAGCTCGGGCTGGCGTCGCGCACGCAGGCGGCCCTCTGGGCGGTCGAGCACAAGCTCGCCGAGCCGACCCGCGACGGGCGATGACCCCGCGCCCCGGACGACCGCCGATGTCCCCGGGTGCCGGCCGGGCCGGGCGATGACCGAGGGTCGCGGCGGCGTCATCGCCGGGATCATGCTCATCGGGCTGGGCGCCCTGTTTCTGCTCGAGCGCGTCGTCGACGTCGACCTCGCCGCGGCCGGCTGGCCGCTGTTCGTCATCGTCCCGGGGATCGCGGTCCTCGCCTGGGGGATCTCGATGCCGGGACGCGAGGGCGTCGGCTTCGCGGTGGCCGGCGGCATCACGACGGTCGTCGGACTGATCCTCGCGGTCCAGAACGCGACGGACCTGTGGGCGACCTGGGCCTATGCCTGGGCGCTCGTCGGACCCGGCGGCACGGGGGTCGGGCTGGTCGGCCACGGGCTGGCCCATCGCGATTCGGGCCGGGTCTCGGCCGGCATGCGCTCGCTGGCCTCCGGCATGGGGCTGTTCCTGGCGTTCGGCTTGTTCTTCGAAGGCGTGATCGGCCTGTCGGGCCGGCCGTTCCTGACCAGCGACCTGGGTCCGATCGTGCTCATCGCGATCGGGGTCGGCGTGATCGTCCTGGCCCTGGTCCGTGGTCGGCGCGAACCCGCCTGACCGACGGGCGCCGCGCCACGCCGCTCCGGAGCGGTGGAACGACGATCCGGAGGGATGACGTCCGGCGATCGCCACCGGTCCGAGCGCGGGGACCGATCGACAGCGCAGCCGAGTGCTTCCCCCTCGGCTGCCAAGTCGGCCGTCAGCCGAGCTCGATGATCCGGTAGCGCGCCTCACCACGCGGTGTCACGACCGCGACGTCGTCGCCGACCGACCGACCCAACAGTGCCCGCCCGACCGGAGACGCGTTCGAGATCCGCCCAGCGGTTGGATCCGCCTCGGC
>DASSPG010000052.1:0-2975 GCA_035699725.1 Candidatus Limnocylindrales bacterium | reverse complement strand
CACGCGGTCGCCGATCTGGCGCCGCCGCGCCTGGAACACCTGCTCCACGAGCTGGTCGCCCCCGACGGCCCCGATCGCGACCAGGAGACCGGCCGCCAGCCCCTCGTAGTTCGACGGGAAGAGCTCCTGCGCGTCGGGCGTCACGTCGTACACGTGGCGTGGGCGACCGACCCCGTGGCGAACCGTCTGGCGGCTCACGAAGTTGGTGGCCTCGAGCGCCCGGAGCTGCTGGAGGACGCCGGTCCGGCTGGCCCCGATCGCAGCGGCGAGCTGGTCCGGCGAGGCGGGTCCGTCGCGCCGGAGGCGGACGAGGATCTCGCGCCGGAGGACCCGCGGCGTCGCCACGCCGGCGGCCGGATCGACGCTCGGCGGTACCGGGGGGACGGAGGCGGCAGGCTCGGCGGCCGGGTCCATGCTCGAAGGCTAGCACCGGGTCGGCCGGAGCGTCCCCGGGCCCCCCGCTGCTACTCTCAACCCCATGGACTTCGACCTCTCCCCCGAGCACACGCTCCTTCGCTCCACGATCCGCGACTACATGGAGACCGAGGTCGCCCCGGTCGTCGATGAGCACGAGAAGGCCCACCGATTCCCCTCGGACATCGTCCGCCATCTCGGCGAGATGGGCTGGCTCGGGATCCCCGTCGCCGAGGAGGACGGCGGCGCCGGGATGGACACGCTCGCCTACGCGATCGCGGTCGAGGAGATCAGCCGGGTCTGGGGCTCGCTCGGGATCATCGTCGCGGCCCACACGTCGCTCGGCTGCGGGCCGCTGATGATCGCGGGCACGCCCGAGCAGAAGGAGCGCTGGCTGCGGCCGCTCGCGTCCGGCGCGGTGATCGGGGCGTACGGCCTCACGGAGCCCGGCGCGGGCTCCGATGCCGGTGGCACCCGGACGACCGCCCGCCACGAGGACGGCCCCGACGGCGGCACGTGGGTGATCGATGGCGGCAAGCGGTTCATCACGAACGCGGGCCAGGCCGGGACCTACATCATCACGGCCCGAACGGGCGACAAGCCGTCGGGCGACGCCGAGATCAGCGCCTTCATCCTGCCGGCCGACACTCCGGGGTTCGCCGTCGGGCGGCTCGAGGACAAGATGGGCCTCCACGCCAGCGCGACTGGCGAGCTGATCTTCGATGGCTGCCGGATCCCGGCCGGGAACCTGCTGGGCAGGCAGGGCGAGGGGTTCAAGACATTCCTCAAGGTCCTCGATGGCGGCCGGATCTCGATCGCCGCGATGGCCCTCGGGCTCGCCCAGGGCGCCTACGAGGCGGCTGCCGCGTACTCGAAGGAGCGCCACCAGTTCGGCCGGCCGATCGGGACGTTCCAGGGAGTCGCCTTCCTGGTCGCCGACATGGCGACCGAGATCGAGGCCGCCCGCGCCCTCGTCTACCGCGCCGCCTGGCTCAAGGATCAGCACCGCGATTACACCGTCGCCGGCGCCCAGGCGAAGCTGTTCGCCTCGGAGGTCTCGAGCCGGGTCACGAACGCCGCGATCCAGGTCCACGGCGGCTACGGCTACGTCGAGGAGTACAAGGTCGAGCGCTTCCTGCGCGACGCCAAGCTGACCGAGATCGGGGAGGGGACGAGCCAGGTCCAGCGGCTCGTGATCGCCCGCAAGCTGCTGGACCTGCGCGTCCAGTGAGGACCGCGGGCTAGCCGACCTTCACCAGGCGACCGCCGACCGCGGCGTCGTGGAGCGGCTTGAAGACGCTGTGGGCGCGGCCGAGGAGGTAGACATTGTTCGCCGGCGCAGCCCCACCGTCCATGAGGTTGTCCGGCGGCCGCGTCCGGGAGCACCGATAGGCGCTGACCGAGCGGTTGATCCCGAGCGACGGGATCAGACATGGTTCCGGCCGCGGTAGGACGATGGTGCTCGCCGGCCCTACGCACCGGTGATGTCCGTCACGGTCCGGTGCCGATCGGATCAGTTCCCGGTTCCGGCCGCCTTCATGACCGCCGCCCGGAGCGCGTCCCGGAACGCCGGACTCCACGGTCCCTGGCCGGCGATGACGTACGGCGATGCCTCGATCGACTCGAAGGTCGCCGGATCGCTGACGAACGCCGCGGCGCAGCCGTCGATCGTGGAGCGGAGCCGCTCGTACGCCGCCCGGTTCCGGAAGATGTAGGCGTGGACTCGGACGGGGGTCGCCTGGTCGAGGCCGCTGGCATCGAAGCCGATCGCCGTCCGCGCGAGCTCGATGTCGTCGCAACCGGCGTCGCCGGACACGATCCGATCGACCCGGATGCCCTGCTGGCTCAGGACGCCGGCCATCCCGGGGAAGTCGGCCGGCGTCGGCTGGGGGGCCGACTGGATGACCGAGCCGCATCCGACGACGACGGCGACCAACGCCAGGGTCGCGACGGCACGGCGGAGCAGGCGAGAGCCGAGGGGAGGCATGCGTCCCGAGGGTATACCGGCCCGACCGACGATGCCGCCGTCAGCGCTCCCGGGCCCGGCGCTTGGCGTCACGAAGGCGGGACAGGGTATCGCCCTCGCCGTCGGCTGCCGGTGCCTGCGCCGGAGCCGGCGCGGACGTCGGAGCCGGCGTCGGCGCGGCGGGAGGCGGAGTGGCGTCGGATCGGCCCGCGGACGCGACCGGCGTCGTCGCGATCGGGCGGCTGACCGGGGCCGCGTCGTCGTCGGTGCGCATGAGCGCGGCCCGCGTCGCCGAGCCCGCTGCCCGGTCACGCGCCGCGAGCATCCCGGCCACCTCCGTCGTCCGCGGTGCCATCGACCGCCGCCGCCAGCCGCCGCGGACCCAGCGCCCGGCATCGACCAGCTCGCGCCGGCCGAGCGACACCCGTCGGAGCGCGATGTCGAGCGGCCACAGCAGCAGCGCCAGCAGCAGGAGGGTCGGCCAGAGGTCGGTCGAGGCGGCGTTCGTCCGCAGGTCGTGGGTCCACGGCTCCGTCGGGAGCGTGATCGCCCGGCCGCCGGTCGCGGAGCGGAGCGTCGCGAGGAAGCCCTCGTT
>DASSPG010000051.1:0-1139 GCA_035699725.1 Candidatus Limnocylindrales bacterium | reverse complement strand
TACCTGGCGCGCCGGCACGGCCTCGCCATCGACCACCTCGAGGGCGTCGAGATCGTCACCGCCGACGGGCGGATCGTCAGCGCGAACGCCCGCGAGCACGCCGACCTGTTCTGGGCGGTGCGCGGTGGCGGCGGCAACTTCGGGATCGTCACCCGCTTCATCTACCGCGCCGTGCCGGTCGGCACGACGTACACCGGCGCGATCGTGCTGCCGGCGACGGTCGAGACGATCGTCGGCGTCGCCCGCGCCGCCGAGGCGGCGCCCGAGGAGCTGACGACGATCACCGACATGGTCGTTGCGCCGCCGATGCCGTTCCTGCCGCCCGAGTGGGTGGGGAAGCTGATCCTCTACGTCACCGCCGTGTACGCGGGCGATCCGGCTGACGGGCCGGCGGTCATGGCGCCGTTCCGGGCGCTTGGGCCGATCGCGGACCTCATGGCACCGATGCCGTATGCCGGCATCTACCAGTTCACTGCCCAGGCCGAGCCGCCTGCCGCGTACGAGATCCGGTCGTCGTTCCTGACCTCGTTCGACGCGTCGACCGCGGAGCTCGCGATCGCGTCGGTGCTCGCATCACCCACGCCGATGGCGATGTTCCACTTCCGGATCCTGGGCGGCGAGATGGCGCGCGTCCCGGCCGATGCCACCGCGTTTGCACATCGCGACGCCCGGTTCATGGTCATGATCATGGCCGGCTTCGAGGATCCCGCCGCGCGCCCGGACGCGGCCGCCTGGGCGAGCGGGCTCCACACGGCCCTGCGGCCGCAGGCACGCGGCGTGTACTCGAACTTCCTGGGCGACGAGGGCGAGGCCCGCGTGCACGAGGCCTACCCGCCGGCCACGTACGCGCGACTTGCCGCGATCAAGGCCGCGTGGGATCCGACGAACGTGTTCCACCGCAACCAGAACATCCGCCCGGCGAGCTGATCGCGGGAGCAGCTTCGCCATCCGGTCGGCCGGGTCGTCCTCGTGGCGGCCCGGCCGTCCTGCTGTCAGGTGCGTCCGGTCACCCGCCGGATCTCCGCGCTGATCGCCGGCACGACCTCGTGGAGGTCGCCGATCACGGCCCAGTTCGCGCGCGACATGATCGGCGCGTCGGCGTCCTTGTTGATCACGAGGATCCGCTTCGCCGCCTTGCA
>DASSPG010000050.1:0-11155 GCA_035699725.1 Candidatus Limnocylindrales bacterium | reverse complement strand
CCATGCAGATTCGCCAGTTCCGGGTCGAGGGGCTCGGCCACCTCTCGACCCTGATCGCCGATGAGACCGCCGGCCTCGCCGCGGTCGTCGATCCGCGGCGTGACGTGGACGCCTACCTCGACGCTGCACGGGAGCTCGACGTGCGGATCAGCCACGTCGTCGAGACCCACCTCCACAACGACTACGTCTCGGGTGGCCGCGAGCTCGCCGCGCTGACCGGCGCCCGCCATGTGATCGGCGCCGGGGCGGAGCTCCGCCACGACCACGGGCCCGTCCGCGACGGGGAGACCTTCGACGTCGGGTCGCTCCGGTTCACCGGCCGCGACACGCCCGGCCACACGCCCGAGCACGTTGCCTACGCCGTGGCAGACCTGGCCCGTGGCGAGGATGCCGCAATCCTCTTCAGCGGCGGCTCGCTCCTCGTCGGCGCCGTCGGCCGGACGGATCTCCTGGGCCAGGAGCGGGCCGAGGCGTACGCCCACGACATGCACCGGAGCCTGCACGACGTCGTCCTGCGTCACGAGGATCACGTCGTCGTCCACCCGACGCACGGGGCAGGCTCCCTGTGCGCAACCGGGATCGCGAGCACGCCCACGACCACGATCGGCTACGAACGGCGCCACAACCCGCTCGTCGCGGTGGCGGACGTCGAGGCGTTCGCGAAGCGCCTCCTGCGCGGCCAGCCGGCCGTTCCGCGCTACTTCGCCCGGATGCGCCCGACGAACCAGGCCGGGCCCGCGCTCCTCGGCGGCCGCGTCCCCGACCCGCGCCCGATGGACCTGGGCGCCGCCCGTGCGGCCCTCGCCGACGGCGCCCTGCTCCTCGACCTGCGACCGGCCGCCGAGCACTCCGTCGCGCATGCGCCGGGCTCGCAGTCGATCCCGCTCGGGCCGTCATTCGGAACCTGGCTCGGCTGGGTCGTGGACCCGGAGCGGCCGCTCGTCCTGGTCCTGGAACGGGCCTCGGACTGGGACGAGGCCATTCGCCAGGCGCTCCGGATCGGGGCCGAGCGCAGCGTCCTCGGCCATCTGAAGGGCGGCTTCGGTGCCTGGGCCGACGGCGGGGGACCGCTCGAATCGAGCGGGCGCCTCACCGTCGGCGAGCTCGCGGAGCTGATGGCCCGCGCGGGTCGCGCCGAGGCACCGCTCGTCATCGACGTCCGCCAGGCCAACGAGTACGAGACCGGCCATATCCCGGGCAGCATCCACATCACCGCCGGCTCGCTCCCGGATCGCCTCGCGGAGCTGCCGACCGATCGCCCGATCGCGACGGTCTGCGCGTCCGGGCTGCGGGCGAGCGTCGCTGCCTCCATCCTGCGCTCGGCCGGCTTCGCCGACGTCGCGTGGGTCGCCAACGGCGTCCCGGCCTGGCGGGCTGCCGGCCACCCGACGGTCCGCGGTGATCAGCCCGACCGCCCCGCCCCGGGCGCGGGGCGATCCCGCCGGAGGGAACCGGTCGGGGCCTGATCGGCGGTACGTTCGCCCTCACCGGCTGGTACCTCGGACCGGCGGCACCGTTGCCGCTGCCGTGGGACCGTGAGCCCGATGAGCGCCCATCCGCCCACCGGAACCCGGCGTCGCGGGGCACGGCCCAGCCGCGTCCGGTTCACCGAGGACGTCTGCGAACTCGGCTGCCGAAGCCTGGCGCACCGACCCGCGCGACCGTGACGCCGTCCGCGATCGCGGGGGCCGAGCCCCCGACTCCGTCCAGCGCCGAACACTTCGCCCGCCAGCTGGAGGTCCTCCAGGCCGCCGCCGCCCGGCTCAGCCGGGCCGAGGGCAGCGAGGCCGTCGGCCGGGCCGTCGTCGAGGAGACCGGCCGGATCATCGACTACCACAACGCTCGGGTCTACGTCCTCGAGCCGAGCGGCGAGCTGGTCCCGATCGCGTTCGAGGGCCGGGTCGGGGCCTACGAGCTGGTCGACCTGGACCTGCTCCGGACTCGGCTCGGCGTCGGCTTCACCGGCTGGGTGGGACTCCACGGCGAGCCCATGCTCGTCCACGACGCGAACGCCGACCCCCGCGGCGCCACGATCCCGGGGACGGACGACGTCGACGAATCGATGCTCGTGGTGCCGATGCGCTACGACGACGAGGTCGTCGGCGTGATCACCCTGTCCAAGCTCGGGCTGCGCCAGTTCGACTCGACGGACCTGCGGCTCCTCTCGATCCTCGCCGACCAGGCGGCGACGGCGCTCGAGTCCGCCCGGAACCTGGCACGGAGCGAGGCGCTCGCCGGTGAGCTGCGGCTCCTGCTCGACGTGAGCAGCCAGCTGGCGGCCAGCCTCGACCGACGCCAGGTCGCCAACGTCCTGGCCCGCCACCTGGTGACCGTGACGGCGATCGACGAGTGCGCGATCTCGGCCTGGGATCGTCCGAACGATCGGGTCGCCAGTCTCGGCTACTACCCGCCCATCCCGCCGGCGGAGCTCCAGCCGTTCTTCGACATCGCGACCTATCCGCTGACGAAGCGGGTGCTCGACGAACAGGCCGTCGTCGTCGTCGACGCCGCCGATCGTGCGGCCGACCCGGCCGAGGTCGCGCTCCTCCGGGCCGAGGGCAAGCGGGCCGTCGTGATGCTGCCGCTCGTCGCATCGGGCGTGTCGATCGGCCTGGTCGAGCTGTTCTCGCGCGGGCCGGTCGCGCTCGATGGGGACCGCCTCGCCCTCGTCCGGACGATCGCGAACGAAGCAGCGATCGCCCTCGAGAACGCCCGGCTGTACGAGGAGGCGCGGGCCCTGGCCGATCGAGACCCGCTCACCGGCTTCTTCAACCATCGCTACCTCCACGAGCGATTCGGCCAGGAGGCCGTCAGGGCCCGTCGGGGGCGCCGGCCGCTCAGCCTCCTGATGCTCGACCTCGACGACTTCAAGATCGTCAACGACACGTTCGGCCACCTCCTGGGCGACGACGTGCTGCGCTGGACCGCCGAGCTGATCCGGCGCACGCTCCGCGCCTCGGATGTGCCCGCCCGCTACGGCGGCGACGAGTTCGCAATCCTCCTGCCCGAGGCGGACCACGACGAAGCCGCGCGCACCGCCGAGCGGCTGGTCGCGGCGTTCGCCGCCGCCCCGTTCGCGTGCGACGGGCGGATCGCCGTCCCGATCGGCGTCTCGATCGGCACCGCGACCTTCCCCGCCGACGGGCGCACGGCGGCCGAGATGATCGCGGTGGCGGACGCCGCCCTGTACCGGATGAAGCGAGCCCGGCGGAAGGGAGACACCGAAGCCGGCGCCTGACCAGCCGAAGGTACTGCCCGGGCGCCGCCGGAAGTACTACGCCGCCGGCTTGCGACGGAGGCCACCGGACCGTCATCCTCAGCCCCGAAGGTGACGAATCCGATCAGGCAGCGACGGTCGAGGGTGGAGGATCCGCGGATCCACCGCTCATGGCTTGCCTTCACCGGTGCGTTCGTCCTCCTCGGCCTGGTGGCCGCCGCTCGCCTCTGGTTCGTGACCGGCCTGAGCGACTGGCTGGTGGCCATCCTCGTCGTGGCCGCCGGGACGGCCGCGTTCCGCCACCGGAGCGCCGTCCGCGACCTCGAATCCGGCCGGCGCGCCGAGGCGGAGAGCTTTGCCCGGATCCTCCAGGGCCTGTCGCGCTCGGTGTCGCCCGACGCGATCCTCGGCGCGATCGTCGAGGAGCTCGGCAGCGGGACCGACGCGGATCACATCGTCATCGTCCGCCGCCGGCCCGATGCCCGGGTCCTCGAGGCGACGCTCGTCAACGCCCGGTCCGGCGGGAGCACGTCCTCGACCCTCTTCCCGATCGGCGATCTGGAGGACGCGCCCGAGCCCGTCGTCACCCGGGTCGCGGTGCCGATCCCGATCGAGGCGGGTGCCGTGACGAGCGCTGGGACGGGCATCCCGCCCGCCGTCGGGCCGGACCTGGGCACCGCCCCGCTCGGGCCGGACCTGAGCACCATCGCGCTCGGCACCGCGTCGGGAACGGCCCATCGCAGCGGCCGCCGGATGCCGGCCGTCGGGCCGGCGCCGGGCCTGGTCCAGGGTGACGGTCGCCAGCCGCTTCGCTCCCGACGGGCGCAGCCCGGCGAGGCCGGCCGGAGCGACGATGCCGGGCAGGTGGCCGGTCGCGCCGGGCGGGCGTTCGATCCGGATCGGCTGGTCGCGGAGCGGATCGCGCGCCGGGCGCGCGCGGTCTTCGGGCTCCGCAACACGCTCGTGGTTCCGCTCACGACCGACCGCGGGATGATCGGGGCGCTCCTGATCTCGCGCCGGACCGCCGGACCGTGGCCGGCCGCCGCCCAGCGCCTGCTCGCAGGCGCGTCGGTCGAGGCCTCGGCCGCCCTGTCTCGCGCCTACTCGCACCGCCAGGCGGAGGAGCGCGCGTCCACGGACGGCCTGACGGGCCTCCCGAACCGGCGCTACTTCGACGAGTTCTGTGCGCTGCTCGCACGGCGCCGCCGGGCCGAGGACAGCGTTGGAGTCCTGATGGTCGACATCGACAAGTTCAAGGCGCTGAACGATCGCCACGGCCACCCGGTCGGTGACGAGGTCCTGCGCGCGGTCGCCGGGGCCATCGTCGGCGCCGTCCGGGAGGACGACGTGCCGGCTCGCTACGGTGGCGAGGAGTTCGCGGTTCTGCTCCGGAACCCGACGCCGGCGGTCGCGGTCGAGGTCGGCGAGCGCGTGCGCGCGGCGGTGGGCGCCCTCGACCTGACGCGGCACGGCGTTCCGGGTGTGAGCGTGTCCGTCGGGGCGGCGGTCGCGACCGACCCGGACGAGCCGATCACCCGCACGATCGAGCAGGCGGACCGGGCGCTGTACGAGGCGAAGCGAGCCGGCCGCGACCGGGTGGTCGCC
This sequence comes from Candidatus Limnocylindrales bacterium, assembly GCA_035699725.1. Classification (GTDB taxonomy): domain Bacteria; phylum Chloroflexota; class Limnocylindria; order Limnocylindrales; family CSP1-4; genus CF-46. The sequence continues at coordinate 6,333 of DASSPG010000050.1, read as the reverse complement.
GCCTGAGGCGTCGGCCGCGGCCGCCCGTGGTGGCGCCGCCGCCGTCCGGCCGGGCCAGGCGTCCGACGGCGCTACCATCGGGTCGATGCCCAGGGACCGATCGCCGCGACGGGCGGCACCCGCGCCGGCCGACCACGATCGTGACCACGACGAGGACGAGCCGCCCGCGAGCGTCCGCGCCGACGAGGCCGCCGACCTGACCAACGGCGACCTGGCGCGGGTGTTCCACGAGATCGGCGACATCCTCGAGGTCCAGGGCGAGATCCCGTTCAAGACGATCGCCTATCACCGGGCTGCGGACGCGCTCGGCCGGAGTCCGATCGATCTCGTGGCCGCCTACCGGGCCGGGACGGCGCCAAAGATCCCGGGGGTCGGCCAGGCGATCGGCGAGAAGATCTCCGAACTCGTGACGACAGGTCGGATTCTGTACCTCGAGCGTCTCCGCACGGAGGTGCCGGCGAGCCTCGTCGAGCTGCTCCGGATCCCGGGCCTCGGCCCGAAGACGGTCCGCCAGCTCCACGAGGAGCTCGGGGTCGAGACGATGGACCAGCTCCGAGCGGCCGCGGAGCAGGGACGGATCCGCGATGTGCGCGGCCTGTCGGAGCGGACCGAGCAGATGATCCTCGAGGGGATCGCCCGCCTCGAGTCCCAGCCGCAGCGGCTGCTGCTCCACCGGGCGGAGGAGCACGTCCAGGCGCTGGTCGGGCTCCTTCACGACGTGCCCGGCGTGCGTTCGGTGGAACCCGCGGGGTCGTACCGCCGCGGCCGCGAGACCATCGGGGACCTCGACCTCCTCGCCGAGACCAGCGACCCGACCGCGCTGATGGCGCGCTTCACCGAGCTCGGCAGCGTGGACCACATCGTGGCGCGCGGCGCCCACAAGTCGGCGATCCGGCTGCTCCGTGGACCGCAGGTCGACCTGATGGTGATGCCGCCCGGGACCGCCGGGACCTACCGGATCCACTTCACCGGCAGCAAGGAGCACAACGTCCGGCTGCGGGCGCTGGCGCGCGATCGCGGCTGGAGCCTGTCCGAGCACGGCTTCGTGCGGATCGGCGACGACGGCGAGCCGCTGACCGGCGCGGCGGCCGAGCTCCGGACGTTCGCGACGGAGGAGGAGGCGTACGCGTTCCTCGGACTGCCCTACATCGAGCCGGCCCTGCGCGAGGACGAGGGCGAGTTCGAGGCGGCGCTGGCCGGCACCCTGCCGGACCTCGTGACGAAGGCCGACCTCCGCGGCGACTGCCACAGCCACAGCGACTGGAGCGACGGCAGCCATCCGATCGAGGTCATGGCCGAGGCCGCCCGCCGGCGCGGATACGCCTACCAGGTCCTGACCGACCACAGCCAGTCGCTCGCGATCGCGAAGGGCCTCACGCCGGACCGGGTCGAGCTCGAGCGGGCGATCATCGCGGACCTCAACGCCAGGTTCGCCGCGGAGGAGGCTGCCGGCACGGCTCCGCCGGAGACTCCGCCCGACGGGTTCCGCCTGCTCCACGGCTGCGAGCTCGAGGTCCGGGCCGACGGCCAGCTCGACTACGACGATGAGCTGCTCGCCCGGTTCGACGTGGTCGTCGCCTCGGTCCACGTCGCCCGGCGCCAGTCCCGCGTCGAGCTGACGCGCCGGACCCTGAACGCGATCCGGAGCCCCCATGTCGACATCATCGCCCACCCGGCCGGCCGGATGATCCAGACCCGCGACGATCTCGACCTCGACTGGGAGGCGGTGTACGACGCGGCGGCCCGAACCGGGACGGCGCTGGAGGTCAACGGCTCGCCGCACCGCCTCGACCTCTCGGCCGAGCGCGCCCGGCGAGCGGTTGCCGCCGGCTGCATCCTGGCGATCGACTCGGACGCCCATCACACCCGCGAGCTCGACGACGTCCGGTTCGGCGTCCTCCAGGCCCGGCGCGGGTGGGTCACGGCGGGGGACGTCCTGAACACCCGGTCGCGGGCCGATCTCCTCGCGTGGGTCGGCGCGAAATCGGAGCGCCTCGGCGCCTGACCAGCGCGTACCATCCGGGCCGATGACGCCGTCACCGTCCCCCACGACGCACGCACCGCGGGTCGGCCCGGCCGGGCTCGGGCGCCACCTGCGGCCGCCCGCGGACCCGCCGGGAGGCACGGTCGCGGCGCTCGCGCGACGCGACCTGGTCGTCGTCGCGACCACGATCGTCGCCCTGGCCGCCGTCCTGTCGGGGTCGCTGCTCTGGGTGACGGCCGTGCTCCTCCTCGGGGCGATGATCCTCGGCGGCCTCCAGGTGCTCGGCGACGACGACGGACCGGTCGGTGAGCGCGGCGTCCCGATCGAATCGCTGTTCCTGCCCGCCGTCGCGGCCATCGGCTGCCTCGGCGCCATCCGCCTCGTCCCGCTCGGCCTGGCGATCGCCCCGGCACTCGTGCTCGTGGGGCTGCTCGTGAGGGCTGCGCTCTCGGTGGAGGCCAGGATCGCGTCCGCCGGAGAGCGGCCGTCCGATGGGGATCGCTCCCGGGCCCTCGTCGCGATCCTCGTCGTGGCGCTCGTGGCGTTCACCGGCGTCGCGGCGATCGTGCCGGGGGGGATCGCCGGCCTCGAACCGGCGGGGGCGCCCGTCCGACCGCTGCCGATCGGCGATCTCGCCCTCCTCGCCCTCGCGGACGCCGTCATCGCGGGCCTGCTCGGCTATCGAACGGCGGCCCTCCGGGACGCGACTGCCAGGGACGCCACCTGGGCCGCCCTGACCTACGCGACGGCGATCGCGATCGGAGCTGCGGCGCTCCGCGCCATGGGCATCCCGCGGCTGATCGGTCCGGCTCTGCTGATGCTCCTGTTCTACCTGTGGGACAGCCTGCACGCGACGCCGCCGGCGCGACGGCGCGACGCCCGCTTCATCTGGGAGACGGTCGTGCTGGCCGGGCTCGGCGCCGTGGTCGTGTTCTGGAACGTGCGCCTCATCGGCTGACCCACGCCAGCAGGCGGTCGCGATCGAGGGGCCAGGCCCGCCCGTCCGCGAGGCGCACGAGGCGGACGTTGTCGATCCGGTCGGCGGCCAGCGCCCAGGCGGCGTCGGACGACACCTCGATCCGGAGGCCGCGCCCGGACACGCGCCCGAGCAGGCTCGGGGCGGGATCCGGCACGCGGCCGTCGACGGCGCGCCCGACCGGATCCGCGACCGCGTGGACCTCGACCCCATCTGCGGTCTGGTGCGCGACGAGGAGCGTTCGGCCATCGGCGCCGAAGCCGAGCACGTCGACCTCGTCGCCGGACCCGAGCGCGGCAGGCCAGGCGATGACGATGTCGTCGGATCCATCGTCGTTGATCAGGGACAGCTCGATGGAGGTGCCGTTCCAGGTCACGTTGTCGATCGCGCCCCGGGCGCGATCGGCGACGGTGAGCTCGACCTGGCGGCCGTCGCGGATGCGCAGCCGCGCCGATTCGGCGTACCGTCCCTCGCAGCCTTCGGCGCAGATCCCGTGGCCGACCTGGAGCTCCGCGTCGGACCACCAGCCCTCCAGCCGATCGTACGCGCCGACGATCGGGATCACCGTCGTGGCACGGTCGCCGGGCGCGGCGACCACGAAGATCCCCTCGAACCCACCGTCATCGGACGGCCGGCCGGCGCTGGCGGCGAGGGCGCCTCCGTCCGGCCGCCAGGCGAGGTCGTAGGCATCGGCCGGCCAGTCCGGGGGCAGTGCCAGGGGAGTCAGGCCGTCTCTGCCGTCCCAGAGCCAGCCTCGGCTCCCGTCGGGCGTGGCCAGCCAGACGAGGACGTCGTTGCTGGCGGGGCGCGGGAGGATGACCATCGGCGGGCCGCCTTCGTCCGGCACGTCCACCGGTCCGAGGTCGATCGGCGGCATCGCGGCCGCGACCCGGACGCCGCCGCCCTCGGTCGGCGTGAGGCGCACGACGCGCGCCCTGCGCCGCGCGCCGTCATCCTCGACCCAACCACTGAAGACGCCATCGAACCCGGCGACGTCCGGCCCGCTCGGGGCCGGCGTGGCGGACGGACGCGGCTCGTCGGCCGGGAGCGGATCGGCCGGCAGGGGAGGGCCACCCACGATCCGGACGAACAGCGACTGGGCGACCAGGTCGGGCTGGGGCAGCGTCACCGTCCGGCCGGTCGCCCACTCCACGACGGTCAGGTTGGAGCCGCCGCGGTCCGTCGCCACGGCCAGGTAGTCCCCGCCCGCCGACCAGCCGAAGTCCGCGACGGGATCGGGACCGCTGAAGATGTCGCTGGAGCCGCCGTCGAACCGGACGAACCGGATCGTCTGGGCGGCGCCGATGGCCACGCCCGTCCCGGCCGGATCGATCGCGATCCGGTCGATCGAGGACAGCGTCGCGATGGAGCGGGCCGGGCCACCCGCGAGTGACCAGAGACGGATCGTCGTGCCGTCGGCGCCGGCCGCGACGACGGCGTCGACGGCGAGTCCCGCGGCCGGGTGGACGTCTTCGATCCCGTCGGTGGCCGGGCCGACGGGCGGCGGCGCCGTGACGGGCCGGCCGTCGCCGGTCGCGGGGTCGATCCGGAGGAACTGCCACGCCGCCTCGGCCTCCGCGGTCGCCAGCCGCCGGCGGACGATCAGCCGGCCGTCGGACTCGAACCCCTGGAGGATCGCGTCCTCGGGGATCTCCATGCCGCGGAACTGGCCGGTCGCGGCGTCGACGACGATCGCCTCGCGCCGCCGGGCGTCGCTTCCGAGCGTGGCGATGGCGAAGCGTCGCCCGTCCCCGGACCAGACGGCCGCGTCGAGCGGGGCGACCGGGGTTCGGACGGACCAGCGCGGCTGGCCCGTCGCGATGTCGATCGCCGCCAGCTCCTGCTCGTCGATGCCGGGGACGATCGCCACCGCGAGCGTCCCGGCGGGATCGACCGACCACGTCCGGCCGTAGTCGACGTCGGTGCGCTGCGCAACGCGCCGGGCCAGCGATCGACCGTCCAGGCGGCGCTCCATCAGGCTCGAACCGGCGGCGTCGAGGACCTCGTAGTAGACGACCGGCGCCGGGATCGAGGGCTCGCTGGTCCCGGCGCCGTCCGGGCTGCGGCCGGGCGGCGTCGAGGGTCCCGGACGGATCGGGCCGCCGCCGATCGTCGCGACCACGAGCACGGTCACGGCCACGGTGCCGGCCAGGCCGAGCAGGGCCCGTCGGCGGCGGCTGCCCGGCCCGCCGATCCGCCGGCCGTCGTGCCGTCCGTTGTCGGTCCCGGTCCCCGTGTCGATCATCGTTGGATCATCGTCGGTCACGGCGGACAGGACGCAGAATCGGTCCGCGCTGTGGCGGCCAGCGCAACCGCGTCCGCGACGCCGAGCCGTGGTCTCCGTGATGCCTCGCGGATTTGACGCGCCCGGCCGGCGATGCTACAAGTCCTTGCCCGCCCGATCGGCCTCCGGCACCCGGCTTCGGCCGTCCCGACGGGTTCGCACCCCTACGAAACGGAGACTCTCCCTGTGACCTTTCCCGACGTCGAGACCCCGGCAGCGAGCGCCGTCAACCAGACCCGGCTGAAGCGGCAGCTGGCAGACCAGGCGATCGCCCAGGCGACGGCGGCCCAGTGGGCCGAGGCTGCGGGGACGAACCAGCGGATCCTCGAGCTCGGGCCGGATGCCGAGGCGGAGAACCGCCTCGCGAAGGCCCTCTGGGAGCAGGGCGAGCTGGGCCAGGCCCGAGAGCACTACCAGACGGCGCTCGCGCTCGATCCGACGAACCGGATCGCCGAGCGCAACATCGACCGGCTCCGGATCCTGCTCGTCGACGCCGGCGAGAAGACGGTCCCCGCCCAGGAGGGCAGCAAGGCCGCGGTCTCGATCTTCGTCGAGGAGACCGGCAAGACCGGGTTCGCGTTCCTGACCGACCTGCCCAATCCCCGCAAGCTGGCCCAGGTCAACCCGGGCGACGCGGTCGAGCTGACCCCGGACAGCGGACGACTGATCGCGTTCAGCAACGGGATGCGGATCGGGATCGTCGAGCCGCGCGTCGCGGCCCGCCTGCTCAAGCTCATGGCGGACGGGAACAAGTACGCCGCCGGCGTGACGTCGCTCGGCGACAAGGACGTCCGGATCATCATCCGGGAGGTCTACCAGGACCCGCGCAACTACGGGAAGGTGTCCTTCCCGACTGCGGCGAAGTCGACCGACCTGCGGCCCTACACCAAGGGCACCCTTGTCCGCGAGGAGATGGACCTGGAGGAGGACCTCGAGGACGACGAGGAGGACGAGGAGATCGAGGATCTCGATCGTGTCCTGCCGCCGGAGTCCACGACCGACGAGGCCTTCGAGGAGGAGCTCGACGAGGCGGACGAGAGCTAGCTTCGGCGGCTGTCGCGCCTGAGCACGCCATCGCTGCGTTGACCC